>DAOTMQ010000129.1:0-10293 GCA_035450385.1 Kiritimatiellia bacterium | reverse complement strand
AGAACACCCCGGCCGTTTGATGTCACAGCGTACGCCAGCGGGTCCGGATTGTCAACCCGGTTTGAAGCGCTCAAAAAACGGCGGCGTCACGCGGAATACCGCCTGCCGCCGCTCTTCTTAGGCTTACGCATGTGGATGACCGCCCATCCTAGAACAATTAGCGCGGCACATGCGCTGACGAGTAGGGCGACCGGCTGCTTGGAAGCACGCAACACAACCTCGTGATCGCCGACGGGGATGAGTGCGGCGGGCCAGATGCCATCAACGGTATAGAGTTGCACGGGAGCACCATCTACCAGAAGCTGCTGGCGGTCGCGCAACCGCTCATCGAACACCAGTAGGCCGGGAACCTGCGCAGAAACCCGTACACGCGTCGCCAGCACTCCCGGTCGTCCACGCACAGTCAGCACTTCCACCTTCGCCGCGCCACCAGTCTGGCCCTCCACACGCGGAGCGTCGGAAACAGGCAGATCGGAGGTCGCCGCCGTTTCAGCATGACGCGCCACCGGTATGTCTCCCAGCCACTCCGCAACAAAATACGGCGCAACCACCGGCTGTACCACGGTCGCCAAGGTCAAGGTCTGCTCGCCGGGCTGTTGCACCGAGCGTACGGTCCCGGCCCCCAGTTCAAAATCCAGCAGCGGACGCAACACACCGGCGCGGATCAGGCTCTCGGCGCTCTTACGCGGCACGATCACCGCCTGCGCATGCAGCCGCCGCCACAACTTGAGCGCGTCCTTCTGCAGCGCGGTGAAAAGTTGACCGTATGCGCCGCCCATATCGTCTTGGCTGGGCGTTAAGTTACGGATGCCGTTGAAGGCTAGCGAGGAGCTGAACCATTCGTGCCCCGGCACATTCTGTGTGGCGTAACTGACGACATTCGGCGTGCGATCACCGGCCTGCGTTCTGAGCGCTTTCACCACCGCGTTCTCGCGATAGAGTGGCCCCAACTCCATCGGCCGCACATAACGCCGGGCGACAGTCGCCTGATCAAGGCAGAGCAGTGCGATCAGGCACGCCGCCAACACCCAAGGCGCGCGAGCATCGCGGATGCGGTAGACCACAGCCCACAGGGCACCCGCGACCACGACCGCCAGCCCTGCGGCGCGGACGGTGTTGCGCAGTGTGTAGCCGCCTAGCGCATCGGCCACCTGCCCCAGTCCAAGGGCAGTGATGTGCCGGACCAGCGCCGGGCGCACTGTCAACGCGACCAACACGCCGAGCAGCAACACGCCAGCCATGCCGCATGCCAACTTGACCAATCTGCGCCGCAATCCACCTTGTTCGTCGCGCAGAAACAACTCCATGCCGAACCCCGCCAGAAACGCGGTAGCGATCTCTAGCAGATGCAGAAACTTCACCGGTGCGCGGATGTAATCCATGTAGGGAAGCGCATAGAACAGGCGGTAAAGCGGCGTGTAGCGTCCCATCGCCAGCAGCAGACAGACCAGCCAGACGCCGCACCAGAAGGGAACGTCGGAGAAGTTAGGAGTTAGGATTGAGGATTTAGGAGTTGGGAGTTGGGAGTTAGGAATTTCGTTTTCCGGGGAGGGACGAGCGTCTGCTCGTCCGGGACGGGAGAAGGCCGCGAAGATCGCGAAAAGCAGCGGGATAAGGCCAAGATAGACGGTATGTTGCCGGTAGTTGGGCATCATGCGGCCCTTTTGGAACAGGCTGTCGTGGGGGCGCCCGAGACGTCCCCAGTAGGGATACGGCGGCTGTCCAGAGTCATTGCCGAAAACGCCAGGCACAAGGAACTCCAGAACATCCTCGGGCGGCAGGCTCCAGTTCGTCGCGAACAGCCAGCGCTCGCGCCGTTCGGCGGCACTTTTCTCGGGCGTGTCCGTTGCACTTTCCTCGGTCGATGACCGGCCACTCACGCTGGCGATCTGCGCATCGCGGTTGGCAATCTGCGTGGTCACCGCCGACCGGACACCGGCAAAACCGGCCAGCACGAGCACGGCGAGCGAGATCGCAAAACGCGGCCAGATGGTGAGGATTTTTGATTTTAGATTTTTGATTTTAGATTTTGGGTCGGCACTTGCCGATTGCTGATTGCCAATTGCCGACTGCGAGGAACTCGGCGCCTCCACGTCCGCGTTTGAGAACGTCAGCCAGAGCACGTAGGCGGCGGCCAGCGCACCGACAAGCAACAGGACATCGGGCTGATACGGCACGCCCCACGCGAGAACCAGTCCCAGCAGGGCAAACGGAACCAGCCGCCGTGTCGCGAATCCGCGAGCGATCAGGCCGAACGCCCAGACCGCGCAGGAGAACATGTGAAAATAACCGCGGTGCCCGGCGCTGAAAAGCGTGAAGGTGTATCCGCAGAAGCCGAGTGCCAAGCCACCGAACCATGCGGACAACGGGTGCAGACGTTGCGCACGCAGGTAGTAAACCGCGCCAAGCGTCAGCACCAAAGTGTCAATGATGTAGGTCAGTTCGTGTGCGTAAAGCGGGTGCAGAATCAACCAGTACAGGTTATGCGGTGAAAAAGTTCCGCCGGCCAACAGATTCTCAATGTGTGGCGTCCGCCACGGCCACGCGAAGAACGGCATCGAGTCAGGTGCGATCAGCCCGGCATATTTGGGAAACACCGGGAAAAAGACGATCAACATGCCAATTGCAAAGATGCAAAAGCAATACAACGTGCAACGGATTTTTTGATTAAGACCGGACATCTTCAACCTTTGGTTTCTGGTTTCAGGGTTTCGGGGGTTCAGGTTTCATCCTAATCGGGATCGATTGTTGCGACCACGCAGTGGCTCGCAACGACGAGGGTAAAAGCGGCGGCGTGGAACGCCGCCCGGACGAGCAGACGCTCGTCCCGTCTTTTGACTGGGCTCGCAAGACGCTTCACACTCCAAAACTCCTAAATCCTAAATCCCAAATCCTAAATAAAATGCGTCTGTCCCACCGTCGCTTCTTTTGCCAGACAGTCAGTCAATCTCTCCGCTCATATCGAGGTCATCCAGTTCAACCTCGCCAGTATAGACAAACTTGACCGGCCCGGTAAGCGTGAGGCCGGTACATTTGTTGTGACGCCAGTCGCCGTCGATGATCAAATCACAGCCGGACGGCATTTTAACCTGAGTCGGCAACGTAAAACCGGCCGTCTCGACCGCCACCACCGCGCAAGCGACCGCGCCGGTACCGCAGGCACCGGATTCGGCCTCGACCCCGCGCTCGTAGGTACGCATCGTCATGCGGTTGGGCGCACGGAACGTCACGAAGTCCACATTGGTGCCGTCCGGCGCAAATGCGGGATGGAGACGCAACGCCCGACCCAACCCCTGTACATCGACCGCGCTGACATTCGGCACCTGCACCACGAAGTGCGGCACGCCCATCACCAGAAAATCGCCGCGAATCGTCTCCTCGCCGACCTTCAGCTCCAATCCGTAATTCTTTTTGACGGGTTCCGGCATCCAGACGCACGCACCCTTGTCATTCAACTGCGCGTCCACCAGCCCGCACATCGTCTCCATCGTCAATGCGGTGCCACTAGCGCCGATCCGATTGGCAAAGGCCGCCGCGCAGCGCGCGCCGTTGCCGCACATCTCCACTTCCGTCCCGTCCGGGTTCAGAAAGCGCATGCGGAAGTCTGCCTTGTCCGAATGCTGGACCAGAATGACCCCTTCGCACCCGATTCCGGTACGGCGGCTGGCCAGCGCGGCCATCAGGAAGTGATCCTCCCACGGCACATGCCCATCGCGGTCATCAATCAGGACAAAGTCGTTGCCCGCACCGTGCATTTTCGTAAATTTCAGCTTCATTGTTCCTCCCATCCACCAAAACAATCTGCGTAATCTGTGTCCATCTGTGGATAAAAAATCCGAGCAGTGCCAAAACAAATGCACTAATGAACTCATGCACTAACGAATATCCTGCCCAAAGATACGCATCATGCGCGTACGCAGATCGCCCTCTGTCTCCATCGGGATGTCGGCCCCGCCCGTCAGCGTCACCAGGTCGGACAGAATGTTGAGCGCCTCATCGAGCACCACATCGTCCTCCTTGCCTTCGGCTTTCGAGGCGTCCTGCACGTCGTCCTGCAACTTGCGCATCTCGTTCTCAGCCTTCATAAGCTTGCGGCGGGCGTTGATCTCCAGCGGAACTTCTTTCCGCTCGTTGACCTCCTGCACATGTCGGACCAGCGTGCAGTAACGCGCGTAGCGGGCATTGTCAGCCAGACGTTTGGCAGAGTGCTCTTTCAACTGCGGCACGAACTTCGAGACATCGGCGACGGGAATGTAAAGCGCCTGTTCAATCTGGGTCCACGGCAACGAACCCGGCAGTTTGTCTTCGCCGATGTCGAGTCCGTCCAGTGTCGAGGGAATCACGATGTCCGCGCCCACGCCCTTACGCTGCGTGGAAGCGCCGTTGATGCGGTAGAAGCTCGCGGTCGTCACCTTCATCGAACCGAACTTCTCCGATCCGAGCGGCATCACAGTCTGCACCGTACCTTTGCCGTGCGACTGTGTATCGCCCACCAGCACAGCGCGTCCGTAGTCCTGCAACGCGCCGGCCACGATTTCTGAGGCCGAAGCCGAGGCACGGTTGATCAGCACGAGCACCGGCTTGCGGAAGGCCATCGCCGGATCCATGTTGGGCACCGGCAGCACGACGATCTGTCGCGCCTCACGCACCTGCACGACCGGTCCGCTGCGCACAAACAGGCCGGTCAGGCTGACCGCCTCGCGCAACGAACCGCCGCCGTTATCGCGCAGATCAAGAATCAGCCCCGAAACATTCTCGCTGTTGAACGCGGCCAGCCGCTTGGCCACGTCGACAGTCGCACTGCGGAAGCCGGGCTGATTCGGGCGCTTGTCCATGGTGCCGTAAAAGGTCGGCAGCTTGACCACGCCCAGTTTACGCACGGCACCGTCCGGCAACGTCACGCGTACCACGCGGCCGGTGGCGGCCTGCTCCTCCAGCTTGACCTCGTCGCGGATGAGATCGACGATCTTGGTCGAGGTGCCAGAAGGATCAGAAGCCGGGATCACGCTCAGCACCACCTTGGTGCCCTTCTCGCCGCGGATTTTACGCACCGCCTTGTTGAGTGGCAGATGGACGATGTCCTCGATGGCACCGTCGCCCTGTCCTACGCCAATGATCTTGTCGCCCTTGGTCAGCCGGATGGCGCGCTTGTCGCGATCAGCGGGACCGCCCGGAATCACCTCCACAATCATCGCGGTGCCGTCCTCCGAGCGGAGCTGCGCGCCGATGCCGCAAAGCGAGAGGTTCATGTCGATATCAAAATCCTCTTTGCGCATCGGCGACATGTAATCGGAGTGGGGGTCATACGCCATCGCCACGGCACTGAGGTAACGCTGCAAGATCGCCTCCTCGTCCATGTCCTGGATAACGATCATGAACTGCTTATAGCGTTTGGCGACATTCTCCTGCGGCGTCAGCACCGGCGGCGTATTGGTCGCCGTGCCGCCTACTGCAGCAGCAGACGCATCATTCGTTACGGCAGCGGCGGTATTGGTCGCTGCGGCGCGATCCAATTCACGACCGATAAGCTGCGCCAGCACCTCGTTTTTGATGCGTTTGCGCCACAGTTCATCCTGCTCCGCCTGTGTCGCCGGCCAAGACGCATCTTTGCGCTTCCAAGTATACGATTCATCCTCGGTGAACGTGAAACCGGTTTCAAGCAGGTTGGTCACATAGGCATAGCGATCCTCAAGCCGCGCACGGAACACGCGGTAGACCTCAAACGGGAACGAGACATCCCCCGCCTTCACGGCATCGTCGATGCGCGTCTGCATGTTTGTGAACGCGGCGATATCGCTCTGCAAAAAGTAGCTGCGGTCGAAATCGAACGCGGTGATCAGATTGGTCCATGCCTTTTGCGAAATCTCGTCGCCCAGCGGATATTGCAACAGGTGCGCGGCCGGCAGCACGCGCGCCACCTTCTGCGCCACGTCACCGTAGTGAGGTTGCGGCACCGGCTGCCCGTTGCCCCTGTCCGCCGCCGCCCACGTGGCGATCATCGGCGCGAGCGCCACCATCCAGAACATCCCTGCTCGCCGATTCATCATAATTCTTTCTGCTCCATCACCTTAACGATCCGTTCACATTCATCTGCCGTCAAATGGCCCGCATGCGTCACCAGCAACGAGTGAAGCGCCGACGCATTACAAACCACCGCATTGTCCACCGTCAAGTGGTCCGGCTCGAAGGTGTTACTTGCAAAGCAGACCACCGGTGTACAGGGCGGCGCGCTTCCCAGTCGCTCACCCAGAAAGCGCGTCAGCATCTGGGCCGAATGGCGTGCCTGCCGCAGCGGCGGGCGGCTCGGCACGGCACCGTTCACCCGCAAGCCAGAACCCTCATACGTAACACGCCCGGACCAGCACTTGGTCTCGATGGCAAAGAGCCCGTTCGGTCCGACCACCACATGGTCGATGGCACCCGGAGTGCCGCAGGCAAAGTCGTGAAAGACATGGTAGCCACGTGGCAACGTGGCCAGAAGCACCGCCACGCTCTCCTCGCCGCGCGCGCCTTTGAAAAACGCATTAATACCCCGGAGACCGTCGCACACCGCCCAGACCAGAAACGCCGCCGCCGCTAAAAAGCCGACGCCGGCCACGCCCAGCGTCACCTGCGGCAGTGCCGCTCCCGCAAAGAGACCACACGCGAACAACGCAGCCAGCAAGGGCCAGAGCGCGCGCACCACACCTGTCGCGCGCGCCCGCTCGCCGGGCACACCGTGGATCTCCGCTTTTTGAGTTCCATTCATCACACGGCTTTTGATTTTCGCCTATTCACCCGCCAGATGCAACACTGATGTTTCCGCGGTGCGGTTCAACTCCGTTGAAAACGTCCCTGAAGAAGAGGTTAGAATTTAGGATTTAGGAGCGTTCTTGAAACAAAAAAGGCTGTTCTCCTTGTGATTAAATCTAAGGCTCGTAATGGCCTATTACCGTAAAACGGTAAAAACGCACTCGCACTCGGCGGTGCAAATACAAGGAGAACAGCGAGGCATAGGGTACAATAAATGGGATGGAGATGGAAGACCAAAGTCGTCTAAGTCGTCTAAACACCTGTCCCTTTCGTTACCTGTGGATAAAAGAACCGAGCAGTGCCACAAAAAACCTCTGCATCTCTGCGCCGCGTTAAAACTCGCGTTAAAACTCCTAAATCCTAATTCCTAAATCCTCCTTTTTTTGATAGAGTGGCCCCGTTTTTTCTTCGAGGATAAAAATGATGCACCCTTACCGCACACACACTTGCAACCAGCTCCGGGCCTCCGATGCGGGCACCACCGCTAAACTTTCCGGCTGGATCTTCCGCGTCCGCGACCACGGCGGCATCCTGTTTATCGACCTTCGCGACCACTACGGCATCACCCAAGTCGTGATTCATCCCAGCCGCTCCTTTTTCGAAACGCTGAGCCGGGCCAGACTTGAGACCGTCATCACGGTCACCGGTGAAGTCACGCCGCGCGATGCCTCGACCATCAACCCGGATATCCCGACCGGCGAGGTCGAACTCGTGGCGAACGACTGTATCGTGGAGTCGGCTGCAGAGGCGACCCCGCTCTATCTGCCGGGCGACGAGGACGGCCCCGAGGACCTGCGCCTCAAATACCGCTTCTTGGACCTGCGCCGCCAGCGCATCCACAACAACATCCTGCTACGTTCGCAGATCATCTCTTTCCTGCGGAAAGCGATGGAGGCGCACGGCTTCAATGAGTACCAGACCCCGATCCTGACATGCAGCTCGCCCGAAGGCGCGCGCGATTATCTGGTGCCGAGCCGCATACACCACGGCAAGTTCTATGCGTTGCCGCAGGCCCCGCAGCTCTTCAAGCAGTTGCTGATGGTCGCGGGCTTTGATCGCTATTTCCAGATCGCGCCGTGTTTCCGCGACGAAGATGCGCGCGCCGACCGCTCGCCGGGCGAGTTTTATCAGCTCGACATCGAGATGTCATTCGTCACGCAGGATGACGTTTTTGCCGTTGTCGAGGATGTGCTTTACAAGACTTTCACACACTTCTCGCAAAAGGCGGTGGACACCACGCCGTGGATACGCATCCCCTACCGCGAGGCGATGCTTAAATACGGCAGCGACAAGCCGGATCTGCGCATCCCGATCGAGATGTTCGACTGCTCGGAACTTTTCAAGGGGTCGGGTTTCAACGCCTTTGCCGGAGCGGTCAAGGCGGGCGCGGCCGTGCGCGCGATTCCGGTCAAGGGCATCAAGGACAAACCGCGCAGCTTTTTCGACAAGTTGGTGGAATACGCCAAGACGCTGGGCTCAAAGGGTCTCGCCTACCTGATCTGGGACGGCGATACGATCAAGGGGCCGATCCAAAAGTTCCTGACGCCGGACGAGCTGGCCGAGCTGGCGCGGATGGGCGGCATGCAGGATGGCGACGTGCTCTTCTTCCTGTGCGACGAACCGGACAAGGCGGCTAGGATGGGTGGCGACATCCGCAGCAAGCTCGGTCATGACCTCGGCCTGATCGAGAAGGACGTCTTCCGTTTTTGCTGGATCGTGGATTTCCCGATGTTCGAAAAGGACCCCGAAACCGACGAGATCGGCTTCTCGCACAATCCGTTCTCCATGCCGCAGGGCGGCATGGATGCCCTGCTGAACAAGCATCCGCTTGAGATTCTCGCCTTCCAGTACGACGTGGTCTGCAACGGCATCGAACTCTCAAGCGGCGCCATCCGTAACCACCAGCCCGAGATCATGTACAAGGCGTTTGAGATCGCGGGTTACGACCCGTCGGTGGTGGAGGAAAAATTCTCCTGCCTGCTCAATGCCTTCAAGTACGGCGCACCGCCGCACGGCGGCATCGCGCCGGGCGTCGACCGCATGGTCATGCTGTTGGCCGACGAAGACAACATCCGCGAGGTAATCGCCTTCCCGATGAACCAGAAGGCGCAAGACCTGATGATGAACGCACCTTCAGAGGTCACCGAAAAGCAACTGCGCGAGCTACACATCAAAGTGCGCGGACACAATGTGGCACAGCCTGGTTTAACCTAAAAGAGCGTTATTCACCACCCCTTTACCGGATGCGGAAAATCTCGAGTTCCTTGAACTCGGTTGTCGATGTCTTGTCCTCACGCTTGCCGTCGAGGATGAATCGGCTCCTTGACGCCGCGCGCCATGAGGTCGAAGTCGCCGTCGGGTGTCTTCGACCAAGGCTTGATGAGTGCCCAGCCGCCTTCGTAGTATTTGCCGCGCCAAGTGCCGTTGCCGCTTGAGTGCCACGTGTTGCCGCTCTGCCCCAGATCTTGCTTGTCGAACATAAGCCCCACGGGATCGTCGCCGCAGGTGTAAGCGGTGTCGGTCGTAAGCAACTGTACGAGAGGATCACCGCCAAGGCGCGTCTTCTTCGCGAAGCGCGCAATGGCCGCGAGATTGTCGCGAAAGAGCCCCCACGCTGCGTCGTCGTTCTACGCGAGACGCGCCTTGCGCGGATGGGCTGAAACCGAAACAACGGACAAGGCTCTTGCAAACCCCTTCGTGGCACGGGCGTCCCGCCCATGAAACACAGGCAAGATGTCCGTACCACACCTGCAAGCAAGGGGGGGCACAAGGTAATCGGTTGGTGACAGGGGGCATGCGAGTTTAGTGCGTGGTTTGTGCCCATTTCGGCACTCACAAGTCAGACGAAAAAATCTGGAGTGCGGCGGCAAGCGGTATTCCGCGCGACGCCGCTTTTTGAGCAGGAGTACGGCGGCTGGGTGGTACGCAAAAACGGTGCCGCGAGGCACACTTCGTCGAAACACTTCGTCGTTTTACACTTCGTCGAAACACTTCGTCCAAAACACTTCGTCGAAACACTTCGTCGCTGGCGCAATCGACTAAGTGTGGAGACTAAGTGTATTCGACTAAGAGTGGGGACAAAGTGTGTCTCCACGCACAGCGCAGAGGGAAAGCGGTGCCGCGACCCGCGCACAGCGCGGCTCTTGTCACCGCACTCCAAATTTTTCCGCAGCACCACACACAACACACGTCACGGCGCGAGCGGCTTGCCGAACAGGTTGCCGGTCAGTGTTCCCAAGAACGCGGTGAGCGCGTCCAGTTCCCCTTCTGACGCGACAGCGCCGACCTGATATTTCATCATCGAGCGCACCGTCTCTTTGAGGTCGGGCTGGCTGCCGTCATGCAGATAAGGCGCGGTCAGCGCGATGTTGCGCAGAATCGGCACCTTGAAGCGCTTGGCATCCTTCGGGTTTTTGCTGAAGGCCGCCAGGCCCTGATCGCCGTCGGTCACCTCGCGGCCAGCGAAGTAGTCCGCTTTCAGGTCGGCGTATTCAAAGGAGA
>DAOTMQ010000128.1:0-10348 GCA_035450385.1 Kiritimatiellia bacterium | reverse complement strand
GGCGCAACGCACTTTGTCCGGAGTCCGAACCGCAACCGGACGCCAGCAGAACGCATACGGCGCATAGGCAGGTAATCTGAATGCGAATCATGGCGGGCAACACCTCGCGTCCCCTGCTTCGGCCACCCGGCCGACTTTTCACTTCAGGGGAGTCATCAAATACCCGTCATCATACCGCAGCGCCGCCGTTGCCGCAACATCGGAATCGCAAAATCAAACGGTCGCGGTTGATGCGCGAAGTTGACGCTTGGGAACGCCGCCATTTTTACACTCGTCGTTGCGAACCACTGCGTGGTCGCAACAACGCTCAATCTGGCACTGCGATGCGGTAGAAGCCGGCGGGGGCAGTAGCGGGCAGGAGGAGGGTGTTGGTGACCGCTGTGGGCGGGAGGTTGGTGTAGAACGCACTCCAGGGGCCGGCGGGCGTGTCGGCGCGTTCGACGCGCTGCGTGCGGTTTTGACCGCCGATCCAAGTCAGCGACCACCCGTCGGGTTGCGGCGCGAGGGCAGTGACCACCAGACGCGAGAGGGGGTTGGTGGGGTCGGTGTCCGCACGCCATTCGGCCCAGGTCGGCATGCCGTCTTGATCGCTGTCGGTCGCGGCGGCAACGTCGAAATCGTCGCCCAGGCCGTATTGTGCTAGCCAGTACTCAGGGACACCGTGCGTCGGGGTCAGGTTGGGGGCGAACGTGGCGGAGACCGTGCGCGGCGCGTTGATGAGGGCGGTCAGGCGCGGGCCGTCGGCTGAGGTGTCGACGAGGTTGCCGGACCAGGCGTCGAAGTGGTAGTATACGGCGGGATGGGCGGTTACGCAGGCGGTCGAGCCGGTCAGGTGCCAGCTTTCGGCCGGGGCGACCGTGCCGCCGGGGCCGGCGTGGGCGAGCAGACGGAAGGCGTACATCCAGTGCCATGTCAGGGTGGCATGGTTGGTGATCGTGAAGCTCATCTGCGGCGGGACGCCGCTGGTGTGCGTGTGGCCGGTCAATTCCCAGTGCGCGCATTGGAGGCGCACAGTCTCTTCCAGCGGCTTGATTGGATCATCGATCGATGCGGTGACGAGCGTACCGTGCGGGAAAGTGTGTGCGCCCGCCGCCGGTGATGCGGTGCTGTAGGACGGCGCGATCACTTGGAGGGTCCAGATCTTGATCGTGAACCAAGCGTCCACATCGTGATCTTGCGTGACATTGTCGAAAGTCAGGGTACGGGTCTCCGTTGCGTAATCGTACACGCCGGGCTGCGGCACGCCGTCGAGCAGCAGGCCGTAGAGGTAGTGGCCGGGATCGGCGGCGAGGGTGACGGTGGCATGGGTGGTGCGGAAGAGGAAGGCGCGGTCGGCTGTGGCCATGCCGGGCCCGTGCGCGGTCAGGTGGAGCCGGTGGCCGCGGCGTACCGTCAGCGGGATCAACGGCTCCGACGTGGGGTCGTTGCTTTCGATGCGGATACAGGCGACGCCCTCCTCGTGGTAGTCAAGCCCGGCGGGATCGAGCGTCAGTCCGAGCGGCACGGACCAAGTATCGGCCAAGGTTCCGCCCCAAGAACCGGAGGCCTTCAGCCAAGCGGGCGCAGGTGTGTCACAGGCGAAGGGCGTGACGTTGGCGATGTACCACCCTTCGCTGACCACGTAGAGATCAGAGCCGAATTCAAAGCGCACGATTACGCTCTGGCCGGCATAAGCGGTAAGATCGAGCATGACGGTTTCCCATCTTCGGCCGTCGCCCGCCAGGCAGGGGTGACCGGGCGCGAAGGGCGAGGCGGGATTGGCGGAGATTTGGAAGGGGTAGCCGCCGACCGGCTCGATCAAGGAGAAGGTCGCGCCGCCGTCGGTCGAGATGCGCAGCACGGCACCGTCCCAATAGCGCGTGGCGGTCTCGTGTTCCGTGCGGATCCACTGCCGGAAAAGCAGGCCGCCGCCGTTGCCGACCGTGAACGGCGGGGTGTCGAGCCAGGCGTGGCAGGCGTTGGGATAGGTACGCGAGGAGGGGTCGCCGCAGTACCAGACAGCGTCGCCGTTCCAAGTGCGGTTGGTGGTGACGCCCCAGGTGTCGTACGTGCCGCTGTGCGTCCAACCGCTGGTGACCGAGAAAGGCGCGGCGGCCACGGCCAGACGGGCGGTCCAGACCAGATCGGGACCGGCCAGATTGGCGACTGAAAGAAGAGGATTGGTGGGCGTCTCTGATAGCTCGAAGGTCTCAAATTTGTCCGGGGTGACCGAGAGCCAGGGATGCAGATAATCGCCGATTACGCTGTAGACGGGAGTGATCGAGGCGTGCTCAGGGAAACAACATCCGAGCAGATCGACGGCGTACACGCAGTAATCGATCCGCTGCGCACCGTGCGAGGGCGGCGTCAGCTCGGCTTGGAAGGTATCGAAATCGACCCAGGCCATAGGGGTGAAGATCCAGTCGGCGTCGTCCTTCTCACGCCAGACCAGATAGACCTCTTCTACGCTCAGGTTATCCGTCACGGTGGCCGTCACCGTCCAAGGGGGACGCACGGTTTGGAACGGGGCGAGCGGCATAAAGGTGATCTCCGGCGGCACGGGGACGCTCTGCGGGTCGTTCGGGTCGGTATTGTCCAGAAACTCCTTAAGGTTCGTCCAGTTGTCGTTGTCCGGATCATCGGAAGCAGCGTGGGTGCTGTTGGTGGCCGATCCGAAATAGCGTAGCTCCCACCAGTCGTTCAGACCGTCGTTGTCGGTATCCAACTGGTAGGGCAGGTAGTTGCCTTGGGCGAGACGCGGCGCGTGCATCGGGATGCCGGTGGCGGGATTTGGCGAGGTGGAGGTGGCGTCCGGCCAGCGGTCACCGTCGACGCTCCAGCCGCAGAATGCGTAGGTGATGTCGCCGACGATTTCGAGTTCCGGCGCGGTTTCGGTCGTTGCAAGGCTGTCGGCACGGTGCCAGGAGACGGTCTCGCTCAGCACCCGCCCGGTGTTGGCCAGACGGTAGCGGCTGGTCAGGGCGTATTCGGTGGCCCACTGCCAAGTGAGGGTACTGGGCTGACTGAGCGTGAGCGCGACCGAGTTTTCCGAGCCGTGTTCGGGGACGTCGCCATCGCCGACCCAGCCGTCGCAGGCGCGGCGGACGCCGGTAGACACCGGCACGGTCGCCGGTGCTGATGCGGTGAATGCGACCGAGGCGATCATGGTGTTGGTGCCGTAGGGCGGCGTCACCGTACCGTACCGGGCGGGCGCGCCTCCGACGATCAGATCAACTGTACGGTCCACGTAGAAGGTAAAGGTCGCATCCGGGGCCTGCGGCGGCAGGAACGCGGTTGCGTCCGTATGGTCGGCGCGCAGGTAATAGTGGACGTATGTCTCGGGAGGCACGGCCGGGATCTCGGCGCGATAGACGGCGTTGCTGAGCCAAACGGCCGTGACTTGTTGCCAGCCGCCGGTCGGGGCGCTGGCGTCGCCGGTGCTCCAGAAAAGATGGGTCGCGTCCGAGGCCAGCGGGGCCACGCTCTGAACGTGGAAAAGGACAGGATACGGCGTTGAGCCGGCCACCTGAGGCGGCAACGGCGTATGGACGATCACCGGGGCGGCCGCAATCACGCCGCGCACGTAAAGACCGGCCGCGCCCCCGCTGTAGGGAACAGACGTGCCGATCACCTGAATCTGGTAAACGCCAGCCTGCGCGGCGGGCACGCGTACGGTCTCGACCGTGTTAAGGCTGTCGCGCTCGTCGCCGCCGTTGGGATAGAGCGGGGTGCCGTCCGGTGCGATTACCAGCAGATCCAAGTCGTTGACGCGCGTGATGCCCGCGCCTGCGGTGGCCGGGTAGTCTGTCCAGCACAGGGCGATATCGAGCGGCGTGTCGGCGGTCGTCACGGTTACGTCGAAGGTGTTGGTGGCACCGCCCGCCGGTCCGACGCGGTCAAACAGGCGTATCATCCGTCCTTCGGGATGCACGGTGCCGGTGACATCCGGCTGGCCCCAGCCCTCGACCGCATTGGGCGATTCGAAGGGGATTTCCTGAGTGGTGTTGGTGCCGTACTGTCCGGGAGCCAGCGTGCGCGCACCACCCACAATCATGGCTTTGAGCAGCGCGGCCGAGGGATTGGTGATCGCGGCGCGCTCGGTAGCGTACTGGCGCATTAGCGCGGCCATGCCGGCAGCAAGGGGGGTCGCCATGCTGGTGCCCCCGCCGAAACAGTAACGATTGTTTGGCGCGTAGGCGGTCCAGACGTTCTTGCCGACCGCAGATTTTGTGGAGATCACGTCGGTACCGGGCGCCACCACATCGGGTTTGATGCGGCCGTCGTCGGTGGGGCCGCGGCTGGAAAAAGCGGCCATACCCTGACGGTAGACGGGTGTGGGGGTGGCGCTGTAGGAGATCAGGTCATTTCTGATCGGCAGGGCAGGATAGCGCGAATACCAGGCGCTGCCCCACGAGTAGGAAGAGTAGCCGCCGCTGCCGGCGGGACGGTCGCTTTCGGTCGCGCCGACGGCCAGTACGTTCTTGGCCGCAGCGGGCGAGCCGATGGCATCGCTATCGACCTTGCCATCCTTGTCGCTGTCACGTCCGTCGTTGCCGGCTGCGAAGACCGCCAGATGTTCGGGATGGTCCCAGGCGAAGAGGTCGGTGGAGCGGCAGTCGTAGTCATAGGCACCGTAGGTACTGGCACCCCAGCTATCGGAGTGGATGTAGGCCCCCAGCGCAAAGCTTTCGTCGTACAGATCGTAAAGGTCTATCGGCAAGCCCGTGAAATAACCGTAGGCGTCGATGACCGCTTGGTGTACCAATTCGGCCTCGTAGGCGATACCGCGAAACTGGCCCGCGCTCGCGGTGCCGTTGCCAAGGATTGAGCCGGCGGTGTGGGTGCCGTGGCCATCGAGATCGGAAGGGTCGCCGGGGCGGCCGCGCGCAATCAAGGCACGGATGCGGCCCGCGAAATCGGGATGCATCGTGGCCAGAACGCCAGTGTCGAGTCCGGTATCGGCATGGGCGACCACCTGTCCCTTGCCGGTGAGGCCCCAGGTGTCCCATGCCGGGGCGGCATGGAGACGCGCGGCGGCCACGGCCATGTCGTTGCGGTGCCGGATTTCGGGGCGCTCCTCAATCCACTGCACCTCGCCGCGCACGGTGAGATCGGCGACTGCACCGAGCGGCAGCACGGCCTGCACGACGCCCCAGCGCGTGCCGGCGCTGGCTGCTTCGACTTCGCCGTCCAGTTTGCGTACGACGGCGGCGAGCGGCGCGGCATCCTCGGGCGCCAATGTCTGAATCGAGACGCGCAACGTGCGTTCTTTGGGGAATGTGGCGATCAACGACGAGAGGAAGGGTTGCACCTTGTCGCTGGGCAGAAACTCAGCGGCACCCTGCACTTGGGCGATATCTTGCAGGGCGGCGAGTGCGGCCGGGCTCAGCTCCGCGAGGATCGCGTTGTTGGGGAAGAAGCCGCGTACCAGCGCGCCGGCTTCGGTCAGCAACTTACGCATGGCATCGGAGACCGGCGTGTTGAACTGCACGAGGAAGGGTGTGGTGCCGCGTGGCGTGGGGTTCTGGCGACCCGAGGCGGCTTCGGGGATCAAGCGCTTCTCGGGGCTGACGACCAGACGGTTGGAGAGCAGGGTCTGGCGCTCACGCGGCAGGGCGGGGTCTTCGCTGAAACGCGGCGCGACGAAGGCGCGGCGCAGCGGTTCGAGCGTTGCCTCATCCAGATGCGCCGAAGCGGCGGCCGGCGCATCGACCGGTGTATTCGTCGCGCTGCCCTGTTGCGCCGCCTCCGTTGCGGGTTGCGGCAGATCGGCGGGTGTCGGGTGCGGACGGGTAGCCAGCCGTGACGACAGGTTCTTATCGGCACTAGGGCCCGCGTCAGGCGCGGTACGGCGCGGCCACGCGACAAAGATCAGCGCGGCTATGAGGCACCCGGTCACCAACAGTCCAACAAAAGCTTTCCTCTTCATGGCTTTACGGGCGGGCATTATACAGTGAATAGCGAGCAAAGCGGAAGTAAGAAGTAATGGGTAAGCGTAATCGGTTAGTGACGGGGGATGCGAAGATCATGCGTTTCTGGTGAAAAGGGGAACAGAGAGTCGGGAGCAAGCTTGTGTTTATCCGTGGATAAAAAAATCCGAGCAATGTTCCCCTTGGCGTTCTTGGCGTCTTGGCGGTTCCAAAAAACCTCTGCGTTCTCTGCGGCTATTCAGTAGCTATATCGAAACTGCGGACAGAATTTATGCGGCGTCGCCAGAAGTTTACGAAGGCTTTCTGAAACCTCGGCATATCGATGTTTTCGAAAGCGGCTTCTGTGGCGGCGGCGGCGTCCTTTGCGGAGGCCAAACTCCTCAGGTATGCGTCAAGGATACCGGCGTAGGCCTCCAGTTTTTCCTCATGAACGCCTTGGCGCAAGAAGTAGATCAAAGCCCAGGCGGTGGTGTAGTTGAGCGCGCGCTGGTCCTTAGAACCGTTGTAGAATCCGTTGTAATCGTATTGAAGCAGTTTCGGCAGTAGCGCCGCTGCGGCGTCCAGATTGCGCCCCAGATGGCTGACTCGCGAGTTCTCGGTTATCCTGACACGCCCCCGGCTGCCGACCTGGGCGGTTTCGAAGAAGCAGGCATGCCCTTCGTTGTACCACACGGCGTTGGGGATCATGTTGCAAGCATAGAAGAGATATTGGTGAAAACTTTCGTGCGTGATGACGTGCATAATCTGTTCGCGTTCTCTGTCTTGCGCAAGGATCACCAATTCGCGCTGCATCGGCGACCAAAGCCCGACACTCCACTCGTGGCTTTCACCTACATATTGCTTGTAAGCATCCGGCTCTTGGTAGATACGCACGACGCTGACATCGGTGTTGTCGGTGAATGGCGGTATCAGACGCATGAAAGCGCTACGCAGTACCGGCATGTTCTTCTGCAGATCGCGCACCAGAGCCTTGCCGGCGGCGCTGCGTATGTCCGAAAGAAAGATGTATTCGGGCGTCTCGGCATACCACCACCCTTTCATGTTGGCGATGCTTTTACGCGCGGCTGTGCGGCTGGGATGCTCCGGGATGTTCGCCGTAGCCGACGACGTGGATGCCGGAACGGGCAGTTTATTCGATGTCCCCGTTGTGGTGACGGGCAGGCTTGACCTCGGCAAGGCCGCAACGTTTGCGAGGAACTGGGTTTCGAAATCTTTGCGGGTTTTGCTTTTCGGGGTGCCGTCATTGATCTTAACCACAACGCAAAACCATTCCGACGGCATGGTCTTGCCGCTCGGCAGGCGGGTCTTGGCGCGAAAGGCGTAAATCAGGGTGGAGGCTTCCTCCACCGGGAAAAACAGCGCATGGGTCAAGTTGAATCCGGTGCGCAGGTTCTCCGGCTGAAGCAGGGTGCAGCCGGAAAAATCTGTGACCCACGCCGTCAGGGATGCGTTGTTTTCAGGATCAAACTCCGTGGCGGGGTCGGCCATCGCCGTTTCGAACGCATCACGCGGGACATGCTTTGTATCCATTTCGATGCGCGGCAGCAGGCGCGAAGCCCGCCCGATGATCATCACGTTCTCCGCGCTGTCGCGCCATTGGCCGACGTTTTGCGTGGCGTACCAAAGCTCTTGCGCATCGAACCTGTCCTGTTTAAAGCTCTCGCCGTCGCGCGTGAACGTGTAGGTGTAGGTTTTGTGCGTGGATAGCGGCTCCGGCACCGATCCTCCGAGTACACGCATGCGCAGACCGATCTCAGGGTAGTTTTTGTCGGCACGGAATGAGGGTGCCGACAGTACCGGCAGCACCACTGACGATGCCGACAAGAACGTGCAGGCCAAGCATGTGAAAAACCGACGGCAAACAAGCATAATGCGTTCCTCGCCTTTTTATAATCCAGCGCGGGTGCCAAATTCAGTCTCACACAACTGCGCGGTCGCAACAAGAGAAGAGCGCCCGACTCAGAAGTATGAAACCCGAAACCAGCCTCCGCGCTGTGCGCGGAGGAATCACTTGGGCATTTGCGCGCCTTTGCCTTCCACCGCGCCGAAGAGCTTCAGGGCATCGGTGAGAGGATAGCGGTTGGCGAACATGTCCACGCGGGTCGTTCCCTCGGCCTGCAGGTTCATCCCGAACGCGCTGCGGAACTGGTTGACGGGCGAATTGCGATCCAACAGGACCGATTCGGAGTTGTTTGCGCTGATGAAACCGTTCAAGTAGGCCTCGTTGATCTTGCCCTTGAGGGCCTCGCCGGAAAGTTCCGTGTTCCCCTCGTACTTGTAGAGTTCCTCGCGGTCCTCGAAGTCCTTGGCCCGGATTAATAGCCATTTGGCGCCGCCCGGAAGCACGAGGTCGCCCTGTGTGTTCAGGAAGAAGGCGTTGTTTTCAGCACCGGTCTTCTTCATCTTCTCATGGTCTTTTGAGTTCTCAATGCGTGCCCTGTCCAAACCGCCGAGCGTGGAAGTGCCAATGATGCAGTGGTGGACATCGGAGTGGACGTTGTTCATGTAGCGGAACCCGTATCCCATGTCGCCCAGATCATTGGTCCGCGCCCAGTTAAAGAGCATCGTGTTGTAGGCGCAGTCGATGGTCAGGCTGAACTCGCCACTCTTGCCGCCGCCGGCCAGTTCAATAGCGGCGTAGGTGTTGTTGATGAACACGTTGTTCTCGATGACGACCTTGCCTTGGCTCCATGATCCGCGGATGGCGTAATTGCCACTGTTGGCGAACGTGCAGTTGCGGATCGTCACATTACCGAATCCGTTGCCGAAGTAGATGAGCGGCTGAACGATCGTCGCCACGTTCTTCGCATCACCGTTGATGCCCTGACCCGGGGGGTTGACGAGCATCCCCGTTTCGACATCTTTGGGCTTGCCCTTCGTCGGATGGTAGCCGTTTGAAAACCCGCGGTCGAAGACAATGCCGTCAACAGTGACGCCCCCGTCGCCGGCGTTGAATGAACGTGGCTTGGAGGGATCGCCGATGGACAGCAGGGCGAACGAGCGCGAGGTGCCGTTCTGCGCGGTGGTGGGCTGCACCATGGTGAGGTTCTTGAGCACGTCGCGGCTTGAGAAGTCGTCCGTATAACCGCCCATGATATTGACCGGGATGGTCATTTTCAGAAATCCTTGGTCACTGGTGCCAAGGTAGTTGCCTGCGGCGACAAGAATCGTGTCGCCCGCCTGCGCCCTGTCCAGCGCGGCCTGCAGGTCGCGCCACGGCTTCTCCTTGCTGCCGTCCGCCTTGCGCATGCTGCCGCCGGTTGCGGCGGAGACATGCAGGGTCGCGGCGTGAACAGCCGTGGACGCAGATAGAATGATTGCGGCGGCGGAAACAAAAAGACGAGAGGTCTTCATCATGTGATACTCCTTTTTTGGTTTTGATTTTGACGTTGTTTTGAACAGAAATGGGATGTGATCGGTTGGCGGCAGGAAGGCGCGCGCATTTTGCGGTGACAAGAGCCGCGCTACGCGCGGGTCGCGGCACTGCTTTCCGAACCATCCGCTCGAAAAGCGGCGTCGCGCGGGATACCGCTTGCCGCCGCACTCCAGATCCATTCGTCAGGCTTACGAAGCGGTTTCCACAGGTTCAGGCCCCTTCGTTTTAGTCTTTTTCTTGAGCCAGACAACGCAGCCGACTGACGCGACCAGCAGCGGGATGCCGATCAGCGGACGGTAGGCGAGCCAGGCGATCGAGATCCACAGAAACGACCAGGCCAATCCGACGAGGGTGCAGACCAAGCCGACACCCGCACCGACGATGTCGCCCAGAATCGGGATGACCTTGGCGACAGCCTCCAAGATGCCGAAGATCGACTTCAGGCCGAAGCACACGCACAGCACACCGACAAGCCGCAGGATCCACGTCAGCATGGCGTTCTCCTTAGCTGCACTGGCGAACATCTCCTCCGCGCTCCGGACCCCATCGTCCAGACGCGAGACGGATTTGCCGTTTTTCGCCACAAACTCCACGAACGTCTTGCCGAAGACCTTGCCGATGATGGAGACCTCATGCGGCAGCACCCAAGTGAACGACACGCGGACATCGCCGATCTCCGGCGCGCCGGACGAACGTCCGAAGTACACGGTGTTCCCGCCGACGTGAATCGGCGGCGGCGCATTCGTCACATTTTGGGAACGAGAGAAACGCGGATGCGCGAACATGTTCTTTGCCCATGCCTGAATCTGCTCGGGCGCGGGGTTGACATTCGCGTTCTCTGCCCAGCCGATGGACCTCACAAAGAACGGCGGCAGCGTGTACGCGCCGAATGAAACGTTCTTTGCGTATGACGTCTGCTCGTCAAACGTCATCCAGACGGTGTTGCGATTTTGGTAGTCGGGATCGCGGAACTCGCCTGAATTCACCGGTTGGGATTGCCACTCCTTCTTGTACGTGTAGGTGGTCACCCGCTCCTCGCCGCCGCCCATCCTGTCGCGGGTTT
>DAOTMQ010000127.1:0-10471 GCA_035450385.1 Kiritimatiellia bacterium | reverse complement strand
TCGGCGTCATCACCGCCGATACCTTCACGGCGGAACTTCCGGGACACGGCGTACTACTGCTCAGTGTGCGGCATTAAACCTGTCCACCGCTTATCCACCGTGTTGACAGCCTTGATTTGTCTATAACGAATTTGTTATAGTGCCGGCGTGAAGGAAAGAAAACCGCTGGTCATCTTGGGGGAGAAGATCAAGTCGCCGCCTTTTTCAGTCGAGGCGAGGCTTGAAGCAGGTGTTCTGTTAGGCATGTTGCAAGTGGGGCTGTCCATTTCAATGCCCCATGCGCGTACGATGCCGTCAGTAGGAAAGCGATGTCTGGAGTTGCGAATCAAGGATGAGCAAGCGGAATGGAGAATCGTTTGTAGGGTGGATTCTGATTTGATCTTACTTATCCATGTGTTTTCTAAGAAGACCGAAAAGACGCCGAAAAGCGTGATCGAATTGTGTAAGCAGAGACTCAAACGGTATGACTCGTTGATAGGAGGCGATCGATGAAGGAAAAACGAAAGAAAATTGAAGCAGCGGGTTATGAGGTGACGGATTCAGCCGACTGGCTCGGATTGGATACTGCGGAGCGAACCATTGTCGCAATGCGAATTTCGCTTGCCGAGGAACTTGACCGCCTCCGTAAGGAGAAAAAACTGAGCCAATCTGATTTGGCCAAGATTCTGGGAACCCGCCAACCCGGTGTTTCCCGGTTGATTTCTGATCCTTCTGCCACAACGCTAGATGCACTGGTTCGTGCGTTGCTTACTCTTGGAGCGACAAGTCGACATATCGCCGCTTTTCTTTGATCCATAACTCATGAGCACTGGACTTGATGAGAAGAGCCTATTACTTTCGCTCGCGCAAGCGCTTCGATCGCGCCGTCGACCGTAGCCTCGGCGGCCACCACGTCGGGGGCGCGTCCATGCGCTGTCAGCGCGGCGGCTGTGGGCTTGCCGATCGTCACCACCGTCTTGTCCGTTAAGGCGGCAACTCCCGCCTGCGCGATGAACGCCTCCACGGCCGAAGCACTGGCGAAGAAGACGGCGTCGAACGCTGGCAACTGTGGATAGACGATCGGTTCGTTGGTGTAGAGCTGCACGTCATCGACCTGAGCACCCTGAGTGCGCAAGACCTCCGCCAGTAGCGGCCCCGCCTTCGCGGAACGCAGACGCAGCACCGACTGTCCGGCAAAATCATACTCGCGCAGGAGCGCCGTCAACCCTTCGGCACTGTAATCCATCGGCGGAGTCAGCTCCGGCGTGAAGCCATGGCTTTCAAATGCTGCGGCACTGCCGGGGCCGCATGCCATTAGCTTCGGCATGCATCGCCAATCGAGACGGACGTCACGCGCCATCGCCATCAGGAAATGGACGGCGGAGGGCGAGGTCAGCACCAGCCAGTCGTAGGTCGCCAGTCGTTCAACGGCTGCCGTTGCCGCTGCACAAGGCGTGAGGCGGATCATCGGCTTCAAGAGCGGCACGCCGCCGAAATCGATGATCTTCGTGGCCGCCTTCTCAAGCAGCGCCTCACTGCATGTCACCAAGACCCGGCACCCGCGCAACGCGCCGGTGTCGCGACGGAAGACGGTAGCGGCAGGCGAGCCGATCACCAGCAGTCCGGGAGCATCGGTCTGCGGCAGTTCTGCGGTACCCGCACGCAGAGCTGACAAGGTGGTGCGGCAGACCGTCTCGTCATCCGCACCCGCGTTAAAGATGACCGCGACCGGCGTGCCGGCATCCCATCCCTCCTCTAGCAGGTCACCGGCCATCGCGTCCGCAACGCGCACCGACATGAAAAGCACCAGCGGCAATTTCTGTCGTATCGTCTGAGCAACGCCTGCCACCGCGCCGCCCTCGGCGCGCGGCGTCAAGGCCGTGAAACCGCGCGCGACACCGCGCCGCGTCAACAACATGCCGGTCGGCGTGGTGGCCACCGTCAAGGCACTGACCCCCGCCAGCACGCAGTAAGGCAGCGCGAGCCGATCCAACTCGTCGGTCTCCTCGGCCAGCCGTCCGAACAGCCCCGGGTCACCGCCTTTCAGACGCACCACCCGCTTGCCCTGTCTGGCAAAATCCGCGATCAGCGCGGTGATGTCCGGCTGACGCACGGTATGTTCGCCACAACGCTTGCCCACGAAAATCTTTTCAGCATCTTCCGGCAGGAAGGTCAGCAGATGATCGTCCATCAGCACGTCATACAGGCACACTTCCGCATGGCGCAATGCCTTGATGCCGCCCCATGTGCAATAATCGGCCGACCCCACACCCGCGCCGACAAAGCGCACGGCTTTGACGAAATAGGCGCGCAGCGCAGACAGCACCGGATCGCCCAGTCGGAAGGTCACCGCCAGCCGTCCCTGGCCGGCAGGCACCGGCAGTTCTGAAAGCGGTATCCACTCGCTCACGCGTGCTTCCAAGCCGAGCCGGTTCAGAGCCGCGCCAGCCATCAGCAGGGCGTCATAGCTGCCGACGTCGAGTTGTTCCAGACGCGAAGGGATCGCGCCGCGGATCGGTTTAAGCACCGCTTGCGGAAAGCGGCGCAGCGTGCAGGCCGCACGACGCTCGCTGCTGACCCCCACCACCGGTTTCTCCGGCAAGTCGGCCCACGTTTTACCTTGCGGCAGAACCCATGCATCGCGCGGGTCTTCGCCCCAAGGCAACCAAAACCAACCAAGATCATCAGGGAACGGATCAGGCAGGTCTTTGGCGCTGTGTACGGCCAGATCGATACGCCCCTCGCGCAAAGCGTCATCCAAATCGCGCGTAAAAAAGTCCGGCGGACTGACGCGCAGGTCGGTCGCCAAATCACGGTCGCCGGGGGTGTCAACCGTGACCGTCTCAAAGGTCAGCGACGGAAACAACGCGGCGAGGCGTTCGAGCGCACCCTGCGTCTGCAACACCGCCAGCCGACTACTTCGTGTCCCAGCTTTTAATTTAGCCATTGGCCTCTCCTTGGATGCTGAGGCGCATGCGTTCGTAAATGCTACGGTGATCGGCGAGGATCGCGCGGCAGGCCTCCAGGATTTTGTCGAGCGTACCGTTCGCAGAGCGGTACCAGTGCTTCAAGACATCAAGATCGGCCACATGGATGGCGCCACCACACCGGTCAAAAGCTGGATCAATGTTATGCGGCATGCCGAGATCGACCATCACAACGCCTTGGGGATTCAGGCGTGCGGCATGTTCGACGACGGTAAGGACCGGCTCGCGCACATCCACCGCGCTCACGATCGCTTCTGCTTCTGGAAGCACGTCGCCCAACTGGTCGAGCTGCACCACCCGTACGCGTTGCGCCTCCTCCCCACTCACTGCGGGTGCATTGCGGAAGTAGGCCCAGTCGCAGTCGCAGCCGCGCGCGAGTAGCCCCGCGACGACCCCCTGCCCGACCATTCCGCTGCCGATCACCAGCACGCGGCGGCGCGACAAACCGGGCAGCTTATACTCGAGATAGCGTAGCGCCACCTCTTCGATCTCCGCGATGTCCATCAACGGATCGACCTCATGGTGGATGTCCTTGGAGACGTGCAGCGCGGCGTCGGCCAATTCGCGGATGATCGAACCAGCCCAGCCGAACGTGACGGCCTCATCGACCGCTTCTTTCAGTTGCGATACCACGTGACTTTCGCCGGGGGTCTGCGAATCCATGCCGGCGGTCACTAAGCAGAGGTGCGCAAAAGCATCGAAACCATGTTTCATGTAATAGAGATCGGGGCGGAGTTGATCCAAGCGCAACAATCGGTGCAGAATGCCACTGGTCGCAACCTCCCGCGAAACCGCAGCCACAATCTCAATGCGGTTGCAGGTGTTGAGGATCAGGAACTCATGCACCCCCCAGACCTGCCGGATCATGCCGCCCAGCAGTTCACGTTCACGAGATGCAAGGTGATAGGGCGCGCGCTCTTCCGCAGATAGATGTTCGTGGCTTGTGCCAAGCACCAACAGATCCGAGCTTTCGATGGAATCGAGATGTTTACGCAGGTTATCCTTGATCAGGCGCGACTGCCGGCACGATTTACCGCTGGTAGAGACCGCGATCGTGACATCGCCGGTGCGCAGCACTGCGGGCGTTACAAAATCCCCGTCCGCCCAATTGCCGTCCGCGCAACAACATGGCACACGTACCGCTTGAGCGACCTCCAAAACATGCCGATTGACATGTTTGTCATCAGTACAGGCAAACACCAGCATCTGCGCCACGACATCTGTGTCTTCAAACGGACGACAAACGTGGCGGATACGTCCGGCACGCGCCAAGGCCGCCAACTCATCGACGCACTCTGGGCACACCAGTGCTACATCGGCACCAGCATCCAACAGCAACTCCACTTTCCGCTGTCCGACACGCCCCCCTCCCACGACCACAACGGGACGCCCCTCCAGCATCGCATTGATCGGAAACGTTTTGCGAATAGGCCTACTCTGTCTCATAGATAGGGATCAACCATAACAGATCGGCCGCAATTCTGCCAGAACGGCGGATTATTATTACGTAATCGGTTGGTGACAGGGGGGGCGAAGACAATGCGTTTCTGGTGAAAAGGAGGGCAGAGAGTCGGGAAGCGCGGGCGTCCTCGTCCGCAACAACGTGTCTTGCAAGAGGTTGACGCGCACACTTCCCCAGGGAACCAAACCGCGCATCGGAATCTCGATCGGCCTTTCACAGAGCGGGCGGGGACGCCCGTGCTTCCGACTGCACACACACAAAACACGCACTAAACTCGCGTGCCCCCTGTCACTAACCGATTACTGTTATTACGCAGCCCGGTCTGGCGTTTTTTCCAAAAGATGTATACAGTGTGTATGTGACGCTTGCAGAACACGCGCCCACGACAAAGGAGATACCATGAACGTCGCTCACAGGTGGTTGGCTCTCATCGGACTCGCATTCGCGGTACAGGCACAGGAGGCTGCCCCGCTCTTCCCCTTTGTGATCTCGTATGACGGACCGGACAATGCGTCGAGCGTGGCGCATCTGCTGGACGCACCTGCGGGCCGACACGGTTTTGTAAGGGCGCAGAACGGTCATTTCGTTACCGATGCTGGACCGATCCGTTTTCATGGGACAAACCTGACTGGTCCCGCGAACTTCCCTTCGCGCGCGGACGCCGACAAGTTAGCCGCGCGGCTCGCCCGCTTCGGCATCAACTGTGTGCGCTTGCACTTCATGGACACCTGGTACGTGAATTTTATGACGCGACCCACCCAGGGGATTCTGGCCGACGACACGCATACGCAGCGCGAACTGGATCCGAAGCAGCTCGACCGGCTGGATTACATGATCGCGGCATTCAAACGCGCCGGCATCTACGTGAACATCAACCTGCATGTCGGTCGCACACTGGACGAGCGCGACGGCCTCCCCGGCATCAAGGGCTTGTCGTGGGCCAACAAAGGCATCGGGCAGTTTGAGCCGCGCATGATTGAATTGCAGAAAGAGTACGCCCGCAAACTCCTGACCCACGTCAACCCCTACACCGGCAATGCCTACACCGCTGAACCGTGCGTCGCGATGATTGAAATCAGCAATGAAGACTCCCTGCTCTTAACCTATCTGGGCGGTACGCTTGACCGTCTGCCTGATCCTTACGCCGCCGATCTGCGCCGCCAGTGGAACGACTGGCTGCACGAAACCTACGCCGACGCCGGTGCGCTCCAGGCCGCCTGGACATGGAAGAATGAGCCGCTGCGCGACGAGCAAATCAAGGAAGGCCGTTTCGACGCCCCGCTCGTGTTCGACAACAAACGGTGGTCCTTCCAGCCCGGCGCCGGCACCGGGCTGGCCGCCGTTGAAAACGGTGTGCTGAAGGTGGCCGTGACCCGCCACGGAGGCGAATACTTCGCCAAAGTGATCTGCGGACAGATCGCGTTGAAAAAAGGTCAGCTTTACACCCTCTCCTTCCGTATCCGGCGTACCGCAGGCGAAGGGCCGTGGAAGCTCAGCGTGGCGGTCGCATCGACTGCGGACGGCTGGCGCTCACTGGGGCTTCAGGGACTGGTCAGCGTCGGTTCGGACTGGAAAACCGTCACGCGCGTGTTCGAGGCCAGCGAAGATACCGAGCGAGCGATCCTGCAACTGACGCGGTTCAAAGTCGGTCAGTATGAACTGGACGATCTCTCGTTGCGGGCCGGTGCCGAGCTGGTGGTCGAGCCGCTCCAAGGATTCGATGAACGATCCGTCCCCGCCATCGCAACCACCGCCGAAGCGGTGCCGCCACAGGCGCAACGCGACTACCTGCGCTTTCTGCTGGCGACCGAAACCCGCTATTGGACCGGCATGGCGTCTTTTATACGTGACGACCTGAAGGCCCGGCAGCCGATCTCCGGCACGCAGCTCTACTACAGCCCGTCGTACATCCAAGCCAAGCTCGATTACGTCGACATCCACGGCTACTGGCGTCATCCCACTGGCGGCTGGATCTCCTTGACTGCCAAGGAACCTTGGAAAATCGGCTGTGATTCAATGGTGCATTCACTCGCCAACATTTTGGGCATGGCAGGCCAGCGCGTGCTGGAGAAACCCTACACCATCAGCGAATACAACCATCCTTACCCCAACCCATTCGGTGCCGAGGCGCAACCGATGCTGGCCATCTTTGGACGGTTGCAAGGGTGGGACGGCATTTTCCAATACAGCTACAATCACTACGTCGACGACTTCGAGCCGCAAGCCATGCCCTGGTGCTTTTTCGACTTGATCGCGCGGACCGATGCGCTGGCGCACTTCCCGGCCTGCGCGGCGATCTTCCTGCGCGGCGACGCAAAGGGGGCGGTGCAGACCGTTGCCGCGGCGACTGACGAAACGACCTATCGCGAAAGGGTCATAGCGACGCGCTCGGCATCCTTCAGTGTTGGATCGGCCGGCCACGACGCGCGTCTGGCGGCACTTCACCGAGTGGGCGTGACGTTTGGTGACGGCGCGTCCAGCGAGACACGCAAAATACCGGACGGGCAGCGGGTGCTCGTCAGCGACACCGGCGAGATCGTCTGGAGCCGGGAGCGCCCCGGCGCGGCGTATCTCGCCCTGCGCGCGCCGAATACCAAACTGTTCACCGGTTTCCCGGACGGACGCACGATTGACCTCGGGCACGGCGTGTCGCTGACGGTCGGCGCGACGCGGCTCAACTGGGCGACGGTCTCGCTCGTCTCGCGCCACGCGACCGGTTTCGGCGGTGCGGGCCGCTCCGCGAGCATCCTGCTGGCGGCGACCGGCGACGCGGGCAACACGGGCCGCGTGATGAAGCAGGTCGACAAGATGCACATCACGCTGACCGACCGCGGGCACGCGCCGATGCAGGTCGAAGGGATTCCCGCCGCATTGACTCTGCCCGCCGACCCTAAGCGGACGACGTGTTACGCGCTCGACGAGCGCGGCGAACGCAAAACTGAGGTTAAGGTAGAGGCGGCACCCGGCGGCGCAAAAATCGTCATCGGGCCGCACTTCCAGACGGTTTGGTACGAAGTTGTCATTGGTAAATGATGGCGTCGTGACATTGCAAGAATCCCTCATTTATCAAGGATTGACTATAGTGAGGAATTGGTAAGGCAACCAAGGCCGCAACGAAAGGATGGCGGTGCGGTTGAAAAACGACAAAGCCTTGTATCGGTCGACGGTATGCGTATTGAGGGTGCTGGAAAAATGAAATGTCTAATGTTAAAGACGAGGGAAAGATAACAAATGACATCAATCAATGAGCCGAGATCCATTGTTATGATTCTGTTTTGGGGGACCGAAAGTGTAATTACGATAACGCTCTTCATCAGTTTGCTTGGGCGTGTGTTTCTCAAAAGAACAAAATCGCCTCATGTGTTGGCCATCTGCAATAAAATGATGTTTAATGACCGATCAATAAACCGGATGGCATTGTCTGGATTGGTTCTTCCACTGGTATTTTGTGGCTTCATTTTCATGGACTCAGTTATGTCTCAGGCCTTTCGTGAAATCAGCAGAGAGTCGCAAATGGCTGTATTAAAATCATGTCTTTTGGGGGCAATACCGATTGTGGCGGTAGGTTTTATACCTTTCGTAATTGGCCGACGCCTAGTCCGCCGCAAATAATGTTGGCATCAGGAGGGGATTGGTGCGAGCGTTATGGCTATAGGATGTAACCTTTTGCCTGTAATTTCACGGAGAAGCGGGGTCGTATTTTTGCTAGTGCGGAAGTAATGACAGGGAGACTTGACAGGTACAACTAGACTGTTAAACTAGTTGCCATGAACACAATCACAGAGATAGGTGCCTTCAAGGCCAAAACGCATTTATCCGAACTGCTGGAAAAAGTGGCGCAGGGCAAGACATTCCACATAACGAAACGCGGACGCCCGATGGCGGAATTGCGCCCCGTTCCAGTTGAATCGCGCCGCCTAAATTTCGGTGATGATAAAGACACGATCATGATTCGTGACGACTTTGATGCGCCGGTTCCTGAGATGAAGGACTTTCTGGCATGAAGGTTCTTCTTGATACCCACGCTTTTCTCTGGTTCATGGCGGGCGACACGCGACTGAGTCCCAAGGCACGCAAGGTTATGTCCGATGCGAACACAGAACTGCTTCTGAGTGCGGCAAGCGTATGGGAAATGGCCATTAAGGCTGCTCTGGGGAGGCTCGTGCTTCCGGTGTCGGTCGGCGACTACATTGTTGGAAAAGTGCGGAACGGTCTGCATATCATGCCGATAGAGTGGATGCATGCAGCCGCAGTGCAGGACATGCCGACTCATCATCGTGACCCCTTTGACCGCCTGATCGTCGCGCAGGCGATAGCCGAAAACCTGCCGCTGGTTTCCAGTGACCGCCTGCTCAAAAAATACGGACTGACGTTGATTTGGTAAAAAACACGGGGAAGCGCGATAGGAAAGGCACCTGAGCCAGTGTCATTCTGTCACTGATCGATTACGGATTGCTAGCGTGGTGTGATTGACAAACCGACAAGGCTAGCGTAACGTGGTTTGCGTTGTGAGTTGAGAGGAGTTCTTGCTTTGGTCATTAACACAGACGCGATAAGACTAGCGCTTTCTGCACAGACAAAGGGAAGCAAGAAGGCCCAGCTTGGGCAGTTCTTGACGCCCTCGTCTGTCGCGCGCTTCATGGCGTCTCTTTTTAGTTCAGGCTCGTTTTCAAAGTGCCGTCTTCTGGATCCCGGCGCAGGCATCGGTACGCTTTCTGCGGCCTTTCTTGACCGATGCGTTGCGAGCAAGCTGAGCTTTCACCAGATTGATGTCGATGCCTTCGAGATCGACAACTTGCTGCAACCCCATTTGCATCGCACATTGGAGGCTTATCGTTCGCACATCAACTGCGGCGTGAAGGTGTGGAACACCGACTTTGTAGAAGCCGCAGCCTCGTCACTTGCGGGAGATCTTTTCGCCCGGCCGTTGCCTAAATATACGCACGCGATACTGAATCCGCCCTACAGGAAGATTCGGAGCGACTCGGTTCACCGTTCGATATTACGCCGTGTCGGCATTGAAACGGTGAACCTCTATTCCGCTTTTGTCGCGCTCTCATTGGGGTTGTTGGAAGAGGGTGGGCAGTTGGTTGCGATCATTCCCCGCAGTTTCTGCAACGGCCCTTATTACAGACCGTTTCGTGAGTTGATGCTTAGCCGTGCGGCGCTCAAGCACTTGCATCTGTTCCACGCCCGAAACAAAGCCTTCCGCGACGATAATGTCCTGCAGGAGAACATCATCATTCAATTGGAACGCGGGCAACAGCAAGGTTCCGTTACAGTGTCCGCATCTACTGACGACAGCTTCAGTGATTTTGTCAGTCGGGATTATCCTTTTGACAGCATCGTCTTCCCTGATGACGCCGAACGTTTTATTCGCGTGCCAACGGCTTTAAATATGGCGCCGGCCATTCAAGCCGCAACGTTGATGTCAAGCCTTGCAGATTTGGACATTTCCGTTTCAACCGGACCGGTCGTCGACTTCAGGGTGCGGCAGCACTTGCGCCAAGTCCCTGAGTCCGGTTCGGTTCCGCTCCTCTATCCTGGGCATTTTTCTGGGGAGAGGTTTGAGTGGCCTAAAGACAAGTTCCGTAAGCCAAACGCGATCATGCTGAATGCCGAGACAGAGAAATGGCTTTATCCGAAAGGCTTTTATACGGTTGTTCGGCGTTTCTCTTCGAAAGAGGAAAGGCGGCGTATTGTCGCGAGCGTAGTCGACCCTGCGGCATTTCCCGATGCCGAGTGGTTGGGGTTCGAGAATCACCTCAACGTCTTCCATTGCGAACGGCGCGGGTTGCCGGAGGACATTGCCTACGGGTTGACCGCCTTCCTCAACACGCGCGCCCTGGACACCTATTTCCGTAGTTTTAATGGACACACGCAGGTCAATGCGACCGACCTCCGGCAGCTACGATATCCGAGCCTTGTGTTGTTGTCCCGTCTCGGACGTTGGGTGCGTAAAAATCCGCAAGCGGATCCCGATCAGGGCGTTGTTCGCGATTCTTTCCCCCCTTGACCTCTCCGAACGCATGTCGCATACTTG
>DAOTMQ010000126.1:0-10530 GCA_035450385.1 Kiritimatiellia bacterium | reverse complement strand
CAGAGCCGTACTAGCAGGCAGAATATCCATGCCGCCTCTGAGCAGTTCAAGCACCTCCGTATGCGAGAGCGCACGGTTATAGATTTCGACCTCGTCGATCATTCCTTGGAACCATTTGGCAGGTAAAGTCTCCTTGCGTCCGATGTAGAAAGAGAAGCCATCCCTAGCCACATTGAGGCCGGCGCGGGTGTCCTCAGCCACTTTGACTCCGTCCAGATAAAGTTCACGACCATCCCCGTCATACACTGCGGCGACGTGATGCCAGCCTTCTGGCCAAATGCCCCGATCCAAGCCGTTGACAATGTCCGTCTGCAGATTCGGCGTAGCACCGTCCGTGTATGAAATCCCCATGCGTCCGCTGTCGAAACCACCACGTAGCCGTATCAAATGACATCCCTTATAGGACGGGGTACCCTCGTCACCCCAAAAAACGATTGAGCCATCCGTGTCCGCATCCGTAACCGGATTGAACCAGGCTGAAACGGTCATCGTTTGATTACCCGTCGGCAGCAGCGGCGGCACGACACTGTCCGCCCAGAAAAGATACCCTATGCTTGAGCCGGAGAGGTCCAAAGCTTTACCGCGTTTCCCCGATGCCGCCACACGTGCCGATCCGAATGCAGTGAGGTCGTAACCGTTCGCGCTGCTGTCTTTCCCGGGATTGAGCTCGTCTTCAAAACGGTAACGTGCGACTAGGTTCGTGGAATGCCAAACCGACCTGTAACTGGCCATGGTCAACGCCATGACCTGTTGAACCTCACCCTGATTGAGCGTCTTGTTAAAGATCATCACCTCGTCCAGCAGGCCGTCATAATAGTTCGCCGTGCTGTACGGCGCACCCCCGAGTTGAAACACCTGTGGGGACACGGACAGAACGGTGGTGCGATTCTCCGTATCATTCAACACGCCATCAATATACACCCGCCTGATGCGCGTCACACTGTCATAGGTGCAGGCAAAATGATGCCACCCGCCGTTCAAAGCATCATCGAAAAGATTATAGCCGGCAGAGATGATTTTGTTGTTACCGAAATTGGATACCAAGATCTCGGTATCACTAGCGAAACGGAATATGACACCTGCTCCTGAAGCAGAGCCACTCGTGCTGGAGCCCCAAAAAACGGCCATCCCCTGTTTGTTGCCAACGGAGGGGTTACACCATGCCGTCATCGTATACGACTGATCCCCTCTCGGAAACGTCTCAGGAAACCCGTCGGCCACAAGCATGTCGTGGTTGGCCGAACTGAACCGGGCCGCGCCGCCGTCCTTCCCGGCAGCCGCAAAAATCGGGCTGTTGCTCGGGATCAGGTGATACCCGTTGCCGCTGCTGTCCTTGCCGAGCTGATTCGGATCATTGAAACGGTAATACGCCTGCAACCCCGCAACATCAAGTCCAGACCCTAATACAAGCTTTCCCTCTTGGACTTCCGTCGCACCGGTGTAGGCGTGACCGCCGCTCAGTGTCAGCGTATAGTCCGCGCCCTGCTTGACCAGACTGCCGTCACCGGTAATCCCCGACCGGAACACTGTCGAGGTGGCGGTCGCGCCACCATTCACAGTGAGAATCCCGCCATTTTTCAGGTGAATGCAGCCGGCGGCCCCCTCCCCGCCAAGTGTTGCCACGGTTTGATCACCCACGAGGTGGAGGTTTCCGATAAAGCCGACCTCAATCGCCGCTGTTGCCGGCAGCGGATTGTTAACCGCATACACGGATGTGTCAGGTTCTTGACCGTTCACCCGCACCGCAAACAATTCGCCGCGGCTCATCGCCCAGTCAGCGATCATGAGATCGTCCATCAACCCTGTGTAAGCCGTATCGCTTCCGAGCCATCCGAAACCGAGCCTGAAATTCCCCGCAGTCAACGCCAACTCACCGTTTTCTGTGAACGACCGGACCAGTTCGCCATCGATATAAAAATGGAACTGTTCCCCGGTATAGACCATGGCCACGTGATGCCAGCGGCCATCCAGCAGATCTCCCGCATAGGGCAAAGTGGGGTTGCCCACCCAATCTGCCATCATGATCGGCGTTCCCGGCGTATCTAACTTCAGCCGCATGCCGATTCCCTTTCTAGCGGTATTCACGGTGCCCCAACCGAATAATATCGCGCTTTGATGCACACCGGCTGACGGCTTCAGCCAAAGCGCGACCGTGAACGGCGAGTTGTTCGTCGGAATCCCGACAACGCTTAGTCCCGTTCCCTGTCCCGCGAGATAGGCGCCGTTATCCAACGACAACACGCCGCCACGCACGTCATCGTGGAGATGCCATTGCGTGGCTGTCCCAATCTTCACAAGATGGTTCGCGAGCGGACCACTGTCCTTGCCGATGTCGTTTTCATCGTCAAAACGCCACCAAGCCACGGTCCGTCCCGTCGGTTTCCCGATCGTCAGGCTCCCGTTATCGAGCGTGACGGATTCGAGATCCAACTGCGAACTGGGCATCGACTGGAGTGCGCCACGCACCATCACCAGTCGGCCGCCCCCCGTCAGGCGTCCTTCCCAATCCAACGGATGTTGCGTGCCGCCGAGTTCAAGGGTGAAACCGTTGAGCGCGATGTCCGGCGCGGGAGACACCCATGACTGAATGCCGTCAACTTCCGCGTCTGATTCTAGATACAGCAAGGCATTCGTGGCATTCATTATCACCACACTGTCCACCAACGCCGCACGGTTAGAAAGAATCAACGTACCGTCATCCAACCGGATATTCGCGAGAACACTTTCGTAACGGCTTACCAGACGCAGACGCCCTGATCCGCTTTTGACTATCCCCCGCTTCGCAAAGTACAGGTTCGGCCATAGCGTCAATGTCCCGCCCGTTACACGGATTTCGCCACCAGCAAAATCAGACGTGATCGGGGTTACATCAAACCCCAGTTTAGCGCCGTCCTCTGTCTGGATCGACCACTCCGCATCCGGCGGGCCGTCAAACACCATCGCCCCGACACCGATATCGTGGGTGATCGTGATCGTCTCGCCGCTACCCAAAGCGCTGAAATCGGCGACATCCGGCGCATTGCGAGGAACGTAACCGTCCTGCCAGTTCGCCTCGTCGGACCAATATCCGCCCGTGGCTTTGATCCACACGCCTGTTGCCGCCCGCGTTGCCGAAGTCCCAAGAATAAGAACCGTCAGAGCCCGACACAATATCCTGTTCCCGATCCTTTTCATGGAGCGCTTCTACTTTCTCCTAAACTTGAGAGTTGAGGGTTGAACGTTGAACGTTGCAAGTCATCCCGTCGTTGCCTACCGTTCTGCAGGCGGCGGGCCAGACTGAACGAAACCCGTCGCCATGGCCTTCTTATCGGATTTCCAACTCGTACCACACGGTCTTGTACTGCGGCCCGATCGCGACACGGCAACCGCCCGCCACATTTTCGACCGGCACATCGCCCTGACGCGCCCCGCGCTCATCGAGCGCATAACAATGCGTTTTCGCCGCGGGCGACGGCAACGTCACGACAGCAGGCACCCCCTCCACCAGCACCGTTCCCTCGCCCCAGTGCGTGCGGTCGCGTAATGCCGCCGAGCCTCCGGGATACGTCTCAAACTGCGTGCCCTCATTCTCCGACACGCCGGTGGCGGTCAGCAGGATCGTGGCCGGTTTGCCGTCCGCGCCGAAACCGGTCGCGTGCCGCGAGGTCAGCGACACCGTAGCCCACCCCAGACGCGTCTGCCCGATCGCCAGTTTGACACCGCTCAGCGCGATTTCGCGTCCCTCCGGGAAGCCGCTGAACAGCTTCGTGTTGGGCGTGTCGACGGTCCAATAGGCTTTGCCGGGGCGCTCACGGTTCCAGGTCAACTCGCCGGTGTCGCTGACAATCACAGCACCCCATGTGGGCGTGGCGGGTTTGGGTGCCCTGTCCGCCTCGTCGGCAGATTTGGCCGAGAAGTCCATTGCCACCTTGTGAACCAGCGCATAGCTGCTGTCGATGCCGCATGTGCCGATGCTGGCGGTGATAGCCCGCGACTTCACCAGGCGATCGAAAAACGTCCCATTGTCGAGCGAGCCGACCACGTTCCCCTGTGCCTCGCGCACATCGCCGCGCAGATACATCGCCGCGCAGGCCGGGAAGTGCGCCAACACATCTGTACGGGCGATCATGCTGAAGAAATAGGTGTTCCGTTTCGGATTGAAATCGGGGCTGTGGTTGTAGGTGTACTCAAAGACGCCGTCCCATCCTTGGAGCGCACCGTACGCGCGCAGCATCGGCTGGCCCTCGGCACCGTACTGGTTCGGGAACGGATGATTGTACTCGCTGATGGTGTAAGGCTTGCCCAGCACGCGCTGCGTCGCGAGGCGAATGATGCAGGAAAGCGAATTGACCATGGATTCGTTGCGGATCGTCCAATTGACATTCACACTCGGATGGCACCAGTATGAATGATTGTCCACATAATCCAGCTCTGCCTGAAGCTGCGGCGGGCTGTAACCGAGCTGCGTGCCAGAGATGGGCGCCTTCGCTTTCAACTCATTTTTCACGTAGTCGGCGAGACCGGTCCAGTAGGCATGCTCCATATCCCAAATGAATCTCGTGAAGTCGGTTCGAGCCTCCGGAGGAGCGAAGTCACGGCTCCGCACGACCGGCACGCTGGCGGTCTCGATGCGCGCCTTTTCATCAAACGCCGTGATCGCGCCGCTCTGGAACGAAAGATCGTCAATCTCAAAGGCGCCCACCGGAAAACGCGTGAACTGAATTTCCGCCTTGTCGCTGCTCTCTGCCGCGATGAACGCGAAGCTGTGTTGGCTCCACGCCTTGCCGGCCGTCAGTTTCTGGTGCACGCCCAGCGAGCGCCATCCGTCCTTGGCATCCGCCACCGCGAAGCCCAGCGTGGCGCTCCCCTCTCCTTGAGTACGGCGCACCTTAAAGGAGACCGTGTAGGGCTTGTCTTTCTGCACCGCAATCCGGCGAAAGATCTTCGGGAAGTACTCATCGCCGCCACGCTCCACCGTCACTTTCAGCACACCCTCTTCGGCAGCGGCCCTAACTGCGGATGTCCCTTTGGCAAGGATCCAGCGCTTGCCATCGAACACCACGGGGGCATCAAAAGCACCCTCGGTGACCTGTTCGCCGCTCAACGGCACGGACACCCATTTCCAGGCTTCCTTCATCGCCTCGGTCGTCCCGTATTGCTTCTTGAGCCAGGCATTCCACTGACCCTGCAGCGCTTCGGCGACACGCCCCGACACGCGGTCGATCGCCCCGCTGAAATAGTTGTTGAAAAAGGCGTTCTCGTTGTTGATCTCGATCATCGCGACGCATGGATCGTCGGTGTACGCCAGCCCGGTGTAGGGATTGACGCGGGTCAACAGCGCCTTGGCGTAGGCCTTTTCAGAGGCGATCATCAGCGGATCAATGAAGCTCAGCCCTTTGGGGAAACGCGCGACATGCAGGTTCATGTTGACGTAGATGCCGCGCTTCTTTAGCGCCGCGATCAGGTAATCCTGACGGTCAACGGCTTCCGGATCCAACCGGAAGGGTTTGGTCGGATCCGCTCCAAACGCACCGGGCAATCCGCCCTTGCCGAAGATGCCGGTTTCCGCAGGGGTCATGAAGTTGCCATATTCGGCGTCAAAGTAGTGCAGCCGCACACAGTTGATGCCGAAGCGCGCAAGCCGATCGGCCGTCTCGTCGGCCTGGGCGTGCGTCGGGAAGTTCGCCGGCCCGGTCAGGTTCGTCGCGTGGAAGCGGATACGTCCCTTGTCCGTCACAAAATGTCCGTCCTGCACCCGCACGAACCCATGCTTGCCCGCCGGAGCATCAAGCAGATGCGCCATGCTGACCGCGTTGTCCGGCGAATCATACGAAATCAAAAAAGGGAACAGCGGCGCCGGCGTCTCCGCCGCCCCCACCGCCAACGTCATCACACCTAACACTCCACCGATCACACTGCAAGTCATTTTCATGTTCCCATCCTTCCCGTATCCATTACTTGAGCTTTGAAAGTTGAACGTTGAGAATTATCCATGCGATCATTCGCGGCACGTCCGTGCGGCTGACTATCCTCACAACCCGTCGCCGTCTTTCAGCAAGCTGAACGTCACGTTTTTCGCCGCCCCGTCGCGATCCGTGTACGTCAGGCGGTAACGGCCTTTAAATCCACGGAACGTCACACGACCGTCCGCAGCGGGTTTCACGGTCAGGCGCGTCTTCCACTCGCCGTTGATGAGCCCATCCAGCACGTGGAATGCTGGCTTAGGCTCCATTTGTCGCGTGAAGATGCCGGATTTCAGAGGTTCGCCCCTGGCCCCGCAGTCATCCACCAGATTCCACCATGTGATCCTGTAGATGCTGGGCCATGAGAACCACAGCCGGTACATGTCGCGTGTCAGTTCGGCCTGAATCGCTTTGGCGCGCTTATCACCGCCGGGGGCGGGAATCGTGATCTCGCTCAGGTGGATCGGCCGCTGGAGCGTATCCAGCTCTTCCAAATAACGGATCACGTCAGCCGGTGCCCAGGATGTGTTGTTGTGGTTGATCGTCTTGCCGGCCACGAGGTCCAGGACCGGCTGCGATCCGAACAGGTGCATCTGGAGGCCCACCACGTCGATCTTCGCGCCGCGCGCGATCAGATCGCGGATGAAGGGCGGGTAGACCTCACGCCAGGAGTCGTTGATGCAGAAGCAGACCGGCGACGGAAAACCCCTTTCAGCCCACTTGAACACCTTGAAGGTGTAGTCTTCAGGCATCACGCCATACCGCGGTTTTCCGGGCACGGGATCGACGCTCTCGTTGACGATGTCCCAGCTCGGGATGCGTCCCTTATAGTAGGCGCAGATCTCGCGCACGCGTTTTTCGAACAGACGCTCCATCTCACCCACCTTGTCGGCATCTTTCGAAATCCACGTGGGATGGTTCCATTTGGTGTTGCCCCAGATCAGCGGATGTCCGTGCATCGCGATGCCCTTGGCCTCGCAGAACGCAATGATCTTTTCCGGGGAAGGGCGCCGCCAGTGAAACTCCGTCCAAGGCTCCTTGACGGCATTCCAATACGCCGCCGAGTCTTGCTCGGTGGCCAGGCAACGCGGTTGCCCCGGCTCCGGCTCAAACGTCTTCCAGTAAAACGCGATCGTCGCCGCGTTAAACAGGGTGCCGAACACCTCTTTGTACTTGCGGTTCAGCTCGTCAGATCCCAACTGATCGAAGTTGAAGATGTTGGCACCGAACAAAAAGGCGTGGTCGAGCTGCTCGACTTTCACTTCCGTGCCCGGTTTAACCGCGGGCAGCCGTACCGAGGCTTCCGCCATGCGGTTCTCACGGATGCCACGCTCGATCCGCGCTTTCACTTCGGGCGCGTTCCACTGTGCGCGGTACGCCGCACTCATCACGTCCGCCGCCTGCGCCGCCACGGCTCCCAGAAACACCCCGCAAACAATCTTTCTGATCATGTCCATTAACACGCTGCCCACCCATAACTTGTTCGACATGCATGGGTCATGATCGTCAATGACCTTTTCAGACCATCGGGCACCGCTTGCGTCGAGATCGCACACACCGTGATGGATACGCAACACAACATCCGTTTGACACGATTTTTCACGTCTCAGTCCCCTTTCGACGGATACCGCAATTTTCACTCAAGGATTGCAATGTTAACTTACCACGTTTTTCCAACATCGAACAACCCGCTTTTGCGCAAAATAATCCTCTGTTTTGCGCAAGACCGCTGCCGCGTTTAACTCTTTCCCTAATGAATGCTAAGCAGCGTCCCTTGACGGAACACGCCCACGCTGAACGCTGTTTCCTCTGTACGGAACATGACGGCCATCGACGGCTGCGGCGGATCAATCTGCCAGCCCGCCACACCGTCCGGTGCTGTGACGGATGTCGCGTTGAGAAGTGTCAGCGAGCCTTGCGTGAAGCCCTGCGGCAGCGATACCACACCATTGGCCGCCAGCGTCACGCTGCCGTCTACCGTCAAGGCGTCCCCGCCCGCGATGACAGCCCCGCTTTCCAGAACGACTTTGCCCGCCAACGCCCCGCTGCCGCCGATAACGCCGCCAGCATGCACGATAACCTTGGCGTCCGCCCCTGTCACAAGACCGCTCGCGTTTTCAATCCTCAGCGTGGCGTTTGACACCGACAGCGTGCCGTTGAACGTCCCGGCACCTGCCAGCGTCTGAACCGCACCGCCGCGCAGCGCGACCCTACCCGCGCCTGTCAGTGCGCCACCGAATGTCCCGACTCCATCGGCAATCGTCAGCTCGCCGCCTAACGCGACACGCACCTCGCCCGCACCGCCGAGCCCACTGACCCGCTGCGCCGCTGTACTGACATCAAGAACGGCTCCGGCCACCACTTCCGCCGTGCGCTCGGGGGGAAGGACATCCGGACGACCGCGCAAGACCTCCAGAATCTCGGTGCGCGACAGGGCACAGTTGTAGATCGTCACGTCATCGATCTTCCCCTGGAACCAGTTAGAAGGCGCGTTAGGCTTGTAAGCAATCGAGAAGGACCCCTGCTCTACAGACTGCCCACTCACTCGGTTTCTTGCCACAAGCGCCCCATCGATGTAAAGCGAACGTAAACCACCCGGCCCGACCACCGCTGCCAGATGATGCCATCCTTCATCATTGTCGCCACGCTCGAAAGAGAGCAACGAATCGTTCCCGACAAACCCCACGCCATCTACCATCCTGAAAACAGACTGTCCCGCCTGATTGCCCGACAGACGCAACAGGTGGCACCCCCTTCGACCGTCGACGGTGACTCCCCAAAACACGATACCGCCTTCTTTATGGGCATTGGACATAGGATTCACCCACGCCGTGACCGTGACGGGCGCGTTGCCAGTCGGCAGGGCCTCGGGGAAGACGTCTCCGTCCCATTTCAGGTAACCCTGCGTCGTCCTGTTGAGCGACAACGCCTGTCCGATCTTGCCTGCCGCAGACGCGACACTGCCAACCTTTGAGAGATGATATCCGTAAGGTCCTGAATCCCGCCCGGGATCCGCCGCATCCTCAAAATCGTAACGTGCCACCACACGGTCAGTCAGGCGCGTCCCCCATGACTCAGCCAAGACGCCGGTCGAGATGTCAACCACCTCGTTCTCATCCAGCGCACGATTAAAGATCATCACCTCGTCCAACAATCCGTCGTAAAAAAACGTTGAGCCATGTTGCCCGCCGCCCAGCCAGAACATGTTGCCAACAACTTTTAGATCGGATGAAAGCGTCCTCATACCACGCTGAATCCCATCCAAAAAGACGCGTTGCACGCGCGTCGCGGCGTCATAAGTGAAAACGATGTGGTGCCAACCACCGTCAGGTGTGTCATTCGCCAGATTGTATCCAGCGTTCACCGTCCAATTGTTGCCCATATTCGAGGCCAGGATGTTGGTGGCCGAATTGAAGCGGAATAGCACGGAAGATTTATCGTCAACGTTGCCGGTTCCCCAACACGCCACCAGTCCTGTCATATTGCCGCCCGCATTGAGGTTACACCATGCCGCGACCGTATAGGAGGAATTGCCGGTCGGCAGGGTGGTCGGGAAGACCGGCGCATAAAAATGAGTCGTGTCCGCCGACGTGAAAGAGGCTGCGCCATGGAAGAGCCCGGGCGCGTAGGCCGGCGCATTGCTTGCGGCCAGATCATAGCCGTTACCGCTGCTGTCCTTGCCGAGATTCGTTTCGTCGTCGAACCGGTAGTAGGCTTGAAGGCCTTCAGGGAAACGGGCGGCCAGTGCCAGCGTGCCTTCAGCGATCTCAACGGCACCGGTCGCATCCACGCGTCCCCCCAGCGTCAGCGTGGAGTCTGCCCCTCGTTTGACCAGCCGGCCATCACCGTTCACCGCGCCGTCCAACCGCCCCCCCCCGTCACCGTCAGCACCGCGCCATCCTGCAAGACGACGTGGCCTGCGGCGCCGGAGCCTCCTAGCGTGTTCAGCGCCTGATCCCCGGCAAGGCTCAACGTCCCGTTGTACGCGATCTCAACATCAGCCGTCTCCGGCAACAGATTCGCAGGTGATTTTTCGTCAGGCAACGTCCCGTTTTGCCACAATGCCTTGACCTGACCGTATGACAATGCGCCTTGTGTGATCAAGAAATCATCGATGAGTCCTTTGAAGGGATCGGCCGAAAAACCTTTACCCAGCGTGAAGTTCCCGGCGGCCACCTTTAGCTCTTCGCTCTCCACAAAGTTGAACACCAGTTCCCCGTCGATATAGTAGGAATAATACCCTTCGCGATAGACGATGACCACATGGTGCCACGCGCCGTCCATCAATCCCGGCGCGTATGGGATTTCATGGTTGTTCCCCCAATTGGTGTGCATCAGTGGCGTGTTCGATGTGGGCGTGTTGAGCCGGATCATGTTGTATCGCCTGCTCTGACTCTCCACCCCCCACGCATATATGCCGGCCTGATTCTGCACGCCAGCATCCGGCTTCAGCCAGAACGCGACCGTGAAGGACATGTTGGAGACCGGCAGACCGACCACATTTCCTCCGTTCGGACCGACAAGCCATGTCCCCGAACCACCCAGCGTGAGCACGCTGCCGCGTTCAGGATCATTGACCAACCATTGC
>DAOTMQ010000125.1:0-10550 GCA_035450385.1 Kiritimatiellia bacterium | reverse complement strand
TGCGGGTTCGCACCGAAACCAGACGGCACATACACGCCGTGCCGCGAACCACGCTCGACCGGCCCGAAGTAGGCGACGCCCGTGATACCCGGCTGCGAAAAATCCACCGACGCATGATCGAAGGTGAGCAGCACGTCGCCGGAGGTGATCAGCACATGGCCGCCCGCAGGCGCGGGCAGAGCCGACACAGTGCGCAGGATCAAATCAAACAGCGCGAGCGGCTGCCCCGCAGGGCCTGTCGTCGGTACCGGCGTAAACACCTTGCCTTGCGCCGCGTAGGCTGGCGTACGCCGACTGTCGCCTCCCGAGTGACAGATGAGGATGCGCCGACCGGCAAAGGCTACTTCGCCCCGGCCGTCCGCCACCTGCGCCAGCACATTCAGCGTGGCACCAAGCGAACCCACGCGGCGGCCGCCGGGATCGGTGATCACCCGCGTTTCGGTTCCCGGCGGGATCAACCCGTTCGCGCACCGCCAGGCAAGCTGTGCACGATATCCCTCGGCCTGCGCCTCGTTGGCTGCCGTCAAAATCAGAATGTCAAAGTTCTGCATGGTCACTCGCTATTCTTTGACGATCTCGTAAAGCAGCCGTGCACCTTCCGGATGGGCGACATCGGCGGTGAAGCACAGCGCGCCGTCGACCACGCGGGCGGGTACTCGGTCCAGGCGACGTCCGCTGGTTGCGAGCGCATAGACAGTGTAAGCTTCGGGATGCTGTACCTTCAGTGCGATCTCCGCCTGTCCCACGCGCACGAGATGCGGCGTCTTGCCCCACGCCAGCAGGGTCTTGCGCGCTTGATCCGCATATTTGACGTGGGTGTTCTGCACATCGGTCAAGTGCGTGAGCAGCAACCGCCGGCTGCGGGTCACCGGCTGGTCGTCAAGCGCACTCACCCAGACCGTGGCGGGCGTCCCGCGCAACGTCACCTTCAATGCACCGGCCGAGATGCTTCCCTCCTCCGCGAAACCGCCCATCGTGCGCTCGGTATTCAGCGTGAATGCGCCGCACGCCTGGTCAATCGCCAAGGGGCCGACCGTATTCGTCAACGATGCGACGCATGCCACCGTGCCGGTCGCATACGCTTCGTTCTCCGGCAGCAAGCGCCAGTTCGCAAGAGGCGCCGTTGACGCATACGTCCCGACCTGCGCGTTCCACGCTGCAACGCGCCAGTCGGGCGCAACCCGTTGCGCGCTCTCGGGCAGTACCGCGCCTTTGCTGTCCGCCTGCTGCGCGATATGAATCGCTACGCGCGACGATATGGGCGCAAGGTCACGGCGCAGGAAGAGGCAGATCGACGCACGGTCCGACGCCTGCGAAAGCGGATCGGTCGCCACATCGAAATATCCGGCGAAACTATTTGTGGAGAACATGTTTTCCAGTCGGTGCGAATAGGCAAAGCGCCACAATGCGCTCCAGTCCTGCAGCGCGCCCATCGCGCCGGTCATGATTCCACCGACGCCGCGATACATACCGGGCCCGGAAAAGTTATATTCCGAGACGGTGAATGGTTTGTTGGCGAGACGGGTGAACGCGACACCGCACGGCACCACGCAACCGGTACGCAACGGGTTTTCGTTACCGCAACGGCTCGGTAACGTCCAACGCTTTTCGAGGAAACGCGGATGGTCGACGTAAAAGTGGTCGTCCACATAATCGTACAGCGTCTCGCGCACCGGCTGAAGCGTGGTGTAGTGCGTGCCGCAGTTGTAGTTCGAGATCAAGGCGCGGCAGCCGATCTCTTCGCGCAGAAAAGCTTTCATGCGTGCGACCATGCGTGCCTCGGTATAGGCCACAAAGCGCGCCACCGCCGCGCCTTCGCGACCAGACATGCGCAACGGCATCGTGTCCGGAATATCGGCATAGGCGGCAGGGTTTTTGGCGCGCTGCTCGGCCAGCCACGCGGCCCATGCGGCTTGCATGGCCGGGGTTTGGCGCGCCTCGGCTCTGGCATAACCGATCGATCCTTCGTTGATCAATGCGATGAACGGCATACCCGGCTCGTCGGCGTAGCGGCGGCCGGTGTGCAGGTTGACGTGATTGAGAAACGCACGCGCGAACGCGACCCAATTCTGGAAGGCTGGCTCGTGTACCGCGATCAACGCCTTGAGAACCTGTATATCATCCACCTGACCGTCCTTATCAATGCCGATGTGACGCCAGGCAACCCGGCGCGAGACGTACAGGTCGGTGGTCACATAGAGCCCGCGTTTGTAACAGGCGGCCAGAAAACCGTCGAGCCGCGCCATTTGGTCAGGGTTGAGCGTCAATGCGTCCGGACTTCCCTGCACGCAGCCGTTGTCGTGATGGTGGATACGCACGCTGTTGTAACCCAAGCGCACCAAGCGGTCCGTGAGTTGGTCGGCCTGCTCTTGCGACGGGAAGTTGGCCGTGCTGCAGAAGTTGACGCCGTAGAAGCGCTGTGCGACGCCGGGCTTGCCTTCAAACTCGAAGTGCGGACCGACCGCCTTGAGCCATCCGTACTTGCCGGCCGGCGCGTCGGTGAACCCCATGCCGGAGAAATCGAGCGCGGACCCCGGAACAATCTCTTTTTCGTACGCGAGCGTCACCCATTCCGGTCCTGCTTCCAGCATTACCGGCTGGGCGTATTTAAGGGTGAGCGGCGCGTGCGTCTTGAGCGTGAACCCGACCTGAAGCGACTTGCCGGCCGGATAGAGCCCCGCGCCACCGGCGATGATGCGGATGCCAAATACATCGTCCCAGCGACGGCTGTCTTGGATCAAAACAGAGGTCGGTTCATCGAACGTAAAGACAAGACGTTGCGCGGCGGGCGGCGGCATCTCAATCTCTAGCTCTTTGACCTTACCGCCGAAGAGCGCAAGTTCACCCTGTTTCTCTGGGAAGGTCCCCGACTTTTGATCGGCCCGCCAGCGTCCGCCGATTGCCTTCTGTGCGGGGAAGCGGGTGCTGACAAAGAGGCTGTTCAGTTCAAGCGCGGCCTTCGGCGTGAAGGTGTAGTGCGCGTGGATCGCGCCATCAGCGGCCGGCACCACCTTCACTTTAGCGGCAACCTGCTCTTTGTCCGAAAGCTTCAAGGCGCATGCGCATGTACCGTTCTTCTCGTCGGGGAACGTGAAGCCGGAAGCGGAGGCACCACGCTGCCAGCCCTTTGTGAAGAGACTGCCTTTCAGTTCGAGTGCGGGTTCGCTGAGTGTCAAGGCCCCGCCCATGCCGAGCATTGCTTCGCCGCCGAAACACGCTAATGGCAACACAGTTACTAAACCGGCCACAAAGCGGCGCCACAGGGGAGCGGCGTGAATGCCGCCCACAGAACCGGATGCGCACCGCTTTCCCATTGTTTCGTCCCAGCGGCTCCAATGCCGCGCCTCAATCATGTCAATCATGTCAATCATGTCCCAAAAGTGATCATTGCATCGCCATCAACTGCTGGATTTCCTGTTCCCACAACTCCTCGTTTGGCGTCTCCAACACCAACGGCATGTTCTTAAAACGCGCATCGGTCATGATGCAGCGAAAGACCTCGATGCCCAGCAATCCTTGGCCCAGCGACTCGTGCCGGTCGACGCGCGAGTTGAGTGCCACCTTGGAATCGTTGAGGTGCATGCCGCGCAGATACGAGAAGCCGACCGTCCGGTCAAAGTGCTCCATCGTTGTCAGAAAACCGTCGCGGGTGCGGAGATCGAACCCCGCGGCGAAGGCGTGCATCGTATCCAGGCAAACGCCCACGCGCGTCTGGTCGTCCACGCCATCGATGATGGCGCGAATCTCCTCGAACGGAGCGCCCAGATGACCGCCGCTACCGGCGGTGTTCTCGATCACCAGCGTCACATCCTGTGTCTGCGCCAGTGCGGCGTTGATCGACTGCGCTACGCGCGCGCACGCCGCTTCAGGCGTCAGCTTTCGCAGGTGACTGCCGGGATGGAAGTTCAGCTTGTCGAGTCCCAGCGCCATGCAGCGCCGGATCTCATCGATCAGTGCGCCCATCGATTTCGCGTGTGCCTCCTCATCCGGATTAGCGAGATTGATGAGGTAGCCGGCATGCGGCATCACTTGGGCGGCAGTGTAGCCGTCTGCTGCCATCTGCTGCTTAAACGCTTCGATGTCTGCAGGCGTGTACGGCGCGGCGGTCCACTGCCGCTGGTTTTTCACAAACATGCCGAAGCCCGTCGCGCCCAGCGCCTTGGCGTTCTTCGGCGCGTTGGCCACGCCGCCTCCGATGGACACATGCGGTCCGATGTAATACATGCCTGCTCTCTTTCCTAACGCTCTTTTTCGCCCCACGAGGTATAGCCATTTTTGAAGAGCCATTCGGCAGCGCCGACATGACCTTGCCGCGCGGCCTGCTTAAATAGTTCGACTGCACGGACATGGCTCATCTCGACCCCGCGCCCATATTCGTACAGGGCCGCCAGATTGTAGGCTGCGCTGGCGGCACCCTGATTGGCGGCGGCCGTGAACCACTTTGCGGCAAGGGCATGATCTTGGGGCACACCCTCGCCCCGCAGATAAAGCATGCCGAGATTGTTTTGCGCGGCGGGGACTCCGGCTTCGGCGGCGCGACGGTAATGCTGTTCGGCCTGCGCGTAGTCCTTCGGCACCACGATCCCGCGGTAGTGAAAAGTGCCGAGCGCATGGATCGCGCGCGGGTTCGCTTGCTCCGCAGCTTTCGTGTACCAGTTGAAGGCGCGTTCATGATCCTGCGGCACTCCACGTCCCTCTTCATACATCTGTCCGATGAAAAACTGTGCCATCGCGTGGCGCTCTTCGGCGGCCTTGGCGAACCAGATGAGCGCCTTGCGGTTGTCTTGCTTAACGCCGTCGCCGTCGCGGTAGAGCAGGCCGATGTTGACCTGCGCCTCGACATGTCCCTGATTGGCGGCGCGCAAAAACCACAAACCAGCCTCGCGCGGATTGCGCGGCACGCCACGCCCCCGGACGCAGATAAAGCCGTAGTTAAACTGGCCGTCGGCATTGCCGGACTCTGCTGAGCGACGGTACCAATTGGCCGCAGCTATCAAATCTTTTTCGGTTCCGCATCCCTCCTGGTAGAGCCATCCGAGGTTGTTCATGGCGCTCGAATGGCCTTTTTCGGCGGCGCGCGTGTAGAGTACGAACGCCATGCCCTCATCCTTGGGCACGCCGCGTCCTTGGGCGTAGAGCGCGGCCAGATTGTACTCGCCGTTGCGGTCTCCTTGCAGCGCGGCCTGACGGAAATATTCGCCGGCCTTGTCATCATCCTGCGGCACGCCCTGACCGAGGTAATAGATAAGCCCTAGCGCGTTTTGCGCCAACGCCTGGCCCTGCGCCGCAGCTTGCCGATACCAGTCGCGCGCCTCTTCCGGTCGATTCAAGTTGAGGTCGCAGTCCAGCCCCATCAGATATTGGGCCAGCGCGTTACGCTCCCGGGCATGCGCACACACCAGCGGTCGACCCTCTTTCAGGTAACGCTCCCGCTGCTCGTTCGACAACGCGCAGAGGGGCTCCTGCGCAGCATGCACCGCCAGCAGAAAGCGGAAAAACGTCTGGCCGGCGTCGGCCATTTCTTTGACCTTCGCCACCGCCACCAAAAAATCATCGGTACTGCCCGCCGTCCGCGCGTTCACGAATCGTTCAACCGCGACCCGAATCTCTTCCATCGCAACCGCAGTCTCCTCGTCAGCGCGGACCACAGAAAGAAGTGCAAGCAAGAGCACCGCGCCGGCGAGACCAGAAAACGAGGCTCTTGCAAAACTCCTTGTGACATGGGCGTCCCGCCCATGAAACACGGGCAAGATGCCCGTGCCGCACCTGCAAGCAAGGGGGGTTGCAAGAACCCCAAATATAAGCTGCAAAGGGCGGCATGACCACCGTCGGGCAAGCAGACGCTTGCCCCTCCCGATGTTCCGCAAGTAATGAAACCTGGAAATCCTAAATCCCAAACCCCTTCGTCTCATTTGAACTTGCCCAACGAGAGTTGACTGCCTTCGCGGCGCGGGTTGAACAGGATCGCATCCGAAACCGGCGTGTGCTTGCCGAGCACACTCACATGCTTGGAGCGCCAACCTTTGCGTCGGCTGTAAACGGTCATCTGATGACCACGCGTCCAGAACAGCGGCAGATCCAGCAACCACGCCACCCTGTACAACATCCGCAACCAGACGTTGTTCGCGCCACGGCTCCCGGAACTCCTGCGGCGGTCGTCCCATTGTCGCACCATCTGCACCCAGAAGCGACAGGAAAATCTGAACCCGAGTACGTCGAATCCGTCTTTCAGCAGATGGAAAACGTCGGATTCGGTGTAACTGCCTCCGGTACCGAACACTGTGTGACGTCGACTCAGCACAGCCGCCAGCCCCAGCCGTTTGCGATACGCCACCGTCAGCAGGAACATCCCGCCCGTCTTGAGCACCCGGTGGCACTCCTTGACGATGGCACCGGCGTGAAAACCGTCAGCTAACACACCGTGCGCAAGCACGACAGCGTCGAACTGCTTGTCCTCAAAGGGCAGACATCCATCCTTGCCGAGACACAGCACCGTCTCCTGCCCCAGTGCCGCCGCCACCAGCGAGCGCCGTTGCGGTGTGGGCTCCACAGTCATCCAGTACCCGCCGACTAAGCGCAGTGTGCGACTGACACCCGCATTGGTAAATCCCACATCCAATCCCGTTCGGACCGCGCCCGGCTGCGCATGCAACAGATGCAACACCGCATTGACTTCGCTCCGCAAGGGCAACGAATACAGCATGCTGTCAACGAAGGTATCTCGTTTCTTGTACATGTTCCCAACTCAGATTGCTTTAAGCATACCATCTCACAAACAGTGCCGTCAATGAAACAGGGGCCAAGTTCTCAAAAGCTTGGGGAAAAGTTTTTTAATTTTTTGAAAAACAGTCCTTGCATTTTTTCCAGCACACGCTACAGTGTAGGCATAACAACATTTCGGTGCATTCTCTCGTGGTGCAGCGATCTGTTGGTTTTAACGGGTTCAACCTAACGAAAGGAAAGCGCAATGGCCACAGCAAAGAAAGCAGCTCCTGCGAAAAAGGCCCCCGCGAAGAAAGCGGCGGTGAAGGCAGCTCCTGCTAAGAAGGCGACGCCTGCGAAGAAAGCGGTTGCGAAGGCTCCCGCGAAAAAAGCGGCTCCGGCCGCCAAGAAAGCTCCTGTGAAGAAGGCAGCTCCCGCCAAGAAAGCGGCGCCCGCCAAGAAAGCGGTTGCGAAGGCACCGGCTGCAAAGAAGGCAGCCCCCGCGAAGAAGGCTCCGGCGAAAAAGGCTCCGGCGAAAAAGGCGGCTGCAAAGAAGTAACACGCGACCGTCGCAAAGAAGTCACGCCTGCGGTTTTACGCCGCAGGCGTGTTTTTTTGTGCCGCATACTTTGGCGACGACTTAGCTGTCACGGTAGATCACCTTCCGCGATCCTTTCTCGATCATTCCGATCAGGACCGGCGCCTGGCGCATCTTGGAGAGCAGCGCCATCGCGGCGCTGGCGTCCTTCTGGCGCACGATGACGCAGAAGCCGATACCCATATTGAAGACCCGGTACATCTCATCACGATCAACTCTGCCTTGGCGCTCGATGAAGGTGAAGAGCGTAGGCACGCTCCAGCTTGAGCGGTCGATGACAGCCGTGCAGGTCTCGGGCAGCACGCGCGGAATGTTGTCCACAAATCCACCGCCAGTGATGTGCGCCATACCGTGCACCGGCACCTGCGCCATCAGGGCGGCGACGGGTTTCAGAAAACTGCGGTGAATCGCCAGCAGCGCCTCGGTCACGGTATAGCGGGTGCCGGGTAGCAGATCCTGCGGCGTCAACCCGCACTGGTCAAAGATCACTTTACGCGCCAGCGAGAAACCGTTGGTCTGCAGACCGCCGGAAGGCAGGCCGATGATGATATCGCCGGGTTTGATCTTCTTGCCGGTGATGAGTTGTTTGCGGGGAACTGTTCCCACGATCGTACCGACCAAATCGTATTCGTTCTGCGGATAGAGCCCAGGCATCTCGGCCGTCTCGCCCCCCAGTAGCGCGCAACCATTCTCCTTACAGGCTTTGCACAGCCCAGAGACCACATCCTTGAAAACCGCAGGGTCAAAGCGCGAGGCCCCGATGTAGTCCAAGAAAAACAGCGGCGTGGCACCCTGAACGAGAATGTCGTTGACGCAGTGGTTGACGAGATCTTGGCCGACCGTGTCGTGTTTCTTGGCGATGACAGCAACCTTGAGCTTGGTTCCGACACCGTCGGTACTGGCAACCAGCAGATTTTCTTTACCCGGCGACCGGAAAAGGCCGCCGAAACCGCCGATTCCACCCACGACCCCCCTGGTGGCGGTGGCGCGCACCATCGTCTTGATGATCTTGATGCCGGACATCTTAGAATCTATATCCACCCCGGCCTGCGCATACGCAGAAACTTTTTGAGTGTCATCGGCCCGTTTCATCATCCGCACCCTCGCACTTCGGTCACTTTCCAAAGAAATCGCCACAAATTATCACAATAAACCCTGTGACTCCAGTGTAAAAAGTGAATAAAACAGAACAAAAACGCCTCTGGAAGCGGCGGTAAGCGATCAGTAGATGTACCCATATCTGAATGCATCTGCTTCTTCAGCAAGCTCACAAAGAAGATTGCGCAGGAAGATACGCAGCTCTTTGTTCTTCTCCTTACCGGGGGGAAGGGCAAGGAGACTCTCAAGGTCTTCGGCGTCGTACTCCAGTTCATCGGCCCACGCCTGTACCTGGTGCCCCTCCTCTTTCAGCTCACTCAGTAGTACGGAGTAGCCGCGACGAGTGTCGGGCGGACCGAGCCGCAACGGCGCGAAACGGGGCTTCTGCGTCAGCGCGTAGATCTCGTCCTGTATGTCTTCGCTCTGCTCGATGAGCGCGACGGTGTAGGCTTCAAGTTTTTCGTCGCTCAGCTTGGAGATGTCCCCCTCGTTGTTCTGTAGCCAGCGCAACTCAAGCCTCAGAATCGTATGGAGATCCCCCGCTTCATGCGCCGCAGTCAGTTCCTTCATCAGGCGTTCTTTCTGGCACTTGCGTTCCGGGTCTTGCTCAAGATCGGGGTGAAACAGACGCGCCAACTGCCGGTACACGCTGTTGATGTTTTTGGCGCGGGCTTCTTCAGCCAGCTTCGCCTTCGCCTCTTTGTCCAGTTCCCGCTTGGTTTTCTTGCGGTTTCGGGGATTCTCCGGATGATTGTCCAACAGTTCGGCAATATGCGCCATCACCTCGTCATGGCTCATATCGCTGCGCAGTCCGCTCAAGTCAAAGCGTACGCCGGTCTCGAAGAAAAGCCGTTCAGACAAAAAGGCTTTTTGCAGTTCGAACATGATCTCATTAGAGGGATTATCATCAGAATGATCGGCGTTAGCCTCCTCGCCCGCATCCGAAACATCCGGTGCCTGCTTAGGCAATTCCGGTGTGCAATAAGTGTCGAGAAGCGACCGGTGGAGATCCGTAAGCCGCTGATCCAACGGCACGTCGCGGTCAGAAAGATTTAAGAACAGCTCTAGCATGCACTTCGCCAACGTCTCACGGATGGTTTTGGGCGGCGGCTTGCCGTTGCCGGCGTCGGCGTGATATGCGGAACAAACCTCGATGAGTTGTTTTTGTCGTTCCGTAACGCGGTCGAGGTACGGCATCACGAGTTCGGTGTGTTGGGCGAGAAGCCGCTCGAATTTATTCGTCGTTTCCGCAAGCTCGCGCTGCCGACGCTCGACCTTCTCTTTGGCCGCCAAAAAGTCGCGCTGCTTTTTGCTGAGATTGTCTCGCTTGCCCGTGGAGACGATACCGGCAGCGTGTGGATCGGCGTCCGCCCCAAAAAACACTTGGGCTTGGGCGTTTTTTTCGGCTCTCTGTGCTTTACGCCTGGCCTTGGCCCGTTCACTGGCTTTTTTCGCCTTGCGTTCTTCGGCTGCCGAGCGGGGAAAGTCCGCGCCGAAATCCATCGAGTCTTCAACGAAGTCCGCGAACGTTTGGGTGATTTTATCCACCACATCCATCTGCCGCGCTTTGGGCACCGAGAACTTCGCGATGAGCGTTTTCGGCACCTTCTCCGAGTGTTGGACAACCTCCACCGACTCTTTATTGTCCGTGAGCCTGTTCGCGCAGAAGCGCATGCTCTCAAAATGCTTTTCTTCCGGGACGACGCGGAGGTCGACGTAGATGTGCACCATCATGCTAGCCATTTTTTCGCCCTCTGTGCTTATGCCTTAGCGGTGATCACGGCCCTGATGCGGCGGACGCCGGCTGAGGAGGACTCCTCTTTCTTGATCTTGAAACCACCCAGTTCGCCAGTGGAGGCGGCGTGCGGGCCGCCACAGACCTCCAGCGAGAAGTCGCCGGTGGCGTAGACCTTGACCTGCTCGCCATACTTGGCGGTGAACAGGGCAGCCGCGCCTTTGGTTTTGGCTTCCTCGATGGTCATGGTCTCCATCGTGACCGGCAGATTGCGCTGGATCACGTCGTTGACGATCTCCTCGACCTGCTTGATCTGCTCGGGCGTCATCTTTTCGGGGTGTGAAAAGTCGAAGCGCAGGCGTTCGGGCGTGATGTTGGAGCCCTTCTGCTGGACGTGCGGGCCGAGCACCATCTGCA
>DAOTMQ010000124.1:0-10564 GCA_035450385.1 Kiritimatiellia bacterium | reverse complement strand
GCGGCGTGACAGCGGAAACAGCGGAAACGATGTTACGAATCTGACACACACCCATACGGTTGTGACAATCGAAACGTTATTTGGAGGCGACAATGGCAAAACTCACGAGGCTTGAGCTTCACGGATTCAAGTCGGTAGACGGCGAGGGGCAGTCTATTGATGTCGGCGATGTCACCGTGCTACTCGGTGCGAATGGTGCCGGCAAGAGCAACCTCGTTTCGTTTCTACGCATGCTTAGCTGCATGAGAGCAGGCGAGTTGCAAAACTACGTAGCCAATCAGGGGTTCGCAGACTCGTTGCTCTATTTCGGCTCCAAAATGACCACGGAGATTTCAGCCCGACTTCAATTTGAGGACGAACACGCCAAGGATGAGTACGCCTTTATCTTGCGCCGCGATACAACCAATCGGCTCTTCTTTGAAAATGAGACCGTGACTCGCAGAACGGCCGATCAACAGGAGCCATTTGTACATCGCCTCGGCGGGGGGAGCAAAGAGTCGCAATTGATAGACTGGATCAAAACAGGAGACGGAGTGTGCGGTGATCTTTTGTCTCTCCTATCAATGTTCAAAGTCTTCCAGTTCCACGACACCTCGGCAACCGCAAAGATTCGTGCAGAGAGTTATATCGATGATGCGCGCTTTTTCAGAAACGATGGCGGAAACCTAGCCGCTTTCCTGCGCGGGATAAAGAATCGTTCAGGCGGTGAGAGGTACTATGAGCGCATCATCCGGCATATCCGTCAAATGGTTCCGCAATTTGGTGACTTTGATCTTCAAACGCTGTCCGACAACAACAAGTATGTGCGCTTGAACTGGCGTGAAAAAGGATCGGAATACCTGTTCGGGCCACACCAGTTATCTGACGGATCGTTACGCTTCATGGCATTAGCCACCCTCTTCCTGTCGCCGCCGGACATGCGACCGTCGGTCATCGTCGTGGACGAGCCGGAATTAGGCTTACACCCGTCCGCGATTGCCGCACTGGCGAGCATGGTCAAGATGGCCGCGGTACAATCCCAGGTGATTCTTGCCACTCAGTCTCCTCGGCTGGTTGACGAATTCGCCGCCGATCAAATCGTGATTGTCGAGCGAGACACGGCAAAACCACGAAGCATCTTCCGTCGCATCGAACCGGCAGCCCTGTCTGAGTGGCTGGATCATTACTGTCTGAGTGAGCTTTGGGAGAAGAATGTGCTCGGGGGGCAGCCATGATTCGATTGCACATTATCGTTGAAGGCCAAACAGAGCAGCAGTTTGTCAAAGGGTTATGTAGAGGCAGCGCGCGAAAAAGACCCCTATCGTCGTGTGGCACTGTTAGAAACGGCTCTTCAAGAAGACATCAAACGAGAGTTGGATGATCCTCGGTTCTTCCCATATATTCAGCTTCACGAATTCGAGGCGCTCATCTTGGCGGATCCCGAACAACTCAATTGCGAGTATATGGAACACACAGAGCAGATTCAGCGTCTCGTGGATATGGTTGCTAGTGAAGGGGGGAACCCAGAGTTAATTGACAAGACGAAGGCACCCTCTAAGCGCATCATCGACGAAATTCCTGAATATGAAGGTAGCAAGACGACCGCGGGGCCGATTGTCGTTGGTAAAATCGGCATCCCAAGGCTACGGGAAAAGTGCGCTCATTTCGCCGAATGGTTACAGCGCCTTGAGAAGCTTGGTGTCAGGTAGGCGCAGGACAAGTGAGTACCTTCATTCCGCTGTTTCCGTGCGCATGATCTCAAAGACCGGGCACAGCGTATTTAGACGTTGCCGGGCCTGATCTGCCTGCTTTTGCAGGCGGCGCAGCAAGGGCAACCAGCGTTCGCTATTTTGCGCCAGGCGCTGCTCGGCATCGGAACGGATGCGCGGATCATTGCTGCCCAGATTGTCGAGCGTAATCAACAAAAGCCCCTCGTCATCCAGCGCCACGCGGACGCTCAGCGTGACCGGCGAGGGATCACGCCAAGTGCCTTCTTCGCATGCAGCGAATTCAAGCTGATACACGCCGTTCGTCTCTACGCTCCGCAGCGGGAAGTGGCCGTCCGCATCAAGCGGTGTCCACGCGCGATTCGAGCCGACGACGCGCCACACCGTCTGGCACACCGCGCGCCGCGCGAAGGTGGTCGGCACCGCCTCCACTGGCGGACGCCATGCGGCATCCGTCACGATGATCGGTTCCGATTGGGTCTGTTGACCGAGCAGCCGGGTCTCTGGGAACGTGACCTCGGCCTTATATTCAAAACGAACGGTTTGCGGTAGCCGCACATCGAAGACCGTTGCCGCGACTTCACATGTGTAAACGCCGCTGCACGGGAACCGGATGCAGGCGGGTTTGCCCGATGGCGTCCGCAACGACAGCCACTCATTCGTGGTACCGAAACGGACGGCGAACGTGGCGCTTGTGAAGAGCGGGAGGGTTGCCGCCTGAATCGTCAGGCTCGCCGATTCGCCGGGGACGGGATGCGGCTGCGCGGACAGCCGGACGTTGGCGAGGCGGTAACACACGACGCGCGGTTCGTGCGCCAATTCGAGCCAGAGATTCCCGGCGCGGTCCGTGTAGCGGGCGCGGAACGGACGACCGGCCCATGGCGAACCGTGCAGAACGTCCGACACAATCGTCTTGTCCGGACGAGGCGCCAGTTTCTCGCCGGTTTCGACGAACACGCCGTTTTCGTAGACCCTTACGCGGTCGTCGTGCAAACGCACTGCCACACGATAGCCCTCACGTCCCCTGTTGCGCACCATGATCTCGACGGCCTCTCCGTTGACCGGCACCGAGCGCCACAGGGTGCCGTCAAAGTGCCGGATCTGGTCGCCGCCACTTGTCTCAAGTGCCCAGATTTTTTTATCGGGCGTCACCGTGATCTCCCATCCCACGCGATTGAGCGCGGTCGCTCCTCTATCCAAGGCTTTGGCCAGCGCCGTCCATATTTTATCAAAGGGATCCTGCTCGAAGGCGTCGGAGACCACCTCCGCCGAATCGGGACGCAACTCGGTCAGCGTGTCGAGTGGCGCTTTCCGATAACCATGGCACAGATATACCACACCGGTGTTATCCCATGCCACATCGGTGAGTACGCCATTCGAAAGCGCACACGGCCACGGCTGGTCACTCCACGCGGTTCCGTCCCATCGCTTCAACACATTTCCGGTTTCGGGGAAGAGCGCCAATCCTTTGCCGACATCCATCAGACGGGTGCCGACGCGCAATGTGTAGAGTTCCAACAATGCGTCACGGCCCGCTCCCGGCGGCTCAGCGGCGGTCTCGTCAAACACGACACGAAAGAGTTGCCAGCCCGCAATAAACCAGAGCGAACGGTCACGGGCCACACGAACATCGGTGATGTCTCCGCGCAGGCCTTGGTGCTCGTCCCACTGCACCATACCGTCGGGACTCCACGCACCAATCTTCAAAGGCCCCGCTTTGAAGAAAACGCGCCATCCGCCGTTTTCGGACTGGCCGGCGGGGCGACCGGACGGCGAAGGCGTGGGGTCGTCAATCGCCAGCACCTCAAAGTCGCCTTGCACCGGGATCGGCAAACGCTCCGCCGCGCCGCCTAACCGCAAACGGTACAAGGCGCTGCCGGTCTGCGCCCAGACCGATCCGCCCGATGCGCGCATGAGACGGCGCACCGGCTCGCGCACCGCATCGAAGACACCCGGCAGCGGAAGCACCTCGCCGCTGAACATGTCGAACGCCTCCGGCGCGTCCACTCCTCTGACCAAGCGGATCGCAACAGGTGCCTGCCACGGTACGCAGTCATACATCGGCGACGTACCGGCGAAACGCCATGTGGTCAGACGCCCGTCAGGGTGGATCACATGCGCGACCCTTGCGCAAACCATGACGATGCGATCATTGTGCTCCATGAAAACCGGCATCCCCGCATCTTTGGCAACATCCGCCGGAAGATGGATCCATGCGTCACCCTGCCACACGGCGATCCGCTTCGTGTTCCAACTCACCACACGGCCATCACGGGCGATATAGGTGTTTGCGTACCTTTCTTCCGAGTCGGGCTCGTAGGACAACGGCCGACAGTGCAGACGCGCCTCACCGTTGATCAAGCGATAGATGCGCTTGGTACACCGTTCAACATCGTACAACTGGAGATAGTAGCCGCGTGAAGCATCGCCCAGAAATCTCCCGTTTGAAACCCACAATGGCGTTTCGCTCAACTTGTGGAAATTGTCGCCACTCCAGAAAAACGGTTCGCTCGTGGGCAAAATCGCCCAGCCAGTGCCGTCGTTTTCCGGGGCGAATGCCTCAATCTGCCTGCCCTTTTCGATCTGCGACAGACGCGGCTCCGCCAGTGCCTCCCGCGCCAGCGTGAGGGCTATTGCACACAGCACCATCCGGCTTAACGACGTTCTTGCAAAATCTCTCGTGGCATGGGCGTCCCGCCCATGAAACACGGGCAAGAGCAATCGGTTAGTGACAGGGGGCATGCGAGTCGAGCGCGTGTTTTGTGTGTACTCAGTCGGATCGGGCGTCCTCGCCCGCAGAACGTTGAACGTTGAAAGTTGAGCGTTGAACGTTGAAAGTTTTTTAACGCAGAGACGCAGAGACGCAGAGATTTTTAAAATCACGTCAATCATGTCAAAAAATGAAACCATGGAACACGGGCAAGATACCCGTGCCACACCCTTTTGTAAGGCACGTTTCTGTATCATTCTCGCCCCCTTCTCTTCGGTTGTTCGAGCCGCCTTATCCCCTCTGCGATCCGCTCTTGCCTGTCGACCAGCCGCTTGAGCGCCTCTTGCTCTGCCTGTGCCTCTGGCAGACACGCGCGCAATGCGTGTATGGCGCGTTCACGGTGGGCGGGAATGTGCGACGACAACTCCTGCTGAATCGCCTCCAGATAGGCTCCCATCGGCAACGCCACGCGGATGCGCAGCCGGACGGGCGACGGATCGCGCCACACCCCGTCCTCTTCCGTACAGAACAGGAGCGTTCTTTCTCCACGACCGAGTTCGATGACGCTCAAGCCTCGGGCAATATCCATCGGACGCCACTCCGTCTCCTCTTCATCCCGCCACAGCAGACGGCGTATGCCGCCCTCTGTCGAAGGCAGGGTGCGCACCGGCGGGAACCAGGGATGTTCGTTGACATCCAGCAACTGCGTCGCATCTTGAACTACGTTGAGTTGTGTGTCAGGTGTTGGAACCTTGGCTACAATCGAGAAGGAGGCTGCTCCGGAAACGCGCGCACCGTAATCGAAAGCGATGACTTCGCACCGGTATGTGCTATTGGAAGGGAAAAGAAAGCGCACGGTCGGTTGCGCGCTGATCTCAACCCGCTGCCACGGGCCATCACCCACGCGCGCGAGATGCACACGCTGCCAGCGCACAACGTCGGGCACCGCCAAGGGACGGTCGAGCATTCTGCCGCAGACCGCAGGCGCCACTTGCGAGAAACTCACACCCGTCGGCGGACCGTAACGGAAGCTATGGATCAACTTGCGGCCTTTGCTGCCGGCGGCTTCTCCGCACATCAACATGGCCATCGCCTGCCCGTCACACGCCAGAAACGTCACGCTGCCGTCAGCCTCTTCGTTGATGTCCGTCACGCACATGTCGAACAGCGGCGTTGACACCAACCGAACGGCAATCCGATGTCCGTCAAACTCCCGCTCGGGCACACCTCCGTTCAGACGCTTCGACGCATTCGGATAATGAAAGAAGCCGCCGCTGCGGGCAGGTGCGCTCACGTCTTTCGACAGGATGTCCGGCGCTATGCCGGATTCTGGCACAGGCAACTCCTGCCAGCACGCCGCGCCTGCGAACGGCCCGATCGGTACAGAGCGATCCAAAGCCAGCACCCGCCCGCCATTGACGAACCAGAGGCGTCCGTCGGATGCTTCTTGCAAGTCCGACGACATCCCGAAGATGCCCTCTCGCCATCCGAGGCATTGAACCTGTCCGCGTGGCGAAGTCAACGTCAGTCCGTGCTGGCCGGAAGCCACTGTACCGTCTGCGCACTCCACAGCCGTCGGGCCGAGCAGCAGGTGTGCCACCGGAACTGGGAACGGGATGTCCGGACGCAGGAGCGGCGGCCGGTTACCGGGGGGAACCTGGATCGTGACCGGCGTGTCGCCCTCCCTGCCGGAGAGCCACAGTGAGCCGTCCCGTGTCGGAAACGCCCGATCTTGATACGCATTCCACGCTTTGGGCAGGAAGGGTGCGGCAACAGGCTGCAATGTTGTGATGTCAAAAGCCGACACAGTCGGCGGAAAGCCGCTGGACCAAACCACAATGCGGGTGCCGTCCCATACATGCGCCACCACGTTATGATCGCCGACCGGCATCCCCTCGATCCGCGTCTCTGTGATTTTACCTTCCGGCCCGACACGGTATAGCATCGGTGACTCAAAGACAAAAATCGTGCCGTCCCGCTCAATGATGACGGGTTGCAGACCTTTGTAACTGACCGGCAACACCGCCTCGGCGCGCGTCCATGTACCGGTCACGCTCCGCACCGCCAGAAAGCTCTCGCCCCAGTTCAGCACACGACCGTCACGGGCAACATACACCGAGGTCTGCGTCCCCTTGATGTGCGCACGACAGGTCTCAACTACGTCGATGCCGCCATCGCCGAGTTTCAGAAGACGCTTCTCCTCAGAACCCTCCAACGCCATCACCGCCCACGCATCTCGATCCGCTCCACCGCAGAGCGACACGGAAAACGAGGTGCCGGTCACGCAGTATGTATGCGGTATGAGCCTGACCTTGGCCTCGCCCAGAAGTGCTGCGGTGCCCCGCTCGCCTCCTAGCGGCCTACAGCTCGACAGGCACGATGAAAACAAGTTGTTTTCAGGAGTTGTTTTCACCCCCGTCTCCTGAGGGACAGTCGGGGTGAGGGTCGCGGACTCCGCCCGCGTTAGGCGGTAGGCGTAGATATTGCGCTGGTCGGTCGGGGTCTCCAGAACCACCCACGGCGTTCCGGCGGGCGTCAGGGCAAGCCTTACGATCCGGCTGTCTGGCACTTTGGCCTCGATGACTTTCAAGGCGGCTCCTGCGTCACCGCAGACGCGCCATGCAGACCCCACGCACAGTGCCCACACGATCTTTCTGACCACGTTCATCGGACACCCCCTTTTTCTGGTTCACCCTACCCCAGCAGCCGACGCAAGCGCACAGCCGAGGCGTCACGCACTTCATCGTATAGGCTGCGCCCGCTGGCGTCAATCCCGACCACGGCTTCCAAACCCTCGACATCCAGTTCCCAGAGCGCTTCGGTGGCACCGAACTCCTCAAGAAAATGCACCTGCGCCACGCGCTTGATGCGTTGCGCGATCAAGGCGGCGGCACCGCCCACCGCCTGCAGGTAGACGCAACCGAACCGCGCACATGCCGCGCGTGTGGCTTCGCCCATGCCGCCCTTACCGATCACGACGCGCACGCCGAACTGCTCGATCACCCGCGCCATGTAGGGTTCTTCGCGTATCGAGGTGGTGGGGCCGGCCGCCACCACACGCCAGCCAACGCGCTCGTCCGACGGTTGCGCAGGATCGGGCGAAAGCGGGACGACCACCGGGCCGCAGTGAAAGAGTGCGCCGTCGCGCAGTTCGGCCGGACACGCGCCGCCTTCGGCCAGATGCTTGTGCAGACGGTCGCGCCCCGTGCAGACGCGACCCGACACGCGCACAGCCTCTCCGGCGCGCAGCACGCGCACGGCGGTTTCGGTGAAAGGATGGTGAAGCGTGATCATAAGTGAATGTGAAATGAAGGAGTGAATCAGTTGAGCCAGTGGAGCGAACCGTCGGACGATACACGCAGGCCGCGCCGACGGCAAGCCCAGCAGAGATAAGCCACAGTGACAAAGTAAGAGGCAGGCAGGCGGGTACGCGCCGCGATTTTGACGCCCAGCAGCGTGGTGGCGCCGCCCATGCCCATCGGGCCGATGCCCAATGCGTTGGCCTCCTCCAGTACGCGCCGCTCCAGTGCGGCCAACTCAGGTTCAGGCGCGGCATCATCAAGCGAACGTAACAACTGGCGCTTGGCAACGAGAAACCCTTCGGCGCGGTCGGCACCGATGCAGACGCCCAGCACGCCGGGCGCGCAGCCGAAGCCCTGCGTTTGCCAGACCGCATGCAGCAGGCAACGCCGCACCCCTTCGAGGTCGCGTCCGGCTCCGAGCGTTTCGTCGGGCAGACTGAACTGGCGGCTCATGTTCTCGCTGCCGCCGCCTTTCTGCAGCAGCCACACTTCGATTCCCGCCGCATGATCTTCGGGGCTCTTGCAAAACCTCTTGCGTACAGGTGTGGCACGGGCATCTTGCCCGTGTTTCATGGGCGGGACGCCCATGCTACGAGGGGTTTTGCAAGAGCCTTCTCCATCCGCCGCCCGTTGCTCGAAGTGGCACACCGGACAACCTTCGGCGACATTGCTGTCGACCGAGCGTCCCGTCAAAGTATCGATCGTGTTGCGGCGCAGCCAGCCGTTGCGGGTGGCACGTGCCACCGCGTCGCGCGCGGCTTGTTCGAGCGCGACGGTATCGGTGCCGGGCGGCACCTCCCAGAAAAAGGTGAGCGTGCCGGTGTCTTGGCAGAGCGGCGTAGATTGTTGGCGCGCGAGCACGATGTTCTCCGCCAGCGCGTGAAGGATCAGCGCGGCCTGCGAGTCGGGCGACTCCACATCGGCGGCGCGGCGCAGCGCGGCCTCCGCATCGGCGGGCAGGTCGCTCGTGGTGCGTCGGATCAATTCGGCTAATGTATCAGTCCAGTCCATGGGGGGGGAAGGCTGTAAGGGGTTAAGGCTGTAAGGGTGCAGTTACCCAGGGGTTATCGGGGCCAAGCGCGGCCAGCAGCGGGGGCAGGCAGGTGTCCGGCACACTGAGTGCGCCGAAGCCGCGACCGAGCGCGATGTCGGGTTTGGCCAGACCGTGGTAATCGGAGCCGCCGGTGACCAACAAGCCGAGACGTTTGGCGAGGCGCAGCAGCGTCACGGTCCGTTCCGGCGTGTACTCAGAGTAGATCGCCTCGATGCCGCTGAGACCGAACGACTGAAGCGTGCGCAAGCCCGCCTCCAGACGCGCGTCGTCATTCTCCCATGTGAAGGGATGCGCGATGACGGCGATGCCGCCGGTCTCGCGGATCATGCTGATGCCCTCTTCCGGATTGAGGCGGTAGCGGTCGATGTACGCGGGACGCCCCTTGGCGAGATACTTGTCGAACGCCTCCGCCACAGTCGAGACATAGCCGCGCCCGATCAGCGCCCGCGCGATATGGGGGCGTGCGACGACATCCTCGCCGGCGTAAGCGCGAACCTCGTCCAGATTCAGTTCCAAGCCCAGTTCGTTGAGCTTTTCGACAATCCGCTCATTGCGCCAGGCACGCCCGTCGAGCACCCACCCGAGATTCTTATGTATCGCCGGGTGGTGCGGGTCCATGCCGTAACCGAGGATGTGCAGCGAACCAGGGCCACCATCAACATCCACGCTGATTTCAATGCCGGAGATGCCGGTCATGCCGTGCGCACGGCAGGCGACCAGAAAATCCTCAGTGCCGGCCATCGTATCGTGATCGGTCAGAGCCATCGCACGCAAGCCAGCCCGCCGCCCGAGTTCAACCAAGCGTGCTGGCGTGTCGGAGCCATCCGAGTGCGTGGAATGGATGTGCAGATCGATCATGACTTAGGCGTGCATGTCATACGTCTTTCGCGCTTGCTCTTCCGTAACATTGGCAAAGAAGGCGGCAATCGCGGCGTCATACTGCGCGGTATGGGCAAAGGCTTTTTTCATCAGAGCGAGGCGCGTGGCAAAGCCCAGCGTACCGCCGTTGGCGGTCAGCTCATCGAGCAGCGCGCTGTAGTCCGCAGGATCGGTCACCGAAGCCACACGCAGGTAGTTCTTGGCCGAGGCGCGCACCATGCAGGGGCCGCCGATATCGATATTCGTGCGCGCCTCTTCCGGGGTCACCCCCTCGCGCGCGACCGTCTTCTGGAAGGGATAGAGGTTCACCACGACCATATCGATCGCGACCGCATCGGTACGGGCCAGATCGCGCTGGTGATCCACGTTGTAGGTCTCGCTGAGCAAGCCCAGATAGATCTTGAAGTCGAGGGTTTTGACCAGTCCGCCCTGCATCTCCGGCTGTCCGGTGTAGTCCGAAACCGCCACCAGATGTTGCGCGGCGCGTTCAGGGCCGAGCAGTTTCTGCACGGCGGTGTAGGTGCCGCCGGTCGAATAGATTTTCACCTCTGGACAGGCGGCGATCAGTCCGGGCACAAACGTCTCCAGGCCACTCTTGTCCGACACACTCATCAACACATGGCGCACGGCCACGCGACCGTCGATCTCTCTCACCACATTCAATGCCATCTCTCTCTCCTAAGAATCAGTTTCACGCAATGGCAATAGGATACGGGGTTACCGTGTGTTTTGCAACAATCGACTAGGAACACACCGTAATCGGTTAGTGACAGGGGAGTGTGCGAAGGTCATGCGTTTCTGGTGAAAAGGGGAGCAGAGAGTCGGATCGGGTGGAGACACGGGGATTGCGCCCCGTGCCCCTCCCACACCACCGGACATGCGGTTTTCCGCATCCGGCGGTTGGACACGGCGG
>DAOTMQ010000123.1:0-10716 GCA_035450385.1 Kiritimatiellia bacterium | reverse complement strand
TCGCGTGCGCTGATGCCGAAGTTTGGGGAATAGTCGCCAGTTGATCTGACGCGCGGAATGTGTTAACGTCCAAACGCACACTAAAAACACGTGGACATTTTGTCTGTTGACGTATGGAGACACGGGCAAGGTGCCGCGCAGGAAAGGGGCATATATGTGTTTACAAAAGGGTCGTGGTATTGGGTTGGCGCTCTGTGTAGCGCTGCCGGTTGCGCTTTCGGCGCAGATCGTGGATCAGTGGCGCTATACGCTTGAGGCACCGCAGGGGGCGTGGCAGACCGCCGCGTATGATGACGCCTCCTGGAAGAAGGGCACTGGTGGATTTGGTACGGTCGGCACGCCGGGTGCGCGCGTGGGCACGGTGTGGCGCACGAAGACGATTTGGCTGCGCAAGCGCGTGCCTCTGGCCGCTGCTCTGAAAAAGCCCGCGCTGCTGGTTCATCACGACGAAGATGCCGAGATTTATCTCAACGGTCAACGTGTGATGGCGCTCACAGGCTATCGCACGGACTACGGCGTGTTTCCGCTGGCCGATGAGCACCGGGCGCTCGTTAAGCAGGGCGAGAATTTGCTGGCGGTCTTTTGCAAACAAGAGGTAGGTGGTCAGTTCATCGACGTGCATCTGATCGAGGCCGATCAGGTGCCGGTCCTGCCGACGCCGGAACGCGAGGTTTTTCGTAGCGACCTGATCACGCCGTGGGGTGAGAAGGTGACCGATCAGAACGCCTGGCAGAGCTATCCGCGCCCGCAACTGCAACGTAAGCAGTGGCAGAATCTAAATGGACTGTGGGAGTATGCCATCACACCGGTCGCGCAACGCGAGCCGCCCAAGCAGTGGCAGGGACGTATCCGCGTGCCGTTCTGTCTGGAGTCCAAGCTGGGCGGTGTTCAGAAGGCGCTGCGCAAGGATCAGGCGCTCTGGTACCGGCGCACGTTCACTGTGGCGGCGGCCGAGCGCACGCTGCTGAATTTCGAGGCGGTTGATTATCGGTGCCAAGTGATGGTCAACGGCAAACAGGCCGGCGGACACCGCGGCGGCAACACGCCGTTCACGCTGGACATCACGGACAGGGTGCGGGTTGGCGAGAATGAGCTGGTGGTGCGCGTGGAGGACGAGCAGGAAGGATTCCAACTGCGCGGCAAGCAGACGCTGGACCCGCGCGGTATCTGGTACACGCAAGTTTCCGGCATCTGGCAGACCGTGTGGCTGGAACAGGTCGGCGCCAGCTACATCCGGAATCTGTTGATCCGCACCGATGCGGCCACCGGCGCGATCAAGATCACTGCCGCCGTGGAGGGCGGCGCTCAGGCACTTGCCGTGCGCGTCAAGGATGGTGATCGCCAAGTGGCGAACAGCGTGGGGCGCGCCGGTCAGGAAGTGTTGCTGACCGTCGCGAACGCCAAGCTGTGGTCGCCGCGTTCTCCGCACCTCTATGCGCTTGAGTTGGACTTGCTGGACGATGGCGGCCGGGTGGTGGATAGCGTCGCGTCGTACGCCGGCATCCGCACGGTCGGCAAGACCAAGGACGCCCAAGGCCACCTGCGCTTTACGCTGAACGGCGAGACGCTGTTCCACTGGGGGCCGCTGGATCAAGGATGGTGGCCGGACGGATTGCTCACGCCGCCTTCTGAAGAGGCGATGGTGTTTGAGATCGACTGGCTGAAACGCGCGGGCTTCAACATGATCCGCAAGCACATCAAGGTCGAGCCGCGCCTCTACTATTACCACTGCGACCGGTTGGGGATCATGGTCTGGCAGGATCACGTGAGCGGTGGCAAGGGCGCGAAATGGACCTTCCTCAAGCCCGATCCGGTAGATGCGGAGTGGCCGGATGAGCACCACGTCCAGTTCATGCTGGAGTTGGCGCGCATGATCAACACCTTGGAAAGTCATCCGTCGATCGTCTGCTGGGTGCCCTTTAACGAGGCGTGGGGACAGCACCGCACGCTCGAAGTGGGCAAGTGGGTGGTGCAGCGCGACCCGACGCGTCTCGTCAATATCGCCAGCGGCGGTAACTTCTGGCCGGTGGGAGACGTTGTGGACGCCCATCGCTATCCGCATCCGGGCTTCCCCTTTGATCAGGGGCAGGGCGGACGCTTCGATGGGTTCATCAAGGTCGTCGGCGAGTTCGGCGGGCACGGCTATCCGGTAAAGGGGCATCTGTGGGATGCCGACCGGGATAACTGGGGGTACGGCGGTCTGCCGAAGAGCGAGGAGGAGTACAAGGAGCGCGTGGCCACCTCGATCCGTATGCTGAATGAATTGCGCACTCAAGGTATCGCCGGCGGCGTCTACACGCAGACCACCGATGTCGAGGGCGAAATCAACGGCCTCATAACCTACGACCGGAAAAAGATCAAAATCCCGGCCGAGCAACTGGCGGAACTGACGCGCGTGCTGTTTGAAAAGTAACCGCGTAGCGTTGCTGCGACGGAGTACGGAATGAAGAGTCTGTGGTGGATTGCAACCGGCTGGCTGACGTTGCCGTGGCTCGCTTGCGGCTGGGGCGCGGGTCACAATGTTGTGGCCCGCGCGGTCGCGGCGCGTCTGCCCGAGCCGTGGCGCACGACCTTGCAGGGCGAACGGCTGGAGCAGTTCTGCCGCGACAACTTTTATCCGGACGTGCGCACGGCCTTTGCGGAGAACCCGCGTGTGACGCCCGAAGAGCTGACGTTCCTCGCGGCGCGCAACATGCGGGACAGCGGGGCGTTCCACGCAGACGAGGGCCGTGCTGTGGCCTTCGTGCTGCTGACGCGGGCGTTGCGCGAAAATCGCGCCGACAGCGTCTCTCTCTGGCTGGGTGCGCTGGCGCACTCCACCGCCGACATGGTCGCCTGCAACCACGATCCCATTGTGCATCTGGCCACCTACGGCTGGAGCGACCGCGACTGGGCGTTCCGCCTGCCGAACGGCAAGCCCATTGGCGGTCTGGATTTGAGTTGGGTTGACTCGACGCCCGAGACACGCGCCATCTGGCAGGCGCATCTTGACAAGGTGACCGTGGCCGATGCTGGGCGTTCCGCAGCCGACGCAGTGCTGGAGGTCATGCTGTCGGGGATTCACGGGGTTGAGGTGTGCGCGCCGCGCGGTGTGCCGATCCTGCAACATGCGTGCGCGTGGATCGAAAAAAAAGATACTGCCAGCCGCGATGCGCTCGCCGCGCAGTTTGCCGTGCTCGGTTGCTGGGCGGTAGAGCGCATACTGGGCGATTTCATGGCGGCGCAACGCTTGGCTGCGGCCGACGGAGAACTCCCCGATGTTACGGATGCGATCCGGCAACGCTACCGCGACGCCTGTTCGGCCTTCACGGTTACGCGCCGTCTGCAGGATGACTCGCTGACAGAGGGCTTGATGGAGCCGCAGCACCAGGACCGTCCGTTCATCGGTGTGGTTGTGGAGCCCACGTGGCGCATGGACGAGGGGATGTTCGGCTTCAACGATCGCGTGCTGGCGGCACAGACGGTCCATCATTTGCGCCGTCAGTTCAAGAACGCCGCATTGGTTGACGTGCGTGCGGTGATGGCGGAAGGGATCGACGCGGCGCGTATCCCGCAGGTGATTGTTTTCGCGAAACGGACCGCCACCTATTTCACACTGAAACCGTCGGTGCTGACGGATCAATTGGTAGCGTACCGCAAGGCCGGCGGTAAGATCATTTGGGTGGGCGGTGCGCCGCCCGACCGCCGTCTCTGTGACTTCCCGGCGCAGGCGGTGAAGCGTTACGATCCCGGCAAGCTCTGGTACTCATGGACACGCCTGCCCGTCGCCACCAATGCGTACGCGACGCTTTCGTTGCAGGCCGGAGCGTGGCCGCGCCGGCGTCTGACGCGCGACCCCTGTTTTGAAGCGGGGTGGCACATTCCCAGCAACACGACCCTCTTCACGCCCGAAGCCGCAGAGTGGATCGCGCCGCTGGTCACGCTCTACGATCAAGAGACGGCGCATGTGGTCGGCGCCGCGTGGCCCAAGGCCGCGCCGACTGTCGCGTATCTGCCGACCTATGCCGTCTATCCGTATCTCTGGACCAACGAAAAACCGTCGCTCGTGCCGCTGGTTCTGGATCTCGATATGCAGGGGTTTGAGGCGTTTGACTTGGCCTTCGCCGCGCTGCACGGGCCGGGCTTGCCGCCATCGGCCTTTGCGCCGCCGCCGGATTTAGTCGACGCGTCAGATGCCTACCGCTCGCCACTGCGTTTCAACGATGGCGCGCCGGTACGCGATGCGGCGGCGTGGTCGCGTCGCCGTGAAGAAATTCTGCGTACGTGGCATGGGCGCATGGGAGCATGGCCGCCGCTGATCACCAATCAGACGTTGCGCGTGCAGGGGAGCGAGCGTTACGAGGGTTTTGTACGGCACGCCGTGCACTTCAACTGGCTACCGCAAGAGAGCACGGACGGGTATCTGCTAGTGCCCGATGGCGAGGGACCGCGCGCGGCGGTTGTGACAGTGTTTTATGAGCCTGAGACGGCGGTGGGGATCGACGGCAAGCCCTATCGCGATTTTGCGATCCAGCTTGCGCGGCGCGGTTTCGTGACGCTCTCGATCGGTACGCGCGAAGCCTCCAAGCGCAACGAGTTCGCGCTCTACTGGCCTTCGCTGCAAGAGGCGACGGTGCAGCCGCTCTCAATGCTGGCCTATGCGGCGGCGAATGCGTATCAAGCGCTGGTGAAAGAGGCGTGTGTCGATCCCGCGCGCGTCGGGATCGTCGGGCACTCATTCGGCGGCAAGTGGGCGATGTTCGCCTCGTGTCTGTACGACCGTTTCGCTTGCGGCGTCTGGTCCGATCCGGGTATTGTCTTCAGGGAGGACCGCCCCTCGATCAACTATTGGGAACCGTGGTATCTGGGCTACCATCCGAAGCCGTGGCGCAAGCGCGGCATGATGACGCCGGAAAACCCCGGGCGCGGTCTCTATCTCAAATTGCGCGAAGAGGGGCTCGACCTGACCGACCTGCACGCCTTGATGGCGCCCCGGCCTTTCTTGGTTTCCGGCGGCGCGGAGGATCCGCCCGAGCGCTGGAACGCGCTGCGCCATGCAATCCAAGTCAACACGTTGCTCGGTGCGACGAACCGCGTGGCCATGACTAATCGCCCGAAACACGCACCCAACGCCGAATCCAACGAGCAGATCTACCGCTTCTTTGAGCAGGTGCTGCGCCCATAATGAAGATTGCGGGAAAGAGAGGGATGTAGGTACTATCAGTACCGATGGCGTGATAAAGGCGTGCGGGTTGCCCGTGTGCGAGCGTACGGCGAAAGGAGAAAACAATGAGAAGGATGGTCGGGTGGTTGCTGGTGGTAGCGGCGGCGGTTGCGCAGGGCGCGGGCAAGGGCGGAGTGTTCTGTGTCACGGATTTCGGTGCGGTGCCGGACGGCAAAACTGATAACACGGCGGCGATCCAGAAGGCGATCGACGCAGCGGCGGCGGCCGGCGGCGGCACGGTGCGGGTCGCGGGCGGGGCCTTTATGACCTACACGCTCTATCCGCGCTCGAACACGCGCTTGGAAATCGAGGCCGGTGCCTCGCTGGAAGGCGGTCCCGATCCGCTCCTCTATCCGGAATTTGAACCCTCGCCGCACTGGCGGGTCGAGTACAGTCTGCGCCGCAACAAGCGTGCGATGTTCTACGCCGTGGCGCAGACCAATATCGCGATCTGCGGCCGCGGCACGATCAACGGGCGCGCGGAGCTGTTTCATGAAAAGACCGAAGGGACGCATTGGTGGCGTCGCAAGCACGATCAGTTGATCACCGGGCGCAACATCTTTCTGGTCGGGTGCAAGAACGTCCGGCTGGACGATGTCACGATCCTGAACCCGTCGGGCTGGAGCATGTGGCTGCTGGATTGCGAGTTCGTGCAGGTCTGCGGCCTGAAGATCGAAATGGATCTGCGCTTTCCGAACGGCGACGGCATTCACATCGGGTCGTGCCGCGACGTGACGGTCAGCGACTGCATCGTGCGCAGCGGCGATGACGCGCTGATCCTGCGCGCTTACCAGCATCAGTTGCAAGGACCTGTAGCGTGCGAGCGGGTGGTGGTGGCGAACTGCGTTTTGCAGAGCAACTCTGCGGCCATCCGCATCGGCTGGACCCACGACTATCTGATCAAGGATTGCCGTATTAGCAATCTGGTGATCCGCGAGTCTCATACCGGCATCAACATCGATATGCCGGATATGAAGCATGTGCCGAACGACCCGCCGCGCGGAGAAGGGGTGCCGCCCCTGCCGGAAACCGTGCATCCCTTCGGGGTCGAGAATGTGCATTTCAGCGACATCAATCTCGAATGCCGCAATGCACCGATCCGCGTCAGGTTCTCAGAAGACACCAAGGTCAGCCGCATCCGCAACCTGACCTTTTCAAACATGACGATCCGCTCACCGGAGTATCCCTCGTTCACGCTGCGCCCGGACGATGATGTCAGCGACATCCTCTTGAGCAACGTGCGGTTTGAAATGCAGCCGGGCGGCAAAGGTGCCTTTAACATCAAGGGCCTACGGCGGCTGACACTGGATCGCGTGACTTTTATTCACTAGTGCCTTACGGCTCGACTTGGGGGATGGCACAGCTCGGGTTTTTTCAACGCAGAGGTGTGGCACGGGCATCTTGCCCGTGTTTCATGGGCGGGACGCCCATGCCACGAGGTTTTTTGGGGGCAGGGCTGGCCGCAAGTCGCGGGTCGCAAGTCGCGAGTCAACCTCTCTTATTGCGACCACGCAGTGGCTCGCAACCTTGAGAGTAAAAGCGCTGCTCTGCCCTTTCGCCGCGAAGCGGCAAATCCGGCCACAAAATAACGCGCCATGGGCTTGACTTTTTCCCCAGATTTCGGCACTGTAAACCAACCGTGATGGAGTGATAACCTGCGTTGTAAAGGCCTCAGAAGAAGGGATGACTATGAAAATCAGAATCTTCTCGTATGCCGTCATGTTGCAAGTTCTCGCGCTCGTCGTGCCGTTGGCCGTCTGCGCTGCCGGAGAGACGAATGTCTTCACTGCCGGTACAGGTGATTTCCACGATCCCTCCGCCTGGTCGCCGGCTGCCGTGCCCGGTGCAGGCGACACCGCATCCGTCACCAACCCCTCCGTCATCACCGTGTCGCAGGATATCGCGGCGGCGATCAGGCTCTCCGCCGAAACCATGATCCGCCCCAGTGCGCGGGATGTCGCCGTCGAGGGCGGCATGGCAGCGTCTGAAGCGTCTCTGCCGACACTCACTTGGAAGGGCGGCGCAATTCCTACCAATAGCGTACTGCTCTTCCCCGATGCCGCGCTGGCGGATGTGACTGGTGCCGAGGGGACCGTCGCCGGGTCGAGCGTGGCACTGGCTTACAGAGACAGCTATTCGCGTGCCCTGTTTTTCACTAACGATGGCGCGAACGCCACCTTCCAACTGCAATTCTTCGAGAACGGTGCACGCGAAGGAAAATTCGTCAAGTGCGTGAAGGTTGCGCTGGCACAGCAGCCGGACGGCATTTACGGTCGCGCCGTCTATGCTCGTTACGCCCAAACGTTCTACGACATGGCCGGACGCATCGATTTTGATACTACCGGCACGGATAACGGCACCAACTATTTTGCTTCCAGCCTGATGCTCTTCCGCGCACCAGAACTGAGCGTGGCGGATACGCCCGCGCCGCAGCCGCTCGTCCACACGAGCTTCATAACAGCCACGTCCACGTTGCTCTTCCCCGGAGCCATGCTCACGAACTATCATTCCGCCGCCGCTCTGATGGCTGGCGGGTCGTTCGATGACGATTATGCGGACGCGCACATCTTCTACTTTGTGAACGACGGCGCCACCGCATCCTTCCAGCTCCAGCGCCGCGACAGGGGCATACACACGAAATGCCTCAAGATCGAACTGACGCAGCAGCCGGACGGCATTTATGGCCGTGCCGTGTATGCGAAATACCACCGCGATGCATATCAGGTCGGCTTCGATTTCGACTCAGGCGGGGACACGGGTTCGATCGCTCCCAATCTCACCGCAGGCGGGTACGGCTGCCCTGCCTTCATGCTTCTTCCGGCTCACGCAACCAGTTCCTATCTGCCGACCGAAACACCCGCTGCGACACTGGCGACCGGTGACAACGCGAAACTTGACCGAGTCACCGACTTTGAGGCGTATATCGGCGGTAGCGGTGTCAACAACCGGGAGCTTCTGCCGGCTCAGCCCTTCCATTGGCAGCGCACCTCGCCTACGACCGCCACGGTCCAGTTTCAGGCTGCCGAGGCCAACGCCACCTACTGCGTCAAGGTCGAACTCACTGAGGACGCGGCAGGACTCTCTGCCCGTGCGCTTTACGCCAAGGCCTTGGTATTGCCCGAAAGCCCGTATCAAGATCGCCGCGGCATCGACTTCGACCTCGCAGGCGATGAGTTGCCGCTGGCCACCGGTCCCGACACGACCAACGGCGTCAATATCGTCCGTCTGCAGGCGATCCTGACGACCGTCGGTCTGACCGCGCGGCAACCGGTCGATCTGCCGGGGCGCATTACTCTGGACAATGCCGCCTTCTCTCCCGTACAGCAGTTCCCCGCGCGTGTCGCACTCTCCGGTGTCGCATCGCTGCTCGCCTTGGACACGCTCGACCCCGTCACACTCCCCGTCGCGCCGGTCGGCAGAGGCGCCCTGCGCATCGCTGCTCCCGTCGGTGCCCCGCAGTCGGCGGTCACTAATCCGGTTCACAATGTGCCTCTGCCGAAAGCGCCGGCCGCCGACACCGTCCTGACCGGCGTGAACCTTTCCGAGATCACCGATGCGGTCGTCACATTAGGAGGGTTATGGATCAGTAGCGGACGGGGCAGCCCCGTTCCGGCTAACGTCTATCACTGGCGTGTCGCCGAGGATGGTACCGTCGCCTTCCAAGCGCAAGTTTTTGACGACGTTCACACCAAGTGCGTGAAAGTCCGCCTCGCGCAGCAGGGCTCTGACATCGTCGCCTCCTGCGAGTATGCGAGCTACGTCCTCAGTCGCTTTCTGACCGGTTTTGATTTTGACACCAACCCCGGCGCGACGACCACCTCTATCGCTACCAACAATTCAGTGGAAGGCTATGGCGTGATGTCGCTCGCCCTAATCCAAGGCGGCACGCCGCTGCCGGCCACGCTCTCCGGCGGCACCGCCTTTGCCGGGCCGATTACCGTGGAGCGGCGCACGGCCTACATCAGCGCCCCCGTCGTTTCCACTCCCGTGCCTACTTCCATCCAAGTACGAGACGGTGCTACTCTCGTTACCGCGCTCCACCGTTCACCCGATGCCGGGGGCCTCGGGAATGGCTGTCCGCTTGTGCTCTCTGGCGACTCGATCCTGTACCCGAACGGTCTCTTCACGCTCGGCATGTCCCGCCCGATCACGCTCAATGCCTCCGAGTGTCGGCTCTATTCCTTCAACAACGGCGATTCTGGTCAATACGCCAACAACATGACGCTGCAGAACGGCGCCCGCCTCGTCGGCAACCGTGTGCGCGTCGGCAATGCGGGCGCCGCCCACTGGCTGATTCTCGGGCCAGCGGCTTCCACAAACGCCGCAGGCTTCACCCTCGTCAATAATGCGCAAAAAGCCCCCTTTACTGTCGAGTGCCATGTTGACTTCGCTGTCACCGCATCCATGCGCGATTACCCGCAGACCGGACTTTACGACCAGCCGCTGGTCAAGGCCGGCCCGGCGTCCATGATCCTCGCCGCTTCCGGCAGTACCTTTGGCGGACCGATCACCGTGCGCGGTGGCGCGCTGTGCCTCGAAGCGCCGAACGCCCTCGTCGGCACAAACACGCTCGCCGTTCTGTCAGGTGCCGAACTGCGCATCACCGCCACGCAGAACGTGCCGCTCACGGTGAGCCTCTCGACCAACGCCGTGCTGACGCTTGCTACAGCCGACGCCTTCACGGGTGATATCGCACTCACGCTCGACAGTGCCATCGTCCGTCCGCAGATGCCCGCCGTGCTCAATCTCGCTGGAGAGACGCTCTTCACTGGTACGTCAGTGCTCGATTTCGGCGAGACCCCGCTGACCATCGGCCCGGCGCTCTTCGCCCCCGACGCGACCGTCACACTGACCGGCGACCTCGAGACCGACACCCTGCGCTTCCAGCAGCAGCTCACGTCCACGCAACTCGGTTGCTTTGTCACACCCTCCGGACGGCGCGCCTGGCAGACCGCGGACGGCTATATCCGCGATACAGCGCGCGGCATCCTGTTCACCTTGCAGTGAGCGCGGTTGTGTAAGGGGGCACGGGTTTTCCAACCCGTGTCGCGGACAGGAATGTCCGTGCCCCTGTTTCGTGGGCGCAACGCCGAGCATGCGCTGCCGGGCAAGTGACACTTGCCCCCCGATCCGGCGCTCCGCAATGAAACCTGAAACCATCCTTCCGCACAGCGGAAGGCGGCTCGTGAGGACACTCGCCCTCCAAATCATGTCAATCATGTTAATCATGTCAAAAAAATGGAACCTGAAACCGAGCACGTGTAAGCATCACCCTTTTGCACGACACGTTGTTGCGGGCGAGGGCGCTCGCGCTCCGACTCTCTGCTCTCTTTTTCACCAGAAACGCATGATCTTCGCACTCCTCTGCCACTGACTGGGTTAGTACAAACTCTCGCCGATGACGGGGGGGCGTTTTTTTGCTATTCTAACGGCCATAATAACGGCAACGAATGGAGGACTAAGATGAACGTTGATAAGAGAGTGCTGGGGATTCTTGAAGCGGCGCAGGAGGG
>DAOTMQ010000122.1:0-10741 GCA_035450385.1 Kiritimatiellia bacterium | reverse complement strand
TCGCAGCGGTACCCGAAACCGCGCACCCACTTCGCGCCCGCCCTGGGGCAGGTCTTGACAAACTCCGCAAACTCAGTGAAGCGCTCCACGATGCGCGACGACACACCGTGCTCCATGTGGCAGGCCGCCTGGTCAGCTTCCGCCTCGTCGATCGAGAGCACATGCACCATGAAGTCGCGCAACGCCTCATGCCGCCGCACGACGCGGCTGGCGACCTTCTCCCCCTCATCGGTCAGCGTAACAAATCCATAGCGCTCATAATTCACCAGCCCGCGGTCGCGCAGGGCCTGCAGCATCCCGGTGACAGACGACCGGTTCACCTTGAGGCGTTCCGCAATATCCTTCGACCGGGCGACCGTATTCTCCCGCACGAGGTGAAAGATCGCCTCCAAATAATCCTCGATGCTGACACTCAGCGCTTCTGTCATGACTATGGCCTCTCCAAATCCTTTTCCTCTCAAAGTTCGGAGCACCGAATATACTACGCCCAACCGTACATGTCAACGGGGTAATTCGTTTTTTTCGTCATTTTTTTTCGTAATTCCGTTTTCCACTTAGTCCCCCACACTTAGTCGCCACACCTAGTCGAGTACACTTAGTCCCCTACACTTAGTCGATTGCGCCGGAGACGAAGTGTGTGGATTAAGTGTGAGTGACGAAGTGTAAACGACGAAGTGTTGGGATCAAGTGTAGGGACTAAGACGCGGCTCGCGGGGACACTCGACCCCCGCCGGCCTAAAGGGCCGGATGCCCAAGCCACAGGGGCACGGACATTCCTGTCCGTGCCACGGGTTGGAAAACCCGTGCTCCTTTCGCCGCGCACAGCGCGGCCGGTCAAGCAGACGCTTGATCCTCCCGGCGCGGCGAAAGGGCAGAGCAGCGCTTTTACTCTCAAGATTGCGAGCCACTGCGTGGTCGCAATAAGAGAGGTTAACTCGCGACCCGCGACTTGCGGCCAGCCCTGCCCCCCAAAAAAACCTTGTGGCATGGGCGTCCCGCCCATGAAACACGGGCAAGATGCCCGTGCCACACTTCTGCGTCTCTGCCTCCCAAATCTAAAAAAACTCAAATCCCAAATCTAAATCCTCTGTGCCCTCCGCGCCTTCTATGAGATTTTTACCAGATGACCTTTCGGCTTCCGCTAGGGCGGTTGAATTTGGTATGCTCGGCTTCCATACGGGGGAGTGTCCAGGACGTGCCACTGCCCCTTGTCACGTCACCTCGCACGCCCGATCCGCTGACATGTCAAAACCTTTTGTCCATCTTCACCTGCACACCAAATACAGCCTGCTCGACGGCGCCTGTCACATCACGCCACTCGTCAAACGCGCCAAGGAACTAGGCATGACCGCCATCGCGATGACCGACCACGGTGTGATGTATGGCACAATCGAATTTTACAAGACCTGTCACGAGCACGGCATCAAGCCGGTGATCGGATGCGAGGTCTACATCTTAGCCAACGCCCCACGGACAACACGCGACCACACTCTGCCCTACCACCATCTTGTGCTACTGGCAAAAAACAATGTCGGTTACCACAATCTTGCTAAAATCAACACGATCGCGCACATGGAGGGGTTTTATTACAAGCCCCGTATCGACAAAGAGACCTTGCGCGCCCATTCGGAAGGGTTGATCGGTCTGGCAGCTTGCGTCAAGGGAGAGGTCAACTCGCACCTGCTGGAAAACAACCTCAATGAAGCCGAGCGCGTCGCGCGCGAGTACATGGAAATTTTCGGCCCCGACAATTTCTACCTTGAGATGCAAGATCACGGGATGTCGGAACAGCGGACGATCAACGAAGGCGTGCGAGAATTGCGCAAACGAACCGGCCTCAAGGCGGTGATCACGAACGACGTGCACTATCTCCACCAAAGCCACGCCGAAGCTCATGAGGTGATGCTCTGCATCCAGACCAATACCGTGATGAGCGATCCCAACCGCATGCGCTACGACTCCAATGAGTTTTACTTCAAGTCGCGCGAGGAGCTTGAGAAGCGTTTTCCGGGCGAGGTCGAAGCCTTTGATCTCACCCAAGAGATTGCCGACCGTTGCAATGTGGAACTGACTTTTTCGGACGGAAGTGCCGCGAGCCTGCACTTCCCTGAGTTCCAGTTGCCGAACGATTGGCGAGGCTCCGATCTCGACTATCTGATCCATCTCGGCAAAGACGGACTGCGCCGCCATTACGGTTTGGACTATGACCAGCCTAAGAACGATGAAGAAAAGCAATTGATCGAACGCTTCGATTACGAGGTCGGCGTGATCCAAAAGACCGGCTTCATCAACTATTTTCTCGTGGTCTCCGATTTCGTTAAATGGTCGCGCAACAACGGTGTGCCGGTCGGCCCCGGCCGCGGCTCGGGCGCCGGCTCGCTGCTGGCCTACTCGCTGGACATCACGCAGCTTGATCCGATCCGCTTCGACCTGATTTTCGAGCGCTTTTTGAATCCAGAACGGATCTCGCCCCCTGACTTTGATATCGACTTCTGTCAGGCCAACCGCAGCAAGACGATTGAGTACGTCACGCAAAAATACGGCGAGGACCGTGTCGCGCAGATTGTGACGTATGGACAGCTCGGCGCCAAAACGGTGATCCGCGACATCGCGCGCGTGCTGGAGATCCCGCTCAATAAATCCAACGCCTTCTGCAAACTGATTCCTGATGATCCGAAAATTACTCTGGAGAAGGCCAAAGAAGAGAACCCCGAGTTCGGCGCCCTCTGCCGGATCGATCCCGACCTGCGGCGCATCATGCAGTATGCCGGGCTATTGGAAGGTTTCTACCGCAACACGGGGGTACACGCGGCCGGCGTCGTAATCGGCGACAAGCCGTTGATCGAGATCATTCCGCTCGCACGTGATAAGGATGGAAAACCCGTCACCCAATACGCGAAAGAAGCAGTCGAAGAGGTCGGCTTGCTCAAGATGGACTTCTTGGGGCTGAAAACCCTGACCGTCATTCAGGAGGCCGTCGATCTGGTAAAGCTGGTTCACGACATCGACCTTGACCTCAACTCGCCGGAATTCAATCGCTTCAACGACGAAAAAACCTTTAAGCTTTTTCAACGCGGTGACACCGTCGGCGTGTTCCAGTTTGAATCCGGCGGCATGCGCCGTGTCCTGACGGAACTGCGGCCCAACCGCATTGAGGACATTATCGCGGTGACCGCGCTCTACCGCCCCGGCCCGATGGCCAACATCCCGCGTTACATCGCCCGCAAGGACGGCAAAGAGCCAATCGTGTACGATCACCCCAAACTGGAGGCGACACTTAAGGAAACCTACGGCATCTTTGTCTATCAGGAGCAGGTCCAGCGTGCTTCGCAATCGCTGGCCGGCTATTCGCTGGGCCGCGCCGACCTGTTGCGCCGAGCGATGGGCAAGAAAAAGCCCGAGGTCATGGCCAAAGAGCGACCGGCCTTTGTTGAGGGGTGCGCGAAGACCAGCGGCATGCCGGCCAGCCTGGCCAACAAGATCTTCGACACGATGACCGAGTTTGCCAACTACGGATTCAACAAATCGCATGCCGCCGCGTACGGCGTGGTCTCCTACCAGACCGCCTATCTCAAGGCCCACTACCCCGCCGAGTTCATGTGCGCACAGATATCATCGGAAATCGGCAATTTCGACAAGCTTCCGGGATTTGTTTCGGAGGCTGGAGAAATGGGTCTCACCGTTCTGCCGCCGGACGTGAACCACAGTCTCGACCGCTTTGTCCCTGAAGACGGCAACATCCGCTTTGGTCTGGCCGGCATCAAGAGCGTCGGCGCGTGCGCCGCGCAAGCTGTCGTAGCCGAACGCAAAGCCAACGGCCCCTTCACAGGACTGATCGACTTCTGCCAGCGGCTCGACCCCGGCGTCGTCAACAAGCGCGTCGTGGAGGCGCTGATCAAGTGCGGCTCGATGGATGGATTTGGCATGCACCGCGCACGGCTTTTCAACGCCATCAACTTCGCGTTTGCTAACGCTGCTGAACGGTTGCGCGAACAGGAGAGCGGACAACGCAATCTTTTCGAGATGCTCGACGAGCAAGACGCTGGCTCCGCCGCCCCCAACCATCTGCCCGAATGTGACCCTTGGAGCGAAAAGGAAAACCTGACGTACGAACGCGAACTGCTCGGCATCTACATGACCGGCCATCCGCTGACCCGCTACCGCCGCATCATCAAGGATATCCAGACGACGTCCCTAGCCAAAGCCGCCTCCGCCAAAAATGACTTTGATGTGCGCGTGGCCGGCATGGCTGCCTCGGTGACGCGGCGCATCAGCAAACAATCAAAAGAAGCATGGGCCGTGCTGGTGCTGGATGACGGCGAAACCAGCATGGAGACACTGGTCTTTTCCGAAGCGTTCAAGAAGTATGAAGGCGCCTGCGTGCCTGACCAACCCGTGCTGGTGTGCGGCACACTCTCCAAGCGTGACGAGCCCGCCAAAATCATCGCACGTGAGGTCTATCCGCTGCTCGACGCCCCGCGCCATTTCTGCGCGAAGATCGTCGCCGGCATACTGGCCGATGCCAACACCACCAAGCGTCTCGGTGCCCTGCGCGACCTCGTTGCGTCGCATCCGGGCACGACCCCCCTGCTGATCTGCCTGATCTATCCGGACAAGCGGCGCGTCCTGATCCAATCCGGCCAGACCTTTTTGGTCGATCCGTCGCCGGACTTCGTGGCCGGCGCGGAAAAGCTGCTCGGACGCAAGGGCATCCGCTTCATCGCCAAGCAGGACATCTACAAGGAAAAGCGTCCCGAGCGGAATGGGTCACGCGCACGGGCATACAGTTAACCCCTCTCGACATACGAACCCCTAGCCACAATTCAGGAGAATCATGAAGCTCACGCAAGATCTGCTGATCCGTCTCCAAGCCGGCGAACGGCTCACAGCGCCCGAACTCGCCACGCTCTTGAACGCGCAAGGCAAAGCCTGCGACCTCATTTATCAGGCCGCCAACACAGTATGCCAGCGCGTGATGGGGTATGTCGTACACCTGCGCGGCATTATCGAATTCTCAAACGTGTGTAAAAACAACTGCTGGTATTGCGGCATCCGTTGCGAAAACAAGCAGATCAAGCGTTATCGGATGAGCCAGGATCAAATCCTTGATATCGCCCGCCATGCCAAGCGCTGGGGCTGCGGCACGGTTGTCCTGCAATCCGGCGTCGACTCTTTTTACACGGCCGAGTTGTTGAGCGATATCGTGCGCCAGATCAAGAATGAGACCGGCTTAGCCGTGACGCTTGGCGTCGGTGTGCGTACCCGCGATGAGCTGGCGCAGATCAAGTCAGCCGGGTGCGACCGTTATCTGCTGCGTTTCGAGACAACATCCAACGCGCTGTTCTCGGCGCTCCACCCCGACGAATCCTTCCTACAACGCATCCGCTGCCTGAGCGATCTGCGCGAACTCGGTTATCAGGTCGGCAGCGGCTTCATGATCGGACTGCCGGGCTCCACGGCCGAGATGATCGCCAACGACATCCTCTTCGCGACCGAATTGAAACTGGACATGATCGGGTGCGGCCCTTTCCTCGCGCATCCCGACACGCCGTTGGCCGGCAAGCCGCTTTTGGAAGACCGCAGCATGTATTACAAAACCATCGCGCTGCTACGCCTTCTGAATCCGTACGCACACATCCCGGCCACGACGGCGTTCGACGCCCTGGAGCAGGACGGGCGGAACCTTGTCCTCACTCGTGGCGCCAACGTTTTCATGCCGAATCTCACCCCCGGTAAATATCGGACACAGTACGCGCTCTACCCCAACAAGCCGGACGTGGACGAAGAGGGCGAAGAGTGCGTGTTGCGTGTGCGCCAGCGGCTGCTCGCTTTGGGCCGCGAAATCGGCACGGGGCCGGGACATGCGAAAAGAGTGGCCGATCACGACAAATGAGAGCAACACGAATTTTTACGGGGTGGCGACGAGAGCGCAAGCTTGACGAAAGAATTTGTGCGGCGGCAAGCGGTATTCCGCGCGACGCCGCTTTTTGAGCAAGAGTGCAGCGACAAGGTGTGTGTAAAAGCGGTGCCGCAGGGCACACATCCCCACACTTCGTCCAAACACTTCGTCGCTTACACTTCGTCCCTACACTTCGTCGCTGGCGCAATCGACTAGGTGTTGAGACTAAGTGTAGACGACTAAGAGTGAAGACTAAGTGTAACCGACTAAGTGTAGACGACTAAGAGTGAAGACTAAGTGTAACCGACTAGGTGTGGGGATTAAGAGTGTTTCCGCGCACGGCGCGGAGAGAAAGCGGTGCCGCGACCCGCGCACAGCGTGGCTCTTGTCACCGCACTCCAGATTTCGCAGGCCTCCTGCGATCAAAAAACCAGAGGATAGGAAAATGAAAAAAATCGCATTGGATGGGCTTGTCTCGCTGTTGGACGACACGCTGGAATGTTCAACATTTCAGGATGTCTCGAACAATGGTTTGCAGATCGCAAACGCGGGAACGGTCACGCGCGTGATCACGGGCGTCGATGCCAGCATGCGGCTGCTCAAAGAGGCGGCGCAATGCGGCGCGGACTGCGTGATTTGCCATCATGGGATCAGTTGGGGCGACTCGCTGAAACGGATCACGGGGCTCAACCACCGGATCGTGGCCTTTGCCATCCAGCACAACATCGCCCTCTACGCGGCGCACCTGCCGCTGGATGCGCATCCCCGCTACGGTAACAACGCGCAGCTCTGCAAAGCACTGGGCTTGGACGATCTTGCGCCGGCCTTCTACTACCGTGGTAGCAACACAATTGGGTTCACGGGAACCTACGACACGCCGCTGAGCTTGGAAGATTTTTGTGAGCGCGTGCGGAAAGAGGTCACCCCCGAACTGCGCGTTGCGACCTTCGGCGGAGACCGTGTGCGCCGCGTCGGCGTGGTGTCCGGCGGTGCCGCCGACATGCTCGATCAAGCGGCCGCGCTCGGCTGCGACGTCTTCCTCACCGGCGAGCCCAGCCTGCAAGGGTACAATCTGGCCGAAAACCTAGGACAGAACATCGTGTTTGCCGGCCATTACGCCACGGAGATTTTTGGCGTCCGGGCGCTCGCCGCGCTGGTCAAGCGCCACTTCGACATCCCCGCCGCGTGTATCGATTTCAAGATCGATTACTGAGCGGGCATCACGGATTTTGCGGCACACGGCGACGGGCAGCGCGAACAGCCGTGCGTACAACCGTTGGGCTTTGCGACATCCTCGCCGGTCCAGCAGTAGGTGCAGAGCTTGTCGCGCGGCAGACCGATCGCCTCCACCAGATCATCAATCCGCTGATAGGCCAGTGAGCTGAGCCCCAGCCGCTGCCGGATGCGTCCGACCATCTCCTGATACGGAGAACCATCTGGGTCACGGTACGTCGCAATGTCCGCATTGTCGCCCTCAATCTCGCGGATGAAGCGGCGCGTGGCCAGGTCCAGCTCATTTTTAGCTCGCGAAAAATTAAGAAAGCGGCACTGATAGAGCAATGGCGGACACGCGATACGCATGTGGATCTCTTTCGCACCGTCGTCATAAAGTCGTTTGACCTGCTCAATGAGCTGCGTACCGCGCACGATCGAGTCATCACAAAAAACCAGCCGTTTCCCCTGAATCAGCCCCGGTACGGGAATGAGTTTCATCTGCGCGATCAATTCGCGTGCTTTCGGATCCGGCGGCATAAAGCTGCGCGGCCAGGTCGGGGTATATTTCACAAACGGCCGCGAATAACGGATGCCCGCCTCGACCGCATACCCCAAGGCATGCGCCACGCCTGAGTCCGGCACACCGCCCACGGAGTCGGCCTCGACAGGATTGCGGCGCGCCAGCGCACCGCCGCAGCGGTAGCGCGCCATCTCCACGTTCCGCCCTTCGTAAGTTGACGGCGGATAGCCAAAGTAGATCCACAGGAACGAACAGATCGCCATCTGCTCCCCTGCGGGCAATACGGTTTCCACTCCATCGGGTGTACACAGCACCATTTCGCCGGGCCCCAACTCACGAGTGATGGTATATCCTAGATTAGGGAAGCAACATGATTCCAGGGCAACGGCCACCGCCCCCTCTTTCTGGGCAAGGACCATCGGCGTACGCCCGAAACGATCACGCGCCGCATACAACTTTCCGCTAAGGGTCAGGATTAGCAGCGAGCACGACCCCTCAATTTTTTGCTGGGCGTACCGCACGCCTTCGGCCAGAGTGGCTTGCGAATTGATCAGCGTGGCGATCAACTCAGTGGGATTGATTCCGCCACGGCTCATCTCTGAAAATTGCGCGGCGTGTGTGGCGTAGAGTTCCTTTACCAGCGGCTGGAGATTGGTGACGATCCCTACCGTCGCGATAGCGTAAACCCCCAGATGCGAAGAGATAATCAACGGCTGGTCTTCATTGTCACTGATGACGCCGATCCCCGCTTGGCCTTCAAAGCGCTTGAACTCATTATCAAACTTGGATCGGAATTGCGAATTGGAGATGTCGTGGATCGACCGCTGGAACCCCTTGCCCGAGAAAACCGCCATGCCACCGCGCATGGTGCCTAGATGCGAATGGTAGTCGGTTCCGAAAAACAAATCCGTCACACAATCTTCTTTCGACACCACCCCAAAAAAGCCGCCCATGACGCACCTCCGAAAACTGACGCTTACCCAGCCAAAGACCCCATGAACAGTACGTCTTTTCGGCACGGAAATCAAGGTTCCGTTTTTGGTGTTTTTTGGTGTTCCGTTTTTTGGTCCCGTTTTTTGGAGGGGAGACCCGATTTTTTTATCCACAGATTTTTTGAGGGGATGGCCCTGCTCGGTTATTTCGCGCGAAGACGCGAAGCTTGGTAATCGGTTAGTGACAGGGGGGGGGCGAGGATCATGCGTTTCTGGTGAAAGTGAAATGCGTTTTTTGGACATGATTATTGTGCGCGCGGCGCGGCGGTGCTAAGCAAATGTCTGCTTACGAAATCTGGAGTGCGGTGACAAGAGCCGCGCTGTGCGCGGGTCGCGGCACCGCTTTCTCTCCGCGCTGTGCGCGGAAACCCTTAGTCGCCACTCTTAGTCGAATACACTTAGTCTCCACACTTAGTCGATTGCGCCAGCGACGAAGTGTTTCGACGGAGTGTTTTGGACGACGAGTGTAGGGACCAGTGTGGCTCGCGGCACCGCTTTTGCGCACCGTCCTGCCACCGTACTTATGCTTGAAAAGCGGCGTCGCGCGGAATACCGCTTGCCGCCGCACTCCATATCTTTTCGCCTGAGTTCTATTTCCTCAAACTTGTTAATTCTCCGCGCACCGACATACGCGGCTATGAGCGATCCCTTCAGGTTTCACTTTAAGAAAAAATGGCTTAGGGGTTGATAACCGAGTTCTGCCATCAGCGCATCCCAGTTGGCAGGCAATTTTATTTCAATCGTGACGGAACTACCACCGGGCAAGGTCTGCACCTTGTTCCGGTCTGCGTCACCCGTGACAAGAATGGACGTCAGCCCCGTTTCCATGACAGGCACCGTGTAAATCTTTTCAGGAGCATCATCCTTTTCCAGCCATGGAGGGGGATCCGTAAGTTCTCCGCCTTCAGTACGGATGGTTTTTTTCACGTGCATGCCCATCGTATAGCGGGCGGGAAAGGCGCTTCCCGGATTGGCCCAGTAGTTGGCATACGCCCGCTCATACGCCGGTCGCCGCGCTGTCGCGACCAAGGCCGCTTCCAGTTTCTCCTTCGCGGGATACGTTCGAGCGAGATCGCGTGCGACAAACTCCGTCACCAGAAACGTTCGGTTCGGAAGGCGCGGCCCGCTCCCCGTGGCGAACTGGCCTTTCTCGACCGCGTCCCATGCGATCACCTCCATGATCTTCTCGCCGTCGTGCGAGGCGGGCGTCAGATTATTGCCCCACACCAAGGCGGAGGCCGCCGTCAGCGTGCTTTGGTTCCAGTCAAAACCTTCCTGCACGTGATGAGGCTCCCAGCCAATCCGCAGACAGGCCGCTTCGTCCTCCGCCATGCTCCATGGCATCAGATACCCGAATGTCCCCATACGGTTCTGTTTGACGTAGTATCCCCCTAGATTCATCATCGCCAGATTGATGAAGCGTCCGAGCGCGGCGTTGCGTGGCTCATTGATCTGCCCCTGCTGTGAATCAATGCCCAGTTGCCGGGCGACCGGACCATTGAGCCAACAATACGGCGTCCAAGCATGGGTACTGGCAAGCACCCGACGATAGTTCCCATCGGCGAGCGCCTTGGTGTAAGCGATCAACACCGGCATAAACTCTGGCGGGCAACCGGCCATCACGCCGTTGACAGCCACATGCCAGACAAGCACCTCACGGTAGGCGATGGGTAGCACGCCGACCACGGCGTCCCACGGCTCGTCCGTATATTTCAGGAACGCTTCGACCCGTTCCACCGTGGGCGGAATGATCGGCAGTCCATCCGACCAACACTGTTCGGTGAAAAAACGATTCACCCCGTCAATCGTGCCCGCAAACACCCAATCTTTCGGCCCTCCCCTATCCGTCTTCCGCCGCTCCGCAAGCTCGGCTTCGGTGATCGGCTTCGTCAACGCCGCAACGATCTGGGGCCAGACGATTTCTCGCGTATTCTGGATCAGCTCTTCAGGGCTATGCGCAGCAAACGCACCGGGATACGTGGCTGTGCGTGGCGCGGGCACCCCGCTATTGAGTGCGGTTGAATAGACTTGGTTCGTGAATGTCGGCGCTGCAATGGTGACCGCTGGAACACCGATATATTCTGCCGCTATGCTTGATCCCGTCTCCTTTGGCGT
>DAOTMQ010000121.1:5770-10813 GCA_035450385.1 Kiritimatiellia bacterium | reverse complement strand
CCCCTGCATTTACAAGGGGCCCAACACGGACAAGTACATCGAAAGACGCCCTGTTTTACCCAATTTATAGGCAAGGGTTTGTGATTTGCGATTTGGGAATTGGGAACTCGTCCTTGTCAACGCAAGGCATGATCGTTTAGAATGGCCCGCATTAAGGAAATAGGAAGGAATTCAGCTATGAAGAAGCGCATTGTCACGTGTCCGGAGTGTGAGGTGAAGTTGTCGGTCTTTGACTTCGGCAAGCCCATCAACCAGAAGTGCCCCAAGTGTAGCAAAACCTTCGTCATCGAATCCGAAGAGAAAGATGAGACGAAGAAGGCCGATGATAAGGCCGACGCGGCTAAGCCCGCAGGCGATGACGAGAAAAAAGCTGAGGCTTCGACTGACGACGCCACGAAGGCTGGCGCGACCGTGAAGGTTGCGGAGGACAGGGGCAAGGAAGACAAGAAGGAGGACAAGGAGTCCAAGGATAAGCCTGCCGACAAGTCGGAAAAGAAAGACGCCTCTGAGAAAAAATCAGACGAAGCCAAAACGTCGGATAAGGATAAAGCGTTAGACAAAGACAAGGCGTCAGACAAGGCATCGGACAAAAAAGAACCCGCTGCCAAGGACAAAGAGATCACGCCCAAGAAATCGGCTGCGCCTGCTGGCGGAATTGACAAGTCGGCTGCGTCGACGGATTTGGACGACGTGGAGTTGCATGCTGCCCCTGGACCGTCGCCGCTCTTCTCGATGATCATGCTCGGCGGTTTGATTCTAGTGATCGTGATGCAGGTCATGATGAAGATGCGTGCGGACAGGCAGTACAAGACGCTGATCGAGCACTTGCAGTACATCGAAAAGAATTTGGTTAAGTGAGAAACGCAGGCCAACACGAAGGGGGAGCGTGCTGATGGATACCGCGACAGTTGAGTCGAAGCTCAAAGAGATGATTGTCGAGCGCCTGTTTCTGAATGTGGCGCCCGAGGCGATTGTGACAGATGCGTCGTTGATTGATGCGTACGGCGTGGATTCGGTCTGCCTGTTGGAGTTGGTTGTCGGCCTCGAAGAGGCGTTCGGCATTGTGATCGAAGACAGCGACTTTGACGTGCGGAACTTCATTTCGGTGGCCGCGCTGAGCGATTTCGTGCTGGCGCGTCTGCCGGCCTGATTCGGCGGGGCAGGCCATCGATGCGCCATCACCGTGTCGAAGAATGGGAAAGCCGGCTGGACGAACTTCTCAAGCAGGTTGACCACGCACTTGAGGATGAGTATGGGCACCTGTTCGCCGTGCATCCCGCGCGTCCGCAAAGGGGAATGACCGCGAACCCTCAGCACGACGGACTGTTTCGTGTCACGGCCAGTTTCAGTCCCGGTTTCGGTTCGGAATTGGGCAGGGGGTATGTGCTGCAACTCGATCTGGTGACCCTTGAAAAGGTACCGCAGGCGAAGCTTGAACGCATACAGAAAAAGGCCGTCAGTTTGATCCAGGACGGCTTGGAGCGCGTGTTGCCCGGGCGCGGTTTGACGGTACAGCGCGATGGCAACGTGTGGAAGATCGTCGGCGACCTGTCGCTCAAACCGATACGCGCCGAAAGTTGAATTAAGAGGCTCTTGCAAAATTCCTTGGTTGCAGATGTGGCACGGGCATCTTACCCGTGGTGCTTCATGGGCGGGACGCCCATGTCACGGGGGGTGTGGCACGGGCATCTTGCCCGTGGCGTTTCATGGGCGGGACGCCCATGCCACGGGGGGTGTGGCACGGGCATCTTATCCGTGGTGCTTCATGGGCGGGACGCCCATGTCACGGGGCGTGGCACGGGCATCTTGCCCGTGGTGCTTCATGGGCGGGACGCCCATGTCACGGGGGGTGTGGCACGGGCATCTTGCCCGTGGCGTTTCATGGGCGGGACGCCCATGTCACGAATGAGTTGTAAACCTGTTTTGCGAGATTTGATATGGATGCTGAGACAGCAGTTACTTTATCACAATCGGTCGGTTACGGAACTCTAGTCCATGCGGTGCTGTGGCTGTCGGTCTGTCTGCACCTGCTGCTGAAGCCCCGCGATGCGCGCACATCGTTGCTCTGGATCCTCTTTACCAGTATTTTCCCGATTTTCGGGGCGATTGCGTATGTCATGTTCGGGATCAACACGGTGCCGAGCAAGAGCTGGCAGAAGCAGCATTCGGACACGAAGTTCCAGAGACGCCAACGTCTCGGCGGTAGTACGCATCCGCTGGCTTCGATGTACGCCCGGCGCAACGCATCGCGCGCGACGCTGGACGACCGTGTACTGGCACCGTTCAACAACATCCTCGACCATCTGTGCGCCAACCACCCGCTGTTGGGCGACAATGACATCCAGTTGCTGGAGCCCGCCGAACTGGCACTGGAGGCGATGTTTCTGTCCATCCGCGAGGCGCGCCACCACATTCACATCTCGACCTACATCTTCAATGACGATGCGGTTGGAAAACGGTTGATGGGTCTGCTGGTTGAAAAAGCGCGGGAGGGCGTTCAGGTCCGTGTGTTGTATGATGCGTTCGGATCCGCCGGCGCGAACCTCCGGCGGTTTTTCTGGCGTTATCGCCGTGAGCCCAATCTAGAGATCGTCGGCTTTTCACAGGCCAATGTGCTGAAGCGCAAATTCCAGATCAGTCTGCGCAGCCATCGCAAGATTCTGGTGGTCGACGGTACCGTCGCCTACACGGGCGGCATCAATTTCCATGATTCCTATCTTGCAAAGGGCGACCGTCCCGGCATACTTGACTATCACTTCCGCGTTCTGGGACCGGCTGTGCTCGAATTGCAGTACACCTTCATGCGTGACTGGTTTTACATGACCGAGCAGTCTGCCGAGCGGTTGCTGTCGGAATGTTATTTCCCGGAGCCGGCAGTGGCTGGTAAGATGGCTGTGCGCCTGTTGAACAGCGGTCCCACACGCGAGGAGACCGCGGCGGCCATGAATGCCTTTTTTGCAGCGATCAATCTGGCGCGCCGTCAGGTCATGATCCTGTCGCCCTATTTCGTTCCGCCCGAAGCGTTGGTTCTCGCGTTGCGTCAGGCCGCTTTCCGCGGAGTCGATGTCAAGGTGTTGGTGCCGTCCAACAACAACCATCCGACCGTGCAGTTTGCATCACAGGCGCTGTACGCGGAACTGCTGGTCGCCGGCGTGCGGATTTTCGAGCGGGCGCCGCCTTTCATCCATTCTAAGGCCGCCGTTATCGACGACACCGTATCAATCATCGGCAGCGCGAACTTCGATCCGCGCAGCCTGTACCTCAACTACGAAACCAACCTCGTTGTTTTCGATGACGCCTGTACCGCACGCGTCAAGGCCGCCATCCTCAGTGACTTGTCGCAGGCGGTTGAAATCCGCCATGCGGATTGGCGGCGTCGGCCCATGTGGCGCAAATTCGTCGAGAACTTCTTCAACCTGTTCCACCCGATCGCCTAGTGAGGATGCGGTGTCATTGCTTCTCTCAAATACAACGTGTATAATGGGGCACGCTTAGAGAGGAGAGGATCAAGGTGAGAAAATGGGTGCTGAGGTGTGCGGGATTGTTGGCGGTTGCGGGCGGCGCGTTCGCGGAAGAGAGTTGGCTGGCGCGGGACGGGCGGGCGGTTGCCCAGATCGTCATACCCGAAGCCGCCACGCCCGTCGAACGAACGGCGGCGCAGGAGCTGCGCCAACACCTTGATGCGGTGACCGGTGCGGCTTTTGCACTTGTGACCGAAGCGGCACCCAAGAACGGACCGCGTCTGCTGGTCGGCAACACCGAGGCGTCGCGCAAGTTGGTGCCGGATTTCCTTGCGGCGCAGGCCGCGTACGACAGTATTCTGCTCAAGACCGTCGGCGACGAGGTGGTTCTGGCCGGACATCCGCGGCGCGGCGCGCTCTATGCGGTCTACACGTTCCTTGAAGATGAGGTGGGTGTGCGCTGGTGGACCTCGGACGAGACCTTCATTCCCCGACGGACAGGCCTGCCGCTGCCGAAACTCGATATGCGCTACGCACCGAAACTGCGCTTCCGGGAGTCGTACTATCTGGATGGGTTCAATGCGCTGTTTAAGACGCGCCTGAAAGGCAACCTCAGCTCCCGTACCCGCTACATGCTGGCGCCGATGGAGATGATTCCCGAAGCCTACGGCGGCAACCACCGGCTCATCCATTTCAAGGGACGCAATTCGGCCTACCATTCGTTCTACGAACTCATACCGCCAAAGATCTACTTCGAGCAACACCCCGAGTGGTTCAGCGAGATCAAGGGCGAGCGCACTCACAAGAAAGCCCAGCTCTGCCTGACCAATGAAGAGATGCGCCGCGAACTCACCAAAAATGCGCTCGCGTTGCTGCGCGAAGATCCGGGCGCCGATATCATCCAGATCAGCCAAAACGATCACGCCGGTCGTTGCACATGCAAAGCGTGCCTGGCGGTCGAGCAGGAGGAGGGCGGCATCGGCACTGCTTCCGGGCCGCTGTTACGTTTCGTCAATCAGGTTGCCGAGGATATCGAGAAGGAGTTCCCCCGTGTTTTTGTGGAGACCTTCGCCTACCAGTATACACGTAAAGCGCCTGCGAAGGTTCGCCCGCGCGCCAACGTGCTGATCCGCCTCTGCTCCATTGAATGTTCTTTCCTGCAACCGCTTGAGGGCAGTAAAGAAAACACCGCGTTCGTCAGCGATCTGGCCGCCTGGAGCCAGGTCGCAGGCGGCAATCTTTTCGGGTGGGATTACGTCACCAGCTTCAGTTCCTATATGCTGCCGCATCCCAACCTGCGCGTCCTCGGCCCGAATATCCGCACATTTGTAAAATACGGCGCGACGGGGCTCTTCGAACAGGGCGACGCGCTCTGTGCGGCAGGCGATTTTGTGCGGTTGCGCCACTGGGTTCTTTCGCACCTGCTCTGGAATCCGGATTTGGACGAGGGGCGGTTGATCGACACATTCCTCAGCGGCTATTACAGCGAAAAGACGGGGGCTGCCCTCAAGCGCTACCTCGACTTTATCCACGACCGCGCGGAACGTTCCGGCGTGTACCTCGGCTGTTATCAGCAAAACGT
>DAOTMQ010000121.1:0-5670 GCA_035450385.1 Kiritimatiellia bacterium | reverse complement strand
GTGAAAGCGTATCGCGAGACCACGACCGAAGAGACTTTTGCCACATACAAAAAAACGCTGATTGAAAGGAGTCAGAAATGACGGACTTGAAACTGTTCCGCGTCACGCTTTTTGTCGCCGCACTGTTGGCGGTTACTGGTGGTTGGGCACAACAACCTGCGCCGACACCGCGCGATGAGGCGTTGCACTTTATCCGCAATGAAACACAGTTCCATCTGGGGTATCTGCCGACCGAACAGTCGCACCCCAAAACACGCGGACTGTCGCAGACGTTGCAGGCAGACACAGCCGCAGGTTTGCGGATGCTCTTCAGCGTGGATGACGATATTCCGCCTGTCGCGCGGCGCGCGATCACTTCGCCTGAATTTGCCCGTCTGCGTCTGGCGATCAAAGATGCGCTGGACAACAATCGCCGGGTCTTCTTCAGCGGTTGCGGTGCAACTGGTCGCTTGGCGATCCTGCTGGATGCCGCGAACCGGCGTTTCTGGCGCGAGGCGTTCGAGCGACAACCGGCGCTCAAGGAGACCTGCGGCGAGATGGGCGAGCGCACGTACGCCGTGATGACAGGCGGCGACTTTGCGCTGATCCGCTCGGTCGAGAGCTTCGAGGATTTCATCAGCTTCGGCTATCACCAGATGGAGCAGGCGGGCGTGCGCGAGGGCGATGTGGTCGTGGCCATTTCGGAGGGTGGCGAGACGTCGTCGGTGATTGGCACGGTGTTGCGCGGCGTGGATGCGAAGGCCAAGGTCTTCTTCCTCTTTAACAACCCGGCGGAACTACTGGCCGCGAAGTTGGAACGCTGCCGCCGCGTGATCGAGAATCCGGCGGTGACGACGATCGTGCTCTGTACCGGCCCGATGGCGGTGGCGGGGTCGACGCGCATGCAGGCCACGACCATCGAAATGCTGGTCGCGGGGGCCGCATTCGAGGCGGGGTTGACCGACCACCTCACCGGCCGGCTCTCTGCGGCGCAGTGCGCGTCGTTAGGTCTCGGCTTCTGGACGCCCGAACGCACGTTGTCGCAATTCGAAGCGCTGCTGTCACAGCTTCGCTCCGATGCGAACCTTGCGGCGCTAGCGCGGATGACCGATCGCGAGGCCGACATCTATAGCAAGAAAGGACGCGTCACCTACTTCGCGAACGCCTATCTGCTCGATATTTTCACGGACACGACCGAACGGTCGCCGACGTTCAAGATCCCGCCTTTCCGCAGTGCGAACGATACCACATCGCCGGCGTCGTGGGCGTTTGTGAAGGACCCATTGCGGCCGACGACCGAAGCGTGGCTGCATCTGATCGGCCACACACCGAACTGTCTGGAGTGGTCGGCCGATACGTACACGCAACTCAGGGCTCCCGACAAGATCATCAAGAATCCGCCGCAGATCGGGCTCAAGGACCTGCACGCCTACTTCGTCGGTAACGAGCCCGACGCTTCGCGCACCGAGGTCAAACCCAATCTGGCGATGGCGGTGTTGGTGGGCAACGAAGCCGCACTTTTGGATCAAGGCTCTCCGGCCGCGTGGAGCCGGGCTTTCGCTGCCGCCGCTGCGCCTTTTGAAGCGCGGTCCGCCTTGGTGGTGGGCCGCCGCGTACCGTTGGGCTGGCAGGCGGAACTGGTGCATGTGGATGTCGAGGTGCCAACGACGCCATTGCAGCTTTTCGACCACTTGGCGCTGAAACTGGTGCTCAACAACGTGTCCTCGGCCACGATGGGTAAGCTGGGGCGTCTGGACAGCAATTGGATGGCGCACGTCGATGCGTCCAACAAGAAACTCATCGACCGCAGTGTGCGGCTGATCGTAGAGCTTGCGGGAGTCGACTACGAGACCGCCTGCATCGCGCTGTTCGAGTCTCTCGAAGAGATGAAGGGATGGGATGAGGCCCGCCGCAGAACCACCTCGCCGGCGGCGTATACGGTCGCGCGGATTCGAGCGCAAAGCGGTGTCTCAGGGCCGCCTTCGACTGCCTGGCGGCTAGGTCTGGGCGACATGCGCGGGGCGTTGCGCTTTGTCGGTCCGGAGGCGATGCGCGTGACAAATGTGACCTGCACGGCCGACGCCGTGACCGGTACGTGGAAGGGCCACGCTGAGTGCGGTGACGCATTCACCGTCACGGTTACGTGGCGGCGCGCGCCGGACGGCCTGTGGAGCGGTGAATTGGCTTATGACGGATACAGCGGCAAGCTGTTTGTGGAAGAGATCCATTTCCCGATTCTGTCCGGCGCGTTTGCGGACGGGGCGTCCTTTGTGTTCGGCGGCACTGACAGCGGCATTGTGAACTCCGGCGCGGCGTTCTTCAAGCCCGGCGCCAAGCACCGGCGCACCTACTGTGGCGGCATGCAGTTCTCGGCTATGGTTAATCCAGACGGATCATCGCTCTATTTCGACCATCGCGATCCAACGTTGAGCAGCAAGGCCTACGAGCTTTCGATCGCGAAAGAGGGGGGGCGGTTCACCTATGCGGGCGTCCATGTGGTCGGTCTGCCGGATCAACCGCCCGCCGCCTATCGCATCCCGTACGCCAGCGGCTTCACGCCGTTTACGGGAGGGTGGTTCGAGGCCGGACAGATCTACAAAAAGTGGGGGACCGCCCAAATCTGGCACGCGGGCCGCAAAGGCGTGAACCCGCTCCGCAAGATCGGCATGTGGGTCTGGAACCGCGGGCTCATCAAAGACGCGTTGCCGCCGGTCGAGCGGCTGCAAAAAGAGCTGGGTGACATTCCTGTGGCTCTCGACTGGTATTGGTGGCACAGCAACCCGTACGACACCGACTACCCCGATTTCTGGCCGCCGCGCGAAGGCGTGGAGGCGTTCCGCGCGGCGGTCGCCCGCCTAAAAAGTCAGGGTATCTTTTCGCAGGTCTACATCAACGGCGTCTGCTGGGATATGGATGGCAAGACGTGGCAGGAGGGTGGCGAAGAGGGCGTGATCGTGAATCGTGACGGCAAGCCGCGCAACACGGCTTTCAACAAGTACAATCACCATCGGCTCGCCTACATGTGCGGCGAAGCGCCGAAGTTTCAGGACCGCATCGCGACGCTGATCAAGCATCTGCGGGAGAGCGGTCTGGACGGACAGTACCTCGACATGATCGGCAACTCGACCATGATCGGCCGCTGCTACAGTCCGCGTCACACCCACCCCAAAGGCGGCGGTTCGTTTGGACCCGACGGCTATCGGGCGTTGCTACAGCGGTTGAAGCGAGAAAACCCCGGCTTCGCGCTCACGACCGAAGGCGCCAATGAGGCGTACATGGACCTGATGGATGGCTCAATCTGTTGCAACGTCACTTCGCTCGAACGGCTCGATGCTATCCCGATGTTCCAGTCGGTCTACCACGGCAAGTATGCGTTCTTCGGTAATTACGCCTACCCTGACGGCACGCGGCCGTGGGATCCGCTGTGGCCGCCCGAAGACCGCTGGAAGGAGGAGAAGCCCTGGCACAACCTCTATCCCGATCAGTTCTATCTGGAACTCGGCCGCACGGTCGTGTGGGGCGTGCAGCCCATGGTCTGCAATATCAAGGAGAACCTGTTCACGGATCCCGAGTTGGCGCCCGCGCTACGTTTCACGCTGGAGACGGCGCGTTTTTATCACACCAATCTTGAGTTCCTTTTTGACGGCCAGATGCTTTCGCCAGCCGGGTTCAATTGCGCGACCGCTCCGGTCGATTACCTGATCCGCAGCATCTTTACCAAGGAACATGAGTGCAAACCGCGCCACGCCGAGGTGCCCGCTGTGTTGCACGCCGCCTGGCAGGCACCCGATGGCCGGAGAGCGCTGATCTTGGTGAACTGGACCCGGTCGGAGCAGTCTTGGACCTTCAACGATCTTTCAGGCAAGCTGCCGTCGCGCTCGTACGACAAAGTGCTCCTGCGCTGATGCTCCGGCTCATTTCTGAATGCGGATGGGGACGCGCCACTCCGGACGGTCGGGCAGGTCTGTGACGATGACGAGCGCGGCCTCGGGAGTGATCGTGTCGGGCCAAATGGCAGGCACATGCACATGGACGGTGCCGTCGTGATGTGTTTTGAACGAGGCCTCACCGCGGGCGCCTTCCACGCGAACGGCGGTCACCTGAAACCGGGGGACAGTGCCGCGTTTCACGATGACGATCCGAGGGGCGTGGGCCGCCGTCTGGTCGGCCCGACAGGTGAGGACCGCCGGATAGATGCGCAGGAGATCCTCCAGCCAGGCGTACACCGGCAGAGAGAGGGGGGCGCGGTCGGCGCATGAGAGCGTCACCGTGATGGTGGCGCGGTGGGCTCCGGGCACAGACAGAGTGGGCGGTTCTAGCAGGAGGGAACGGCCATCGGCGCTCAGCGAGACCGGGAATGCGGGATTGTCCGACACCGCGTTCGTCATGGTGGCCGTCGTCAGGTATCCGTCCAGACGGACCGTGACCGTGGCGGGCGGCGTGTCCGGCAGGAGATGTCCGAACGAGAAGGCGGGCGGTTCTAGGCAGACCGCCGCACGAGCCTCTCCCTGCATCCACAATGTGAGATTGGGGGTCTCGGGGTCATTCGACAGGACCGACACCGATTTACGCTGTTGTCCTTGCAGACCGCGCAAAGCCAAAAGAACCTCCAGCACGGTTTCAGCACCCGGCGCGATCACGCGAGAGGCGGGCTCGGCCCGCGCGCAACCGCACGAGGTTTGGATCGACTTGAGATGCAGATCAGCTTTGCCTGTGTTGCGCAGGACAAACCGGTTTGTGACGGTTTCGGTCGCGTCGCGCCAACCGAAATCATAAGTTGTGAGCGGTACCTCCAGACGCGGTGCGGGCGCGGCTGTTGCGGACAATAGACTCAGGCCCGCTACAACAACGATTTTACTCCCGACTCTCTGTTCTCTTTTTACCAGAAACGCATGATCTTCGCACATCTCTGTCACCAACCGATTACGCTATCAAATCCGTTTGCGCGTCACTCGGTGAGCCAGCGCCAATCGTGGATCGTCCAGCGGCCGGTGAAGGCGTCTCGGATCACGGTGACGGCGGCGCGTTGATCCGCGAGCACCACTGGGCGCGACGGCGCGGAGGCGGGCGAGAGCGTCTGCGCCGCGATCACGATCACAAAGATGTTCTGGCGGAAGGAGACATAGTCCGGCAGGTGGCGCACGGCATCCTCGATCCAGTCATGGGCGGGTGCATCACCCGGAAAAGGTGGTTTGAAGGATGTGCGCAGCAATTCATTGGTTGAGATCGCGGGCAGCATGTCCGCGAATGAGCGCCATCCGATGCCGGTGGGCGGCGTGTTGGTGAGCGCGTCGCGATAGGCTTCAGACCAGTCGGGCAGGTCGGACTCGTCGGACAGGTCAGACAGAAAACGCTCGCCCCCGTGTTCGGTGACATTGGTCCAGCCGAGCGTGCCGAAGCTAAAGAGCGTTTCAATGACTGGGGAGTGTTCGGTGTTAGCCTGCACGAGCCCGCGCCACGTCGCGACGCCATTGGAAGGCGAGTGCCGGGTCGTAAAGAGGTTCAGCAGGGCCGCGCCGGAACGGGTGGCGAAGCTGATGGTGTCATGTGCGGGCGTGTTTTTGTCATACGTGGTTGATGATTTGGAATAACCGGAGAGGTTCATCCGGTCAGGTGACGTGTAGACGTGGCCGATCTCCCCGATCGATTCGAACGGTCGGTTGAGGTGAATGAAGGGGTACTCCGTGACCT
>DAOTMQ010000120.1:0-10861 GCA_035450385.1 Kiritimatiellia bacterium | reverse complement strand
GCCGAAAAATGGCTCACGGATTTCGTTGATAGGCAACAGGTTACGAAAAAACACAAAATGTAGTGGACATCCCATGCACGAACTACTATATATAGACACGTTTCACAAGGCTCCCAATTTTCGCCGATGCCAAACTCTGGGTATTCCGGATGGCAGAAGTGTGCGAATGTTGGTCGTCTAAGGGTTTTTCACGGGGGAGATGCGTGCCCCTCCGCAGACCGTCGTGTCACACACTTTCCCATTCCCGCACGCAGAGGAAGCACCATGAGTATTGAAGCGTTGAAGGACTATGTATTCACCTCGAAATATAGCCGGTACATCCCCGAAAAAATGCGGCGCGAGACCTTCTCCGAGGCGGTCGAGCGCGTGATCGACATGCACCGCCGGCATTTCAAGTCGAAAGGAATCGAGGTCGAGGATCTGTTGCAGGTCTGCGAACAGGCGATGAAGCAGAAGATGGTGCTGGGCAGCCAGCGGGCGATGCAGTTCGGCGGCGAGCCGATCCTGCGCAAGCACGCGCGCATCTACAACTGCACCACCTCGTACTGCGACCGCCCGCGATTCTTCCAAGAGGCGCTGTGGCTGTTGTTATGCGGCTGCGGTGTGGGTTTCTCGGTGCAGACGCATCACATCACCAAACTCCCGGGCATCGCCAAGCCCGGCGCCGCGAATGCCACCTACGTGATACCGGACACGATCGAGGGGTGGGCTGACGCTTTGGGCGTGTTGCTCTCCAGCTACTTCTCCACGCGCCAACCTTTCCCGGAGTATGCAGGCACGACCGTGCAGTTCGACTACACGCAGATCCGCCCTAAAGGACGTCCGATCTCCTCCGGCATGGGTCGCGCGCCGGGGCCTGAGCCGCTGCGCCGCAGTCTGGAAAAGATCCGCGAGTTGCTTGATAAGCGTCTGGCCGAAGGCCACACGCGCCTGCGGGCGATAGATGCTTACGACATCTTGATGCACGCTTCCGACGCCGTGCTCTCGGGGGGTGTGCGCCGCAGCGCCACGATCTGTCTCTTCTCGCCGGAAGATGACGAGATGGCGACCGCCAAGACCGGCAACTGGTTCACCGAAAACCCGCAGCGCGCGCGTTCCAACAACTCCGCCATGTTGCTGCGCGACAAGACCCCGCGCGAGCAGTTCGCCAAACTCATGAAATCGGTCAAAGAGTTCGGCGAACCGGGCTTTGTCTGGACCGACCATCTGGATATGACCTTTAATCCGTGCGCTGAGATCGGTCTCTATCCGCAGATCGATGGCGTGTCGGGCTTCGCCTTCTGCAACCTCTGCGAGATCAACATGGGGTGCGTGGACAACAAGGAGAAGTTTGAAGCCGCCTGCCGGGCGGCAGCGATCCTCGGCACCCTGCAGGCCGACTACACTGACTTCGGCTACCTCGGCGAGGTCAGCACGCGCATCGCCAAGCGCGAGGCGTTGCTGGGCATCTCAATGACCGGTATGATGGAGAACCCCGACGTGGCGTTCGATGCCGACTTGCAACGCGAGATGGCTGCGCTCATCCTTGAGGTCAACGCTCAGGTGGCCAAGCGCATCGGTATCAATCCGGCGGCCCGCACCACCTGCGTCAAGCCGGCCGGCACCACGAGCAGCATCCTCGGCACGTCGTCGGGCATCCACCCCCACCACGCCAAGCGCTACTTCCGCCGCGCACAGGCGAATGAAGACGAGTTGCTCGTCGATTTCTTCCGTGCGCAGAACCCCAAGGCTGTCGAAAAGTCGGTCTGGAATCCCAACGGCACTGATGTTGTGCTCACCTTCTGCATACAGGCCAGTCCCAATGCATTGACCAAGCGCGATGTCGATGCCGTCGAGTTGCTGCGCAAAGTCAAGCTCACCAAAGAGAACTGGATCGACGCCGGTAAGCGTCCCGAACTCTGCGCACAGCCTTGGCTCAGCCACAACGTCTCGAACACCATCTCGGTCAAGGACAGCGAATGGGCGTCGGTCGAAGAGTTCATCTTCGAGAACCGCAACGCTTTCGCCGGCGTGTCGCTACTGCCGGAAGGCGGCGACCTCGACTACCCGCAGGCCCCCTTCTGCGAAGTGCTGAGCGATGACGAGATCGTGGCGATTTACGGCGTGGGCGCGCTCTTCGCCTCGGGCCTGATCGTGGACGGCTTGCAGGCTTTCGACGACAACCTTTGGGCCGCTTGCGACTGCGTGCTCGGTCGCGGCGAGAACCTTGAAGCGCCGACCGCCAAAATCTATCCCAAGCGTGTCTACGAGGCGATTGAAAGCGTGCGCGAAGCAAAGTTGGACTGGCTGCGGCGCGCCCGCAAATTCGCTAAAAATTACTTCGGCGGCGACACGTTGAAAATGACGCGCTGCCTCAAGCGCATTGATGCCTGCAAGCTGTGGGAAGACCTCAACCGCACCAACACGCCGGTGGATTACACCCAGCTCATCGAGCGCCAAGACAACACGACGGTCACGCAGACCTCCGCCTGTACCGGCGGCGCGTGTGAGTTGATCTGACGCGCAAAAGCGGTGCCGCGACCCGCATAACAATCTTGTCCACACTGAAAGGCAGGTTTTTTCTGTGACATCATCGATGGAAATTAATTGCACCGCATGTCAGAAGCTCACTTGGGTGCGTAAAGAACCCGTCTATGAGGGGTTCAAAAAGGTCGGTGAGGCCTATGTCTGCACCGGTTGCGGAGCGCGTTACGCATCAGCCGAAGAGACGCCGTTCGCGCACGGTCAGCGGCGGCCCCAGATTTTTACGGAGTCCGACAAGCCGCAGACGCCCCGCATCTTTGATGAGAGTGAGCGTCAGCACTCGTGCGGCTGGTGCCGCCACTTCGTAGTCAACCCGTTTGCCCAGCGGTGCGGCCTGACGAACAAGGAAACGCAGGCCACTGATCTTTGCGTGCGCTTTGAGAAACGCGAGCCGCAAGGGTAGGGGGGCTAGCGGAGTTTGCGCGCCGCAATCCAGAAGCCGGCGGCGACTACCAGTAGCGCCGTGCCGATGCAGACGCTGAGGAAGCCTTTCGCCAGACCGCAGGTCAGTAACACCGCCGCGATCAGAATGACGCCGACCGCTGCGATTCCGGCCGCGATGATCGGCAGGAACGAGGTGTCCGCGCCTTTCTGTCTCACGACGTTTGCATCCGGATCGTCCTTCTTGAAGCGCTTGAAAAAGGTTAGCACTTGCTCGCGTCGCTCGCCGGTGTCCGGCACGAGGGCGGAGACAACGGCCATCACCAGCAGCGTCACGCCCGCCGTCCAGAAGGTCAAAAACTCCGCCCGGCGTAGCTCTGGACGCCAGGCGCCGAGTACAAACGCGGCGAGGCCCGCTACGATGCCGGTGAAGAGGCCGGCCTGTGCGCCACGCGCCGAGATGCGCGGCGTCAGCATGCCCAGCAGCATCGGTATCGCCACCGGCGGCAGGAAGAGCCCGAACACCTTGGCCATGGTGTTGAAGAGATCACCGGAGCCTTGCAACGTGCGCATCACCAGCGTGATGCCCAGCACGATCAATCCGACGATGACGGTGTTGATGCGTCCCGCCACCAGCAGATGTTTCTCGGAGAGGTCGCGCTTGTGCAGCCGCTTGTAGAGGTCGTTGGTTAAGACAGAAGAGACCGCGTTGTAGTCGCCTGCAAGCGTGGACATCGTGGCGGAGAACATTGCGGCGATCACCATGCCCAGCATCCCGACCGGCAGCACCGTCCTGCAGATCAGCGGATAGACGTCTTTGGTGTTGGCAATGTCCGGCAGGAACACCAGAGCTGCGAATGCGGGCAGATAAAAAATCGGTGTGCCGATCAAATACAACACGGCCACCAAGTACCCGACCTTGCGCGCACTGCGGTCGTTTTCAGATGAGTAGTAGCGTTGAGCCAACGCCCATGAGGTGGAGTAGTTCAAGAACAGGAGTACGAAGTAGCAGAGCAGATACACAAACGGATAGCCCGCGTCCGGACACGTCGGGTTAAAGAAGTTCTCCGGCATTGCGTTCAACACGTTCCTGACCCCGCCCGCGCGTGAGAACGAGAGGAAGGGCAGGACGATCACCGCCGCGACCAACACCGCGAACTGTACGAAGTCCGCGACTAGCGCGGCCCACAGCCCGCCCATGAACGTGTAGCACAGAATGATCACCGCGCAGAGCATGATCGTGGTCTCGAACGGGAAGCCGAGCCCGGCCGATACCACCGTGCCGATGGCGAAGAGTTTGAGCGAGTCATCCAGCAGCCGCGTCGGCAGGCCCAGCCAGGCCAACCCTTGGCGCATGCCGCTACCATAGCGCGCCTCAATGTATTCGATCGGACTGGTCTCGGCCACGCGCCGCCAACGGCGCGCGAACAGGTAGGCGCTCAGCGCTGCGGCCGGCACTGCCAGCCAGCTCAGGACCAACGAAACCATGCCGTACTTGTAGACCATCTCGGAGTGCATCACAAAAGCCAGCGCGCTGAAGCTGACCATGTAGAATGAAACTCCGCCCAGCCACCACGGCACCTGCTTGCCGCCACCGAAGAACTGCGACATGCTCTTCATGCGACCGCTGAAATAGAAGCCGATACCGAGCATGACGGCAAAAAAGCCCGCTATAATCGCATAATCCGCCACCGCCAACCCGTTCGTCATACCGACTCCTCCTCGTTGATGTTCAGATCCCCACATTAAGCCATAATCCGGCGGGGATGTGAATCCGAAATGTAATCGGAGCGATAATCGGTTAGTGACAGGGGGGGCGAGGATCATGCGTTTCTGGTGAAAAGGGAGCAGTGGCAGCCGCGCCGTGCGCGGATTTGCATCATTCGCGTCATTCGCGGTTTGAAAAAGCAGAGCCATGCCTTTCCGTGTTCTGTGTTGGTGGTTAAACAATCGATCCCGATCCCGATAGCGATCCCGATTCCGATTTGGATGAAACCTTGAAACCAGAAACCTTGAAACCAAGCTTTCGCGTAACGCATGGAAGCTACTTGCCGGCTGGAGCACGCCGCATCTGACAAAGCGTCATGGCGGCGACCGCCAGATAGCCGATCCAAATCAGATGGAGCAGCGGCTGCATGCCGACACGTTCTGCGACCGGTCCGATGATCCAGAGTGTCACGGCGGCGATGCCCCATGTGCCGCCGCTGATCAGTCCCATCCGCTGGCTCACGCGCAGCGAGGAGTCGGCATAGCGCGCCAAGGCAATGCAAAGCGGGAACCCCGTATAGACGATGAATCCCGTAAAGGCCAACACCGCTGCCGCACTCCGGGTTTGCGGCGCCAGCCACAGGTAGAGCATCGTAAGCGGCGCACCGGCCAGCGCAGTACCCAGCAACACGCGCAGATGGCCCAGTCGCGGCGCCAATGCACCCCAGAAAACAGCTCCGGCCATGCCGCCCACACCGAACAAGGTGACCGACAGGCCACTGAACGACAGCGAGTAGTCCGCCTCTTCGTGCAGGTAAGAGGGGAGTAGCGTACTTTGAATCTGTGAGCAGGTCGCCAACACCGATGCCATGACGAAAAGCGTAATGAACGGCACGATCGGCGTACGCTCGCGCTCAACGTTCGGCGGCTCCTGCGCCCGGGGCTTGGCGGATTCGACCGGTAGTCTCATGCCGCTTAACAGCAACGGGATGATGGATAGCGGTGCCAGCAGATAGAGCACCATCAGCGAACTCAATCCGAAGCGCTCGGTGAGCGTCGCCGACAGCAGAGCGCCGCCCGAAAAGCCCATGAACCCCGCCACCATGAAGATGGCCGTGGACAGGGAGGAAGAGATGGCGTCGAGTCCGTGTACCGCCCGCAAGCCTTCGGGATGAACCGCCGCCACACCCATCCCCGCCAACACGGCCAGCGCACCCATCCCTATCACGCTGCCCGGTCCGACAGGCAGGCAGGGGATGAAAACCGACACGCCTGCCAACAGCACGCCGCCGCAGATCAACCAAGGGCGCGTCCATGTCGCCCGCAGATACCCGACCGGAATCTGAAAAACATTTGCTGAAAAAGCCAGCAGGGAGGTGATTACGATCAACGCTGTCAGCGAGACGTCGTACCGGTCCCGCATCGGGATCAGAACTGGCGCGATCAAGCCGACATAGACATCGGCGACCAGGTGCGCAAAGGTTAAAAAAAACAATTGGCACCACTGGCGCGACCGGACTGCGTGATTTTGCATAGAGACTCTTTCAAAAACCCTGTAGCATGGGCGTCCCGCCCACGAAACACGGGCAAGATGCCCGTGCCACACCTAGAATTTTTTATGGAAGGTGCGGTGGATCACGTCGAGTTGCTGCTCGCGCGTGAGCTTGATGAAGTTCACTGCATAACCTGAGACGCGGATCGTGAGTTGCGGATACTTCTCCGGGCGCTCCATCGCATCAAGCAGCGTCTCGCGGTCGAAGACGTTGACGTTGATGTGGTGCCCTTTTTCCTTGAAGTAGCCGTCCAGCAGATCGACCAGGTTCTGTACGCGATCCTCGTCGGTGCGTCCCAGCGCGCCCGGCACGATCGAGAAGGTGTAAGAGATGCCGTCCTCGCTGTGGTCGTACGGCAGGCGCGCGACAGACTTCATCGACGCGATGCAGCCGTGCGAGTCGCGTCCGTGCATCGGGTTCGCACCAGGCGCGAAGGGCTCGCCGGCCTTGCGGCCGTCGGGCGTGGAGCCGGTCTTCTTGCCGTACACCACGTTCGAGGTGATCGTGAGGATCGAGAGCGTCGGCTTGGCATGGCGGTAGGTGCGGTGTTTGGAGAGACGCCCCATGAAGGATTTTACCACCTCGACCGCGATATCGTCCACGCGCGGATCGTTGTTGCCAAACTTGGGATAGTCACCCTCGATCTCGAAGTCTACCGTCAGGCCCCGTTCATCGCGGATCGGCTTGACACGCGCGTATTTGATGGCCGAGAAGGCGTCCGCCACCACGGAGAGCCCCGCGATGCCGCATGCGGCGGTGCGGAAAACATCTTCGTCGTGCAACGCCATTTGCAGCCGTTCGTAGCAGTACTTGTCATGCATGTAGTGGATGACGTTGAGCGTATTGATATAGAGGCGTGAGAGCCAGCGGCAGATTTGATCGAACTTGCGCGTAACTTCGTCGTAATCCAGATATTCGGAGGTGACCAGCGCCATTTCTGGGCCGACCTGCTGTCCGGTGACTTCGTCCTTGCCGCCGTTGATGCAGTAGAGCAGTGCTTTAGCGAGGTTGGTACGTGCGCCGAAGAATTGCATCTGCTTGCCGATGCGCATGGCCGAGACACAACAGGCGATACCGTAGTCGTCGCCGAATTTCTCGCGCATGAGTTCGTCATTCTCGTATTGGATCGACGAGGTTATGATCGAGAGCCGCGCACAGTAGCGCTTGAAGGCGTCCGGCAGGCGCGCGCTCCACAGCACGGTCATGTTGGGCTCGGGAGCCGGCCCGAGATTGACCAGTGTGTGCAGGAAGCGGAAGCTCATCTTGGTGACCATGTGGCGGCCATCCACACCGATGCCGCCCAGCGATTCAGTGATCCAGGTAGGGTCACCCGAAAAGAGCGCATCATAGCCCGGTGTGCGTAGGAAGCGCACCATACGCAGCTTCATCACGAAGTGATCGACGAACTCTTGGATCTGCTCTTCGGTGTAGCGCCCGGCGGCTAAGTCGCGCTCGGCGTAGATATCGAGAAAAGTTGAAATGCGGCCGATCGACATCGCCGCGCCGTTCTGTTCTTTCACGGCGGCGAGGTAGGCGAAATAGAGCCACTGGATCGCTTCTTTCGTATCCTGCGCCGGCTGCGAGATGTCGAACCCGTAAGAGGCGGCCATGGCTTTGAGTTCCTGCAATGCGCGGATCTGCTCGGAGATCTCTTCGCGTAACTGGATCGCCTCGAGGTCCATGGCGTCGAACACATGGCGCACCTTGGCGGCTTCCTTGTGGGCGATCAGGAAATCGATGCCATAGAGCGGCAGACGGCGGTAGTCGCCGATGATACGGCCGCGGCCGTAAGCATCGGGTAGGCCGGTGATGATGCCGTTGTGGCGGGCGAGCCGCATCTCATCGCTATAGGCATCGAACACGCCGTCGTTATGGGTTTTGCGGTATTTGAAGACATTTTCGATATCTTCAGGCAGCTCGCGCTGGTAAGCCTTCAACGACGACTGTACCATGCGGATACCGCCGAACGGCATGATCGCGCGTTTGAGCGGGGTGTCGGTCTGGATGCCGACGATCTGTTCGAGGTCGCGATCGATGAAGCCCGGTTCGTGCGACGTGATGGTCGAGATGCGCGTGTTGTCGATGTCGTAGACCCCGCCACGCGCCCGCTCTTCCTTCATCAATGCCCTGACCTTCTCCCATAGCTCCAGCGTGCGGGGCGTCGGCGGCACAAGGAAGGATTCATCACCGTCATAGGGTGTGTAATGGGACACCAAATACTCGCGCACGTTAATGCCGATCCGCCAAATGTCTTGAGTGAGAGACATACCGCACCGCCTTTCTTAAAACCCCTCGCAGTATACCGATTGCGGCTACGTAGCTCAATGACAAAAGGCGGGAGTATTCTGCTTGATTACCGTGCGCCGATTTTTCTATCATCCCAAGCCATGGCTATGAAAGTTCTTGTTGTTGGTGGCGGCGGACGCGAACATGCGATTGCGTGGCGACTCGCGCGCGATACATCCCGCCCTGAGATTTTTTGCGCGCCGGGCAATGCCGGCACGGCATCTGATGCGTGCAACCTGCCGATCCAGGCCGATGATATCCCGGCCCTGCTGGCATGGGCACGTGAGCACCGGCCGGGCCTTACGGTGGTCGGTCCTGAAGCGCCGCTCTGCCTCGGCATCACAGATGCCTTCACCGCAGCCGGACTGCGCGTCTTCGGTCCGGGTCAGGCTGCCGCACAGATGGAGGGCAGCAAGCGTTTCGCCAAGGAGATCATGAACGCCGCAGGTGTGCCGACTGCCCGTGCGCTGGTCTTCGATGATGCCGAAGCCGCCGTGGCGGCACTCCCCTCTTTCTCTCTGCCGGTGGTGATCAAGGCCGACGGCCTCGCCGCAGGCAAGGGCGTGGTGATCGCCCAGACCCATGACGAAGCGGCGGACGCGATTCGCTCGATGCTGGTGGACGCCGTCTTTGGCGCGGCTGGCGCAGAGATTCTGATTGAGGAGTTTCTGGAGGGCGAGGAGGCCTCGATCCTCGCTCTGGTCGATGGCGAGCATGCGGTGCTGCTACCGCCATCGCAGGACCACAAGCGCGTCTTCAACGCCGATCAAGGCCCCAACACCGGCGGCATGGGTGCCTACTCGCCGGCGCCGGTGGTCACTCCCGATCTGTTACCGACCATCAAAGAGCGGATCATCCTGCCGGTCGTGCGCGAGCTGCGCCGTCGTGGTATCGTTTACAAGGGCGTGCTCTACGCCGGACTGATGATCGGCCCCAAGGGCATCTCCGTTCTGGAGTTCAACGCGCGTTTCGGCGATCCAGAGACCGAGGCCGTGCTGCCCCGTATCGGCGGCGACCTCATCCCCGCGCTCGAAGCCTGCATCGACGGCACGCTGACCGACGCGCATGTGCAGGTGCGCCCTGAAGCTGCGGCCACCGTGATCTTGGCTTCCGGCGGCTACCCCGGATCTTATCGTAAGGGCCTGCCCATCTCCGGACTCGATCAGGCCGCCGCTGTGGATGACGCCATCGTCTTCCACGCGGGTACCGCCTTGAAGGACGGTCAGGTCGTCACCGCAGGCGGACGCGTACTCGCCGTCACCGCGCTGGGCGCCGATCTGCGTGCCGCCGTGGGCCGCGCTTATGAGGCTGCGGCCAAGATTCACTTTGATGGCGTACACTATCGTACGGACATCGCCCACCGCGCTTTTGACCGGGGGTGACAGACAAGACCCCTGAAATAACCCTCGTGGCATGGGCGTCCCGCCCATGAAACACGGGCAAGATGCCCGTGCCACACCTGCAACACTCAACTATCGACGCTTGGGAGGGATTCCCGAACGTCCTTTCAACAGGAGACCTCACACATGTCCACACCTCTCGTCGGTATCGTCATGGGCAGCGACTCAGACTGGCCGCTCGTGCAGAAGGCCGCCGCCATGCTGGAGTCCTTCGGCGTCGCATTTGACGTGCGCGTCATCTCCGCACACCGCACACCGGAACTCGCCTCCGATTACGCGGCCAACGCCGAAGCGCGCGGCCTCAAGGTCATTATCGCGGCGGCCGGCGGTGCCGCCCACCTCGGCGGCGTGCTCGCCGCCCACACGGTCCTCCCGGTGATCGGCATTCCGGTCGCCGGCGGTGCGCTCAACGGTCTTGATGCGCTCTACGCCACGCTCCAGATGCCGGCCGGTGTCCCGGTCGCCACCGTGACGCTCGGCAGCGCGGGCCCGGTCAACGCCGCCCTGCTCGCTGTCCAGATCCTCGGCACCGCCGATCCAGAATTGCGCGAGAAATTCCGCGCCTACAAGGACGGCCTGAAGGACAAGGTCGCAGAAGGCAATGCCAAGGTGCAGGTCACAGCGCGGCGAGCAGTTCGCGAATCGCCCGTTCGCGCGCCTCAATGGATTCGCACAGACGGAACTGCACGCGGGCGCGGTTGAGATTCTGCTCCGGCTGGCGGATCTTGAAATAGACGCTGCCAGCCAGATAGTCTTGGAAGAAACGCAGTCCCAGTTCAAACGTAATCAACCGGATTGCGTCGTACAAGTAAAGGCGGTCTGCCTCGGTCAGGAACGCGCGGGCGTGTTTCATGTAGCCCTTGCAGAACGCGGCGCAGAGGTCGAGATCAAACACCACCTTGCTGAGGTTCTGCTCCTCCTCGCCTGCGGGATTACAGATTGAGCGCAGGGCGTCGCCGAAGTCGTAGTGGATCAGGCCGGGACTCACGGTGTCGAGGTCGATCATCGCCG
>DAOTMQ010000119.1:0-10870 GCA_035450385.1 Kiritimatiellia bacterium | reverse complement strand
GTGTCGAGCGACGGAGCGCTGGCCAGCAGGCTGCGGCTTTGGGCGCTGCGGCGGTTGCAGGTGTGGGGGCCGGGATATGGACAGACTTCGGTATTGTTGATGAGGCTTCGGCAGTGACAGACCGGCATGCGCCGGATGCGGCGTGTTCGGTCGAGTATGAAAGAGTGTTTGCACGCTATTGCCAGGCCGCCGAGATGCTGGGCGAGTGGGCACAAGAATGAGAGGTGGCAACCGAATCAAACACGCAATTGCCTGCATAGATCGACTTGAGTTTCCAGGCGGTCACTTTCTTGACAAGCAGATTGCCGCCTTTGGCAAATAGGCTGATATGCCGGTTGTTGGGCGGATACTCGTGCCATGCCACGACGGCGTGGCGTTCGTTGACAAAGACCTCAATCATGCTTCTGTCGATGAAGAGCCGCAAGGTCAAGTCCTTGGCGGGTTTGACCTGAAAAGACGGGGTGACATAACCGATGCTTAGATTGCCGCCGACAGTGTCACAAGCGATCTTAAATCCATTATCACCATTGGTGTCGCACAAAAGGTTGATGCCGAACTCCTGAGCTTGTTGCGCGGCAAAAACAATCTCCAGTTCCAATGCGTCTCCGCTGATCCCCGGCAGCAACTGTTGCATTTCTCCGGGCACGGTGATGTTTCTTTGGATCAAGGTGTCGACTGCGGCCGTTTCTACGGCATTACTTTGCTGGTCGTCCTGAGTGCGCCGAAAATAGTTGCTGCCCGCCATCCATTTACCTGCCGCCTTCTCGCCGAACACGATGGCGTCAAACTGTTCACCGCGTTGGATCGTCAATGCGCTGCCGCCCTGTTGGGTGGTGTTATCGAGGTAGACCCAGGCCACCAGGGTCTTGGTTGGAACGGCATGCCCGTATGCGGACAAACCACAAACAATGATTGGCAGCAAGCGTTTTAAAAAAGATTTGCACATGGCGGCGCCTAATGCGGACAGAACCTGCAACTTAAGAGTGTGAGTGTGTTTGAGATTATGCACTCTGTCACAAAGGTAATTTAGCAATATCGGTGTGAAACCGACAATAGAAAAGCAGACGGAGGCAAATCATCCGTAATCGGTTGATGACAGAGGGCATGCGAGTTTAGCGTGTTTTGTTAGCGTGTTTTGTGTTGCGACGATCTGGGGGTGGGGATAAACTGGCCACCATGGGTTCACTGCTCTTCACTCTGTTGGTCATTGTTGCGGCCTGGCTCGGCACGAATCTGCTCCACCGGCTTTGGGTGGGGTTGCGCCGTCGGGCATGGGAGAAACGCGCGAATCGCGATCCGGACGGCCTGTTGCCGGATGCGGCCGCCTATCAGGTTGGTGACGGCTCCGTGGCGTTGCTCTTTATCCATGGCTTTGCGGACACGCCCTACATCTGGCGACGTATCACACACCGTCTGGCGGAAGGCGGGGGCTTCACCTGCCGTGCCATGCGCCTGCCCGGCAGTGCCGAGCCGGTCGCGCGTGCCCGCCGCCAATCGCTGGAAGTCTGGCGTGCGCAGGTGACCGACGAACTGGTGCAGTTACGCGAGACGCATGAAACCGTGTGGGTCGTCGGCCATTCGTTGGGCGGTGCGCTCGCGCTGGATGCGGCGTTGCGCTTGCCGGATCTGGTGAACGGCGTGGCACTCTTTGCTCCGCTTATCGAAGTGTCGCGCAAGCGATGTCCGCTACTGCCGCCGCATGTCTGGTTCGCGATCGCGCGCGTTGCGCTCTGCCTCTCGCCGATGTTTGAATCGCCCTTTTCTGTGCGCGGGGTTGCCGAGGACGATCCCGCCTTCACATACGCGCGCGACCGTTTCATTCCCTTCTGCGTCTACCGCGCACTCTTTAAGTTGGTCAGCGAAAACCGCCCGCGCGCCGCCCAGCTCACCTGCCCGGTTTTTGCGGTGACCGCCGCGCGGGATTCGGTTGTCGATACCGCCGCCGCACAGCACTGGCTTACCGCTTGCAAAGGGCCGACGTCGGTTCGCGACCTGCCCGAGACCGGGCATGTGATTCCTCTGTGTGCCGATTGGAAAAACCTGACCGACGACATGGCGGCGTTTGTTAGTGCATTAGTTCATTAGTGCATTAGTTTTTTTGGGGGCGTTGCTTCTGGCTTCCGCCCCTTTTCACAGAAAATGCATGCCCAAGGGTTGACGTCCGGCGCTGATCATACGAAACTAAGCGCATGAAGAAACCGATTGCCCTCGTGGCCGCGATGGAGGAGGAGGTGGAGGCGCTGCTGGCGTGTTTCCCACAACACGAAACATGCGTACACTTCAACACGCGGCTGTTTCACGCCCACCACGGCAACCAGGAGCTGGTGATTGCACAGACCGGCGTCGGCAAGGTCAACGCCGCCTGCACACTCGCCCTGTTGCTGTCGGACTTTGCGCCGGGATGCGTGATCAATACCGGTACGGCCGGCGGCTTGCAGGCCGGCCAGCATATTCTAGACCTGCTCGTGCCTGAAGAGATCGTCTACACCGATGTGGACTTGACGCCGCTTGGGCTGGCCTTTGGGCAGATGCTCGGCAGCGAGCCGCGTTTTCGCGCTGCGCCCGCATTGCTCGCGTGCTTCAGAGACGTGTTGGCTGAGCAGCCCTCGCCGCCGGTCTGCCACCATGGCCTGTTGGGTTCCTCAGATTCGTTCATTCACTCGCAGCAGCAGCTTGACCAGATTCGCGCGCGTTTTCAGGACAGCGTGGCGTGCGTCGACATGGAGGGTGGTGCCATCGCCCATACCTGCACGCGCTTCGGAGTGCCCTTCCTGATTCTGCGCGCGTTGAGTGACGCTCCGGGGAGCGGCGACAGTGCCCTAGACTTCCAAACCTTTTTGAAGCGTGCATCCGCAGTATCAGCCAACCTGTGCCGTGCGCTGGTCGAGAGACTCTAAACTTGAAAAGGGTAGTTGAACCTGCAAAGCGCCACTCGGTTCAGGTTAGCTCAGAGAGAAAAGCGGATACGCTACGAACCAGCGGATGCGCGGGATAGTGCCTCAGATTCCCCGTGACCAATGGGACGTTGTTGGAAACGGCTATGTCGTAAAAGATGCGGTCGCTTTCATCCGTGAATGACACGCGACTCACCGTGAACGTCGCGGCGACGCCTCTCCTTTGGATGAACCCCAACAGCGCGTCTACATCGGCTTTGGCGAATGGGAACTCCTTGCGATTCAGCACGTCTGAGTATTCACACAGGATGGCACCCGAATACCAAGGCGTGATCCGTCCGGCGAGAACCATCGACAGCACAGTCCCCGGTGCCCCAGACGGATTCCACAGCCCCGAAACCAGAACGTTGGTGTCGATGACCGCGTTTGACATGGCGTTACCCGTCTTTCCTGTCCTTCCGCGCGGCGGCAATGACGGCATCAATCTCGTCCATGTCCATACCGGCGGGACGATTCTGCCGGGCGGCCAACTGCATTCTGGCTACCGCCCTCACCGCCCGCGCCTGATGGATAGCGTCCAGAGTGTCTTCCAGCGAGGCCGCATCCGTGCCCAGCAAAACGGCTATCGGGGCACCGTTGTTGGTCAATACCACCGTTGCGCCCGATTTTAACCGATTCCGAATCTTCGTCGGAGATGTCCTGAAATCTCTGACCGTTACCATATCCATGTCAAACCCCTTTCCCAAACCATCAATTCGGACAGTAGCACAATTGTGTCGCATTTGTCACGCATTTGTGGGCGCATGGGGAAAACGAAATGTACCTTCTTACTTCTTACCTACTTACCTATTACTTCTCCCCGCGCGTAGCGCGGGTCAATCGTCACCCTCTTCGATGCTGACGATCTTGCCGTCGAACTCCTCCAGCACCTGCTTGAGCAGCGGGTCGTCGTGGAGGTCGGTCGGGCGTGCCGCAGACGCGGCGGGCTTGCTTGTGACGGCCGGCGGCTCATCGGAGCGCAACGCATTCAGGCGGCTCAGAACCTCTTCGAGCGATACCGCTGTCGCGATACGTGCGCAACGAATGAGCGTCATCTCGATCAGCGTGCGCACCGAGAGGGCGAAGCGCAACCGCCCTTCCATTTCAGCGAGTTGGTCAGCGATCTGATGCACGCGCACGGCGTCTGCCAGCGCCGCTTGCCCGGACAGTGCACGGATCTGTTCGGGGGTAGCGTCGAGCGTCGACATCGCCTCGCCGACATACAGGTAGACCAGCAGATGACGGAAGTGCTCCATCAGTTCCACGGTCAGACGGCGCATGTCTTTGCCGGCGCTGTCGAATAGTCCGACCAACCGCAGGATTTCAGGCATGTCGCCCTTAAGCACGGCTGTGGCGAGCCCTTCGAGCGAGCGGCGCGACACGAGTCCGAAAACCGCCAGCACGTCGTCTTCGGTGAGGGCGTCGCCCCTGAAAGAGATGAGTTGATCCAGCGCGGAAAGCGCGTCGCGCATGCCGCCTTCGGCGCCGCGCGCGATTGCCAGCAGTGCGTCGTCATCAATCGTGATGCCTTCGGCTGTGCAGATGTGGCGCAAGCGCTCGACGATCAAGGGCGTCTGGATGCGGCGCAGGTCAAAGCGCTGGCAACGCGAGATGATGGTCGGCAGGATCTTGTCGCCCTCGGTCGTGGCGAAGATGAACTTCACATGCGGCGGCGGCTCTTCCAGCGTCTTGAGCAGTGCGTTGAAAGCAGCGGTGGTGAGCATGTGGACTTCGTCGATGATAATGATCTTGAAAGTGCCATGGGCCGGGGCGAACTGGACCTGATCGCGCAGATCGCGCACTTGATCCACGCCGTTATTCGATGCGCCGTCGATCTCCAGTACATCCAGCGCGTTGCCGGCTGTGATCTCGCGGCACATGTCGCACTCATTGCACGGCGTGATCGTAGGGCCTTTCGTGCAATTCAGCGCCTTGGCAAAGATACGCGCCAGCGAGGTCTTGCCGATACCGCGCGGCCCGACAAACAGGTAGGCGTGCGCGACGCGTCCGGTTTCAATCGCGTTCTTGAGCGTGCGCGTGACATGCTCTTGACCGACCACATCATCAAACCCCTTGGGGCGCCACTTACGAGCTAATACTTCATATCCCATAACGGAGCGTAAGTTTACCCTTTGCCCCGCATGAAGCAAAGGTAAATCAGCATCGAGATCGCTATCGGTTGGTGATAGGGGTGTGCGAGTCGAGCGCGTGTTTTGGGTGTGCGCAGTCGGGAGCGCGGGCGTCCTCGCCCGCAGAACGTTGAGAGTTTTTTTAACGCAGAGACGCAGAGACGCAGGAATTTTTTACGGTGCTTCGCTAGCCCAGACCGTAGCACTGGAGGGCGAGTGTCCTCACGAGCCGCCGTCCGCGCACAGCGCGAGGAAAAATTAAACGCCCAACGCTCAACGCTCAACTTTCAACGCTCAAGTGGGTGGCACATGCGCCGCCGGGCAAGCAGACGCTTGCCCATCTCGGCGCTCCGCAATGAAACCCGAAACCATCCTTCCGCACAGCGGAAGGCGGCTCGTGGGGACACTCGCCCTCCAAATCATGTCAATCAGGTCAGTTATGTCAATCAGGTCAAAAAATAAACCCGCAACGAGGGAATCTGCGCATCAATCTTTTGCAAGACACGTTGTTGCGGGCGAGGACGCCCGATCCGACTCTCTGCTCCCCTTTTCACCAGAAACTCATGACCTTCGCCCCCTCCTTGTCACTAGCCGATTACACTTTCAACTTTCAACGCTCTTTCAGGGCTGATAAACTGAACCGTCATGAGTGCGTTGTGTGTTCCACTTGTTTTTAAGCCGGTGTATAAGGACTACATCTGGGGCGGAGAGCGTCTGGCTGCCGTGTATGGCAGAACGGATACGCCGGAGGTGTGCGCTGAGTCGTGGGAGATCGCGGCGCGGCCGGACGGCGAGAGTATCGTGGCAACCGGACCGTTCGCGGGACGCGGGCTCACGGAACTGAGCGCCGAATATGGTGCGGCGTTGGTCGGTACGCGTGCTCCTGACCCGCATCGCTTCCCGCTGCTTTTCAAAGTGATCGACGCGCGCGACCGGCTGAGTGTGCAAGTGCATCCGAACACCGAGAATGCGGAGCGCACCGGTGGGGAACCCAAAACGGAGATGTGGGTGGTGTTGGATCGCTCGCCCGGTGCCTCGCTCTATGCAGGATTGGCGGAGGACGTAACGCCGGAGTCGCTGCGGCGGTCGCTGGCCGATGGTACGACCGCGACGCAACTTGTGGAGCATCCGATCGAGCCCGGTCAGGCGCTATTCATTCCCGGCGGATTGGTGCATGCGATCGGCGCGGGGTGCTTGATCTATGAGGTGCAGCAAAACTCCAACACCACCTATCGTCTGTTTGACTGGAATCGCGTCGGCGCGGACGGCCGACCCCGGCTGCTGCATATCGAGGAGGGGTTTAAGACGCTCGACTGGTCGCTGCCCGCGCCGCGGATGATCGATCCCGCCGGGGGAGACCGAGCGGGGACGGGCTGGTCGGAAGTGGTGGCCTGCGACTACTTCAACGTGCGTCGGCTGAATCTCGCGGAGCCGCTCGATGTGACTATGGACAGTCTTTCGTTCCATGTCCTGTTTGTCACTGCCGGCGCGGTTGCTGTGTCGGTCGGCGGCGAGCGTGTTTTACTGCGAGTCGGACAAAGCGCACTGGTGCCGGCGGCTGCCGATGTGTATCATCTGGAGCCTGATGCCGCCGCGTGCCTGCTGGTCACCACGTTGTGAGCGTATATCCCTTTGCGATTGGATTTTTCTGCTATGGCTTACAAAATTGCTACCGTTTCTGACATTCCGATCTATGTCGACTGGTCGTTGATCCTGTTGTTGCTCTTCGTGGTCAGCGACTTCGGCAACCCGCTATTCGGCATCGCGGTCGGCGTTGGTGTGGCGGCGTCCATCGTCCTGCACGAACTCGGCCACAGCTTGGTGGCACAGGCGTTCGGTTGCCGCGTGCGTGACATCACGCTGATGCTGATCGGGGGCTGCGCGACCATCATTGACATGCCGCGCAAAGCGTGGCAGGAGTTTCTGATGGCACTGGCCGGGCCGCTGGTGAGCGCGTTGATCGGTGCGCTCTGCCTGGCTGCGGTGTCGTTGTTGCATATCGATCCGATGTCTGTGTCGACGTCGGCGGGCTATAGTCCTGGCCTCTTTTTCTATCTCGGGGTGATCAACCTCTCGCTCTGCTTTTTCAACCTGTTGCCGGCTTTCCCGATGGACGGCGGACGCATTTTGCGCGCCTTCTTGCAACAGTTTTTCATGACACGCCTGCGGGCCACGTGGGTCGCCTCGCGCATCGGGCGGTTCATCGCCGTGCTGATGGGGCTCTCGGTGCTGTTCTCCTTCCTGACGCACCGATTCGAGGGCTACATGCTGACCCGCCTGTTGATCGCCTACTTCATCTACACCGCAGCCGACCGCGAGTACCGGATGGTGTTGCTGGAAGAGGCGGCGGCGCGACAGCGTCCGCCGTTCGCGGGGTTCCCTTTTTTCGGCAGGACAAGAGCCAGTGAGCCGCCGCCGGATGACGGCAAGGCGGTGGTGAGCCCGCCGCCCTATGAGCGCGGCGGGGCGACGCGTGTGGATGTGCACAAGGAATAACGGGGCGCCTTGGCTGCGTCGAGCCGGGGGACCTGAAAGGGGGTAGCGATGCGGAAACGATGGGGAGTGTTTTTTGCAGGGCTGGGTTGTGCCTACTGTATGTCGAGTGTCCGCGCCGCGCTTGTGGAGAAGGCGCTGGAAGGGCCGATGCGCGACACGCCTGAGTTCGTCTTCTGTACACGCGCACGGTATGACGACGGTCATTGGTATGCCAATATCGGCCACTATTGTGATGACGTGGCCAAGAAAGCCTACGCGGGCAATGGCCAGCCGGATGCTGGTGTGTTGTACCGGTATAATCTGAAAACCCGTCAGAACAGCGTGATCCTCGACGCGCGCGGCGGCAGCATCCGTGATCCGCATGTCGACTACGATGGTCGCACGATCCTCTTCTCTTACCGGCCCGCCGATACCGACCACTATCATCTATACGAGATCCAATCCGATGGCTCAGGCATCAGGCAAATCACCGACGGCCCGTGGGACGACTACGAGGCATGCCGCCTGCCGGACGGCGACATCCTGTTTATCACGACGCGCTGCAAGCGCTGGGTGGGCTGTTGGTATACCCAAGTCGGCACGATGTACCGCTGTCGGCCTGACGGCTCTGACATGCAGTGCGTTTCCGCCAACATCGAACACGACAACACGCCGGCGGTGTTGCCGGACGGCCGCATCCTATACACGCGATGGGAGTATATCGATCGCTCGCAGGTGGAGTACCACCACCTCTGGACAATGAACCCGGATGGTACCGGCGTTAATGTCTACTTCGGCAACATGCACTCATGGATCGTGATGATCGACGCCCTGCCGATCCCCGGCACCCAAGAGGTGATCGCCAGTTTCTCGCCCGGTCACGGTGTCAACGAGCACGAAGGTTTTGCCACGCTGGTCTCACAGAAGCAGGGGCCGGACGAGAAGGAGGCCGCCGTACGCATCAAGCACACCGGACGCATCCGCGACCCCTTCCCCGTCACGCGTGACTTGTTTCTGGTAGCCAAGGGGAAGTCGATCGCCTTCCTGACGCGCGACGGCAAAGAGGAGACCATCCTGACCGATCCCGCCACGCCGGTTCACGAGCCGCGCGTGTTGCGTCCGCGTCCGCGTGAACCGGTCATCCCTTCACGCGTGGTCTCCGGTAAGCCCACCGGCCAATTTATACTGATCGATGTCTACCAAGGCCGCAATATGGAGGGCGTCAAGCGTGGCGATATCAAGAAACTGCTCGTGCTCGAGCCGCTACCCAAGCCTGTCAACTTCAGCGGCGGCATGGATCTGACCTCGTGGCTCGGCACCTTCAACCTTGAGCGGGTGCTGGGGACCGTGCCGGTCGAAGAGGACGGCAGCGCCTCGTTTCTTGTACCTGCTGGACGTCCGCTCTTCTTCGTTGCACTCGATGCCAACGACCTCTCGGTCAAGCGCATGCACAGCTTTGCCGACCTTATGCCCGGCGAGACCTTCACCTGCATCGGCTGCCATGAGACGCGCTCCAGTGCTGCCGATGCCCGCCGCGACCAGCCTACGCCACTTGCTCTGAAACGGCCACCGTCCGTCATCCAGCCGTTCGAAGGCTTTCCGGACGTGCCGGATTTCCAGCGCGATATCCAGCCGATTCTGGACCGCCATTGCGTGACCTGCCACAATCCGCAAAAGCGCGCCGGTACGCTCAATCTGGCGGCGGCTCTGGCACCGCGCTTCTCAAATGCGTATGTTGCGCTTTTGGCCCGTCAACAGGTCGCGGATGGCGCCAACGGTCTTGGCAACCGTCCGCCACGCACAATCGGAAGCTCCGCCAGCCCGCTGTTGGCGCGGCTCTCCGGCGGCCACCACAACGTCAAGGTCTCGCCGCGTGAGTGGCGTATGGTCTGGCTGTGGATCGAGGCCGCCGCCCCTTACGCCGGCAGTTACGCTGCCGTGCGCAACACCGAAGAGCAACGCTACTACGGCCACGCGGGCAACAAAATCTTCGGCGAGTGTCGCGACGTCTTCAAACGCCGCTGTGTGGAGTGCCACAAAAACACCGAAGAGCAAAATGTCTCGGGCTTCCCCCTCAACTGGGGGTTGCGGCGCGACAAAGAGAAGAAAAAGCTGGGGCGTCCCACCGGCAACCACGAGCGCATCGTCCTGCCGAACGACCCCGCGCGTTTTTACGACGCCGGTGTATTGGTCGACTACACGCGGCCTACGTGTTCCAGCCTGCTGCTCGCGCCGCTGGCGAAATCGGCAGGTGGGGTGGGGCGTTGCGCTCGTGAAGTCTTCAAGGACACCAGCGATCCGGACTACCAAAAAATACTGGCCTCGATCGAGAGCGGCAAGAAGTTGCACGATGCGCGTCCGCCTTGGGGTGCGCCTGGCTGGCGGCCCAATCCGCAGTACGTGCGCGAGATGAAGCGTTTCGGTATCCTGCCGTCAGACTTCGATCCGGAGAAAGACACGCTTGACCCCTTCGCCACCGACCAAGCCTACTGGCGCTCGCTCTGGCCGGCGCAATGATCGGTTGTGTCTGTGATCGGTTACTGACAAGTCCGCCCTAACTTGATACCGTATCGCAAAACCGGTATTCGTTTAGACGTATCCGGTATGTAATTAGCGGCAAGGACGTGCGAAGATCGTGAGGGAGCTGGAGCACTGTGGGTGAAACGTTGAGTGATGTCGCCTATCGGCACATCAGCAAGAAATTGGTGAGTGGCGAACTGGTGGCAGGACAAAAGCTCTCCGAGCAGACGATTGCTGCCGAGTGCGGGATCAGCCGTACGCCGGTGCGCGAGGCGGTGCGTCGGCTGACGGAGGAGGGGCTGCTCTATCAGATCCCGTCCAGCGGCACGTATGTCGCGCGGCCGGACCGGCGTCAGCTCATCGATGCCTTTGAAGTGCGGATGGCACTTGAGACCTTCGCCATGGAACGCGCGGTGCGGAACCTCACCAAAGCCAACCGCGATGAATTACGCAAAGCGTGCGAGACGATGCATGCGATGGCTGTCAGCCTGCGTACGCGGCGTCGTCCGTTACTGGAGGGCCGACCGCTGGTTACATTTCTCACCGCAGATCTCTCGTTCCATCTGTTGTTGCTCGAGGCGGCAGGCAACCATCTGGCAATCAAGATCGTAACCAACGTCTACCAGCGTAATCTCTTCTTCGGCCAGTACAGCCACAAGCGCGACTTGCGCCACGTCGCTTGGGCGTGGCGCCAGCATGCCGAGGTCGAGCGCGCGATACGGCGCGGCGACCCGAGTGCTGCGGCTCGCTGGATGCACGCGCACATTTCTTGGAGTATGGCGGACGCGCTGACGGCGTTTGATGCCGCGACCG
>DAOTMQ010000118.1:0-10881 GCA_035450385.1 Kiritimatiellia bacterium | reverse complement strand
ACGTTGAGCGTTACAATTGATACCGGTGTCCTGAAACCCGAAATTAAACGACCGTTGTGCCTTGGCGGCTTCGTGTAAGAAAAAGAGAGCGATGTATGAAAACTGAAACCAAATGTTATGTTGCGGTACTGTTTGCGGTGGCGGTTTTGTGCGCAAGTGCTGAGACGGTGGCGCTTTCCGGCAAGGGTGCGCGACTCGTTTTGGACGGCGGCGGCCGCGGGGTGGTGTCGCTCAAGACGCCCGGCGGCATAGAGTTGGCGGCGACCGACAAGCCCCCGCAGCGGTTGTTCACGCTGGCGGTCTCGCAGCAGGCAGAGCCGCCGGGCAAACAGATCACAGTCGGGAACTGGGACGCGCGCGCGTGCAGTGTGAAACGGTCTTCGGAATCCGCCGCGACGCTGACCTACACCGATTTTCCGAACGGCGTGGAGCGCGTGGTCTGCACGGTCAGCGCGGACCCGGACGGACTGGACTTGCGCTGGCGTATCAAAGTGGTCATGCGCGACGGATGGGTGCTGGAGGATGTCCGCTACCCCCAGATCACACTGGCCGCGCCGCTGGGCGCGTCGGTCGATGACGACGCGATCGTGGCGGGTGCATCCAAAGGCGGCGTGACCCGCAGACCGGGAGCATTGAAAAAGGGACACATCTTCTCCATCAGCCAGCCCGGCAACATGGCGGCTCAGTTCGGTTGCTACTACGATAACCAGGCCGGCTTTTACACGGCGGCGTATGACGACAAGGGGTATCCCAAGAGCCTGAGTGTGGCGCGCACCGATGAGGGCGTCGAATTCTCATGGTTGCGCCCGTGCTTCGTGACCGGCACCGACAGCCAAGCGTATGACGTCGTGGTCTCGACCTTCACGGGGCCGGACGGCGCACCCGCAGACTGGCGGGATGCGGCCGACCGCTACCGCGAATGGGCCTGGACGCGCCACTGGTGCGCCAAGATATTCACGCAGCGCGACGACCTGCCGGCGTGGCTGAAAGACGCGCCGGCCATGGTGCGCTTCGGACGCGGCTGGCTGGCGGAACCCGACCGCATCGAGCGCTGGCTCACCGAGTTCTGGCAGAAGCACTTCCCCAAAACTCCGCTGATTACAGCGTATTGGGGCTGGGAGAAGATCGACAGTTGGGTCACCCCGGACTACTTCCCGCTCTACCCCTCTGACGAACAGTTCACCCGCCTGGTGGCCCGGACACGTGAACTCGGCTGCCACGCCTTCCCGTGGCCGTCGGGGTATCATTGGACGCTGACCTTCAAAAAACGCGGCGACGGCAGTTTCGAATGGGATGACCGCGAGCGCTTTGACAAGATCGCGCGCAAGCACGCCGTGCATAATCGTGACGGCCAGTTGTATCTGCGCACGCCCAGTTGGCTGCATGGCGGCAGTACCGCCTGCATGTGCGGCGGCGACCCTTGGACACGCCGCTGGTGGAACGAGGACATCTGCGTGCCGCTGGCCCGGCGCGGCTGCGAGATGATCCAGGTGGACCAAGTGGTAGGCGCCAACTGGCCGGCCTGTTACGCCGACTGGCACGGGCACCCCAAAGGACGCGGCCGCTGGATGACCGAAGTCTTCACCGAGCAACTGATCGGCATGCGCGACGCCATGCGCAAGATCGAGCCCGACGCCGTTGTCTGCATCGAAGAGCCCAACGAGTGGTTCAACCACCTGATGGGGGTGCAGGACTACCGCAACTGCGAACGCAAGGGCGAGTGGGCCTCGGTGTTCAATTACATCTACCACGAATACCTGCCGCCGTTCCAGAGCAACCCGCGCCGCGGCAACCGCGTGTGGGACGCGCACTGCCTGGCCGACGGCCAGATGCCCCACATGGTGCCGTCCAGCCAAGACTTCAAAGAGGTGATGCTCGCCAACGGCGGATTCGATCTCCTGACGGTCGACGGCAAGTTCTTCCGCAACTGGGAGAAGCTGAGCGGATACCAGGGCGCGGTGTGGAACGGCGCGGCCTATGTCGATACCGAAGAGAAGCACAGCGGCACCGCCAGCATGCGGCTGGAGAACAACGTTGGCGACACCGTACAGGTCTCGCAGAACGTGTATGCGGATGCCGAGAGCTTCGGCGGCGGGCGCACCTACCGTCTGAGCGCTTGGCTGAAAACCGCCAAGCTGGCGCAACCGAACGGGGTCAACTTCGGCGTGTTCGCGCCCGGGCTTAAATCAACCGGACAGGGCGGACGGCTCAACTTCCCCGCGCCCGGCAGCGGCTGGCAGAAGGTCGCGGCCGACTTCAAGATGCCGGACAGCGCCGAGATGCTGCGCATCATGTGCCATGTGTCGGGCGAAGCGGTCGTCTGGGTGGACGAGATGCGGCTGGAAGAGGTGCTGGCGGACGGCAGCGTCAAGGAGGTCGTATCGTCGGGATTCACATCAGACTCCCGCTTCATGCAGCGCTGGGTCGAGTTGTATCACGGCGAAGGACGCCCTTGGCTGGCTCACGGGAGATTGATGCGGCAGCCTGTGCTTGAGTGCGCCACGATCACGTACAACGATCTGCCGACCCCGGCGGTCTTCCACAACGCCTTCCGCGCCGCAGACGGACGCGAGGCCGTGGTGCTGGCCAACGCCACGCGCGAGCCGCAGGCCGTGACGCTGACGTGGGGCGGTCGCCGCCTGCCCTTGACCGTAGCGGCACACGATGCCGTGCTGATTAAACGCTGAGGAGGGCAAAATCAGAACTTCGAGCGGTCGGCAAGCGGGGTTTCAAGCCCGTCCTGCATCACCGTCTTCAGCGTGACGAAGACAGGCTCCATCAGCTCGTCAAAGGTGTAGGTGCGCCTCGGATCTTTGGGGCGGTCGTAGGAAACCGAGCATTCGAGCGTGATGGCGGCTGCGCCGGAGGCGAGCGCGAAGAGCGTGTTGAGGTTGATGGAGTTCCGCGCTTTGGGCTCGCCGCCTGGCGTTTCTCTGAGACCCGCCGCACAAAGCGCCGCATTCGCTTTTTTCGCGAGTGCGCAGACGCGCTCGATATTGGTGGGGGTGTCGATGCAGCTCGGATTGATCACGGACGGCGCGAACTCGTAGGAGTGCCCGTTGATCACGGCATCCACACGCCAACGTGCGGCGAGTTTCAGGAGTGCGCGCGCTTCCGCGCTACGGATGTCGCCAGGTGCGCAGTCGTGCATGATGTTGTAGCCCTCGGAGTTCGGATAACCGCCGGGATAAGCGACGCGATCCAGCGGCAACGGGAACCACGCCTTGCTGCCGCGCCAACCCACCTGCGAACCGTCCAGCCAAGCCCCTTGCGAAGCGATACGGAAAGTGTGGTGGTCGACGTTGCGGAGATGATCGGGCGAAAGCGCGCGTCCGTCCATATTCACGCAAGGGACGATGATGAGCCGGTAACGGGAAGCCAACTCGATCAACTCGGGATCGGCCTTGCCGCGATAATCCTGCCCCGTCTCCAACATGCGGATGAGATTCAGCGCGCCCGCGCCTGACTCGGGTTCAGCGCCGTGAACACCGGCGATAAGGAGAATGGTCTGCTTGTGTTCTTGCTCGCCGTAGTAGGATTTCCAAGAGGTCGAGGCGGAACCGGCTGACCAGTTGCTCTGCGGCGGCGGCTCCGAAAAATCACCGTAGAACACAGCATGAACAGGATAACCGAGCGGCGTGTGGGCGATCACTTCCGCCCGTCCCTTTTTCACGCTTTCGCAACCTGCGATCATTTCGTCCGGTCGCACACGCCAGAAATCGGGACGCTCCTCAAGTCCGGGAATAGACATGGGCTTGAAACGCGTGGGCTTTACCTTCAGCGGCTTCACGGACGTATAGGCGGAAAGTGCGCTTGTGCAGGCGGACGCAGCTAAAAACTGACGGCGGTTGATCGACATGGCGGATTCACCTCTCTTAGTGCGTGGATGGAAAGACGCCAGCTTGAGGCGTCACGATGTTTTCGAAGGCAAAGCGTCCGGAGGAAATCTCGGAACCGTCGGCATCCTTGAACGTATAGCGCGCCTCCCCGCCGATCTCTTCAGCGCGATTGAAAACAATCGCCACTGTCAGCGTGCCGTCGCGGTCTTTGATTTTGTAGCCGGGCACGGTCAGGACAACGCCGTCCCGCGTGTCGTCGCGGATGAGGCGCGCGGCGACAGGTTTTTCACAGGATGTGTCGGTGGCGGTGAGCACATGCAGAAAGCGGTCGTCAACACGCGGCGTGGAAGGGGAAACCTCAAGCCGCCAGTTGCCGAAGTACGGTCCCGTCCCGCGTTTGGCCGCCCGCGCCTCCGCTTGCTTGACAAACACGGGATCGAGTTCCCAGTTCTTGCCGGAAGCCCAGAACTCCCGGCCCGGGCCGCCGACCTTCGTCAGGACGGCATTTTCGGGGAGCAGCGTCTCGCAGAAGAGGCGGCCCTTGCCGCAATCCGCGCGGAGGATCTTGTCCGTCACGATCGGCTCGTTCTGCGTGTGGAGCAGCCACTCTTTTTTATAGGCGGCGTCGGTCGCGCTCACGCGATCGTAAACAACGAAGAAGTCGGGCTGCACATGCACGAACTGCCGCACGACCTCGGTACTCTTGTCACGATAGACCGGTGCTGCATCGGCAGCGATGTAGGTGAGCAGGCTGCCCGTGCTAAAAGCGCGCACCTGCGCGGAACCTCCGATCTGTCCGCCGTGGCCCACCTGCGCCTCGGATGCCTTGCTCAAAGGCCCCCAGTAACCCGGCATCTTCTCGCCAGGCTTGTGGATCAGGATGCAGTTGTGGGCCACCGTCTGCGCGTAGTAATAGCGTAGATTTGTGTCGGTCTCAATCCCGCGCGAACCAGAGTCGAGCGCGAGGAAATCGTGCTTGTATATGACGAAGTTATTCTCATCCAAATGCTTGTGCCCAAAACTCTTCGCGCCGGCGGTAAACAGGCAGTAGGTTGAATCCGGTTCCCAGCCGGAGCGGAGGAAAAACTGCCCGGTAGATTCAAAGTGGCGCGCCTTGAGCGTGCAGGCCGCAAGCTCTTCGCGCGTGAACGGCACGACATCGTTATCAAGAGCAAGGATGAACGGGTAGTGCGGCCAACCCCCGGCGAGATCACGGTTCGACGCGAGATCGCGCAGGCTCGCGGCGAGGCGTGCGGCATCCAGATCAGCCTCCTTGAAGAAAAACATGGTCTGCGTCATGTGCTGATAGAGCCGGTCGACTGTCAGAAGATTGCCATCGTGCTGGTCGTCGCCCCAACCGAACTGGAGCGGTCGCTGCGGGTCGCGCGCGTTCGGGATCCAGGTCCACCAGATCCAGTTCGGAAAGAGCGCAAGCTCGGGATAACGCATCGCGATATTCTCGCCCGTCACGGAAAGGTAGGTGTGGAAAAAGTTGAAGTGTGCCCACGGATAGGCACCCATGCTGTACCCCGACACACCGCTCACCAACGCGCCGTCATCGCCTGAGGATGCGGCGCGGAAATCAAGCATTTCGCGATTGAGCGCGTATCCCTTCTCCAACTGGCTGCGAGCGAGGTCATCGCAAAAACCGTCGCCGTACGCAGCGAGTCCCGCATACCAGAGCAGACTCGGGACGCTGTAGAACCCCGTCTTTGGCCCTCCCGTGTTGCGGCGTATGATTGCCGGTTTACCCGGTCCCGGCTGAATTTCGGCGACGTGTTCAAGTAGCGGCACGATGATCTCCCGGCGCTGGTCGGGTGTGAGCGCTTCGAAAATCCAGTCGTAGGCACACAGCGCGAGGATGCGATTGGTGGAATACCAGTTCACAGCACGCCGGTTCGCATAGGCCTGGCGGTAAGCCGCAACGCTCACCACGAGCATCTTGCGCGCCTTGTCCAGATATTCAGGCTTGCCTGTGAAACGCCACGCGAGCGCGCAACGCGCGGCCTGCTCGCCGAACTCTTTGACGCCCGGGATAGGCGTCGAAGGTGGCGTCGTAACGGGCTCATATCCCGAGCAGACCGGCTCGGCGGGGTACGCATCCACCGCCTTCAGCAAGGCATTGAGGCGCTCGCGCGTGTAGCCGTCAGAAAGCGCTTTGGCTTTAATGGTTGGCCACGTCTCCGCGTTGAAAAACATGCGCGGATGGTCCTTCCGAATCTTGGCTTGCCAGGAAGCATCTTCACCGGCGACAACCGCCAGTGCGCCGAACACTACCACCGACATGATCAACACCCTTTTCATACGGCTTGAGTGTATGGCTCCCCCTGCTTGCGTGTCAAGGTTGACCGCCTCGCGAAAAAACGGAGCACAGCTTTTACACGCGATGTTGCGGGCCACTGCGTGGTCGCAACAAGATGCATCAGACACTCCAGTGGCGCTTGCGGTATTGGCTGGGTGTGAGACCGCGCTGGCGTTTGAATGCTTTCACAAAATGGCTCTGGTCCCAGAAACCGACCTGCGTGGCGATATCCGAGATGAGCATGTCCGTGGTGGCGAGCAACTTCCGGGCGGCGTTCAGGCGGATGATCGTTATGTACTGCCCGGGCGTCATCTCCATCACGCTCTGAAAAAGGCGGCGGAAACGCGATTCTGATACATTCGCGATTTTTGCGAGTTGTGTGAGCGAGAGATGCTCGGCATAGTGCTGGTCGATGAACGCCACGACATCCTTAATGCTGCCGTACCAGTCCGGTATGGAAGAGTCCGAAGCCGCGTCAGTGTAGGCGGCTGCCGTGCCGATGATTCGACCGCGCACGTCATACAGCGGCCAGACGTTCATGATCCGCAGCGTGGTGGAACGGTCCGCGCAATGGGAGTAGATGCGGTTGACGATGGGTCGTCCCGTAGAGAGTACCTCACGGTCGCGCTCAATGTAGACCTCAGCAATGACGGAGGGGAACAGGTCCGCGATCGATTCGCCCACGACATCCAGTTCCCGCACGGCGTTGCAATTCTCCAGACAGCGAGGATTCATCGCGATAATGCGGTCCTGAGAGTCCGTGATATGGAACAGCACGTTCGGCAAGACATCGAACAGTCGCTTAAAGGATTCGGTGTTTCTTCCCGCGCGTTTCAGAAAGTCCTTCTGTAAGTCGGTCTTCTCGGAATCGGTCATCATTGTACTCCCTGTATCAACGCGGCATATTTTACAGTTTTTTGATCGATATTTACAAGATTTTCCTTCCCGGTTCTGCTTCCATACTTCTAACTGGTGAAAGGCTCTCTGGTTGGTAGGCCTAGTAGGAGGTAACGCACATGAAAAAGGTTGTGACTCTGGCCGCCGGAGCGGCCGCTCTGACGTGGGCGTTTGCGCCGATGCCGGTATCGGCGGATTATGTTGCAAGCGCCAACACAGTGGCCCTGTGTATGCAAACGCAGGCGAGCGGCTATTGGCGGTTGACCTCGAACACGCTTGATTTGAACTGGGATTGGGATTGGGAATGGATCCCGATGAATGCCACCGGCGTGACCGTGACGGTGAAGAGCGAGACACTCGGCGTGGACCGCACCTGGTCTACGTCGGATACGTCCGTCACAAACGTCGTGCTGACTGACCTCTTCGCCGTGGGCAGCGGCATGAACGCGGGCTCGCCGGTCGTCACGCTCACCTTCGCCAACGCCAACGGGACGCGCTCGAAGTCCCGCACGTACGATGTCTTCGCCGGCGCGTTCGGCCACACGGACGTGCGGCGGGGACCGGTCGGCTCTAGGTCGTGGAAGGCGATCGAGTATCCGCTGGTGATCCCGGCCGATACGCGCTGGTTCGTGAATATGGCGACGTCTGCTCACTTGGTATGGACGAACACCGCCACTCAGGTCGCTTCGACGGACAGCATTTGGCGCGGCATGGGGTTCTTCGTCTACGACCAGATAGCGAAACCGAAAGCCGCATACACGGTGGACCTCTACTTCTGGTCCACTGATCGCGCCGTCAACTACCACGCATCAGCCGAGCTCGATTCCTTCGATGACGGTACGATGGTGATCATCCGTTGAATCCACTTCCCCAAACTGGAGATATGATATGAAAATCACTCACATGATCGGCCTTTTCGCATTCGCGGCGCTCACCGCATCCGCCGGCGACGGCGGCTTCACCGTCCGCGACATTTCTGCCGCCCAACGCTGGCCGTGGGCGCAAACCGTGGACATTGAGTTTTACCTGGCAGCACCCGAGAACGCGACGAAATCCACACTCGGCGCGCAATTCCGGATCGACGCTACAGTCAAGGGCGTCACCAAAACGCTGACGGGCCTCAATACCACGGCCGTCTTCGGCGAGGGCTACCACTCGGTACAGTGGGACCCGACGGTTGATTTTCCGGACGCCTCGCTGAGGGGCGTCTCCTTCAATGTCGTCATCACCAATGCGCCGTACAGCTACCGCTACATGACGGTGGATCTCGACACCGGCAATATCGCCTATTACGACATCGACTTCTCCAATCAAGTGAATACGGTCGCGTACAAAACGCGGTACATGGCGTTCAAATACATTCCCTCCACGCTCTCGGCGGAGTGGCAAGCGATCAGCGGCAAGGACTCGTTCACGCTTGGCGCGGGCGACGAGTCGGCGTATTACCAGTCGGCGAGCGATAGGTATCGCGAAGCACCCGCCGAGGTACGCCTGACAAAGGGCTTTTGGCTGGCGGTGTTTCCGGCGACGGTCGGCCAACTCAACCGGCTCGGAGCCGGAACTGACACAAACAACGTAGGGTCGGCCGGTCACTGTACCTATGAGGCGCTCCGCGGCGCGGACACACCCGGCGGCCCGTACTGCTGGCCGCAGACCACGGCTGTCGATCCCGCGAAACCGCTCGGCGTGCTGCGTGCGAGGACGGGGCTCAACTTCGACTTCCCCACCGAGGCGCAGTGGGAGTACGCCGCCCGCGCAGGCACCACCACGCCGCATGTGTTCGCGTCCGACGCCGCGTCCATCCGTTCCTGGGCCTCGCTCACCACCGCAGTCGGTACAAAGTCGCCGAATCCCTGGGGGCTCTACGACATGATTGCCTGCCGCCATCAGTGGACGCTGACGCTCGGCCGCAGTGCCGACAACACACAGGACGCCTCCTTTTGTTTGCATACAACAGGCGATGATCCGGTAGGCCAGACGCCGACCTACGCCATGCCCTACCGCGTGACGCGCGGTACGCACTGTGGTTGCGGCAATTCAGACAATGTGATGATCCGCGTGACGCGTTCGGCGTATCGCTATCCGCAGAAGTCGGTGAACCCTGGCGAAAAGGAAAACTGCGGCGCGCGGTTCGCGCTGACGACGAACCATCCGTAAAACATCTGATTTCTAGCGAGGAGTGCGAAACATGAAAAAAGAAATCCTTTTACTGACGGTAACGGGCTGGGCGCTGGCATCGACGGCGGCGTTGGAGAACAACGGCGGCTTCACGATCTCGGAAGTGACGGTGAAGTCGCGTCAGCCGTGGCAGGACTATGTGGATGTGGACTTCACGCTCACGGCGCCTGCGGGGCGCGAGGGCGAGTGGGTGGAGATGGATGTCGTGGCGTCAAACGGTCTCGACAACGTGACGATCGCAGAAACCTCCCTGCACGCGCCGCTCGCGAAGCACGGCCGGAACCGCTTCATCTGGAATGCGGGGGTCTCCTACTCTGGTTCGACGCTCGGCAAGCTGCGCTTCTATCTGGCCGTCGCCCAGACGAACGTGCAGGAGAAACTCTACTTCACCATCAACCTAAACACCGGCGAACGGAATTGGTATTCGGCGGCATTCTCGAACCGCGTGAACGCCCTCTTTTACAAGGGCGAATTCATGCCGTTCCGCTACATCCCGTCGACAGTGTCGCAGGCATGGAAGGAACTCACAGGCACAAACACGTTCGTGATCGGCTCGCCGGACGATGAACTCTGGAAGTCTGAGAATGACTTCTCCCGCGAAAAACAGCGCGAGGTGAAGCTTACGCACGGTTTCTGGCTGGGCGTTTTTCCCGTGTCGGTGATCCAGTGGGAGGCGTTCGGGTTTACGACACCACACAACGCAGGGAGGGTGAACTACGCCGTCAGAGGAACGACATACGCGATGGTCCGCGGGACGGACAGACTCTCCTCCGGTTTCTGCTTCCCTGTGACGGCAAACGTCGCGCCGAACTCCTACATCGGTCTCCTGCGCGCGAAGACAGGGCTTAACTTCGACTTTCCCACAGAGTATCAGTGGGAATACGCCTGCCGGGCGGGCGAGACTAACGCCTACTGGTGGGCGCCGACGATCGTCACTAACTACACGATGCTGAGTAATCCCGGTGCGTCAAAGAACATCGTGCTGGGAACGAAACGACCGAACCGCTGGGGTCTCTACGACATGGTAGGGTGCGTACATAATTGGACGACGACCCTCGGCCGGAAAGTAAACAGTTCAGCCGAATCGGCAGTACACGTCTACGCCGACGATCCGGCGGTGGACGCCAACGGCATCCTCGTCGATCCGGTGGGCTGCACGCCTACGTACGACAACGCGACACTTCACCGCGTCACACGCGGGTCGCACTGCGATGCCAACGGCGAAACAACGGACCGCTTCGGCAATACAGGGCCGATTATGCAGCGCGTCTATCGTTCGGCTTACCGTTACCCGCAGATTGCGGATGGTGGTGAGGTGTATAACGAGGGTTTCCGCCTCTGTCTAACGGAAGATCAGGCGGATACGGAATGGTTCCCGCCGGGAGAATAGTAGTGGGAATGCTGATCTCTGAGCCACGAATTGTGCGAATGGTAAACCGTGGCGCTATCCGCGATTTGAAAAGATGATGCCACGAACAAAAAGTCCGATGCAGTTTATTCTTATCACAGTTGCGATGTTGTGCGCTTGCGCGGCGTCCGCCGCGCAGAGCGAGCTGATGGCCCGCGTTGCCGCCTGTGACGAGACGGCGGACGCCGCTGTGGCGGCAATCCGCACGCCGGAGGAACTGGCCGCGAAGCAGCGGGCGTGGCGTGCGACGTGGCTGG
>DAOTMQ010000117.1:0-10893 GCA_035450385.1 Kiritimatiellia bacterium | reverse complement strand
GAAGAGAGCTGGACACGCGCCTTCAACGAGTTGCTGAAGGGCAATGATCTCGAAGCGTGGGGTGTCCACACCAGCACCAACGCCCCGGCAAAGGACCGCAAAGTCAAAGGTTATACTTCACGGAGCCCCGATAGAACCGATTGCGCAATATGCCCGGATTCACCAAGTACAGTTTCCCAGTGCCTTGCTTATGGAAAATGGGATAACATTAATGCGTCTGCTAATATGTGTGAGAACGCGAATGTGGCACCCGCACCAAGACCCACGAATGATTCTCATGATCGTACACTCTTCGCCACGTGGGCGTACAAACGCATCGAATTAGTTGGCGATATTGTTCGATCAGCGGATAGCAATGCAGTTATGCGGTTACGCGAGATTCTGCTTGGTGACAAATATTTTGGAGAGTTTCTCAACTCAGAAAAGGAGCAATCGCGGGCCGAGTCATCCTATCTAGGTTGGCAGCAATATGCGGCAATTCAAGCCAGCAGGCATCCTGACATATTCGGAGACGTACTTGTCAGTTATTACTATGCGGACCTCTCTACAACATTGAGCGAACAATCAGATGCGGAGCAATTGCGCACTGCATCTCTGAAGTTGATACAGGAAGGCCCTCTCTATGAGTCGCAACTAAACAAAGTGGGCCTTGATGGTGGCAGCACACATAGCATGTATACAATTCGTCAGATACAGATCAGCAATGATCTCGCTACTGTTGATGCTGCATTTCTATCTCCACTAGCCAGTCGCGGCTACCGTATTCAATTCAGAAAGGTACGAATACGCAATGATGGCGTTTGGCTACCGTATGAAAAAAATCTAACGTGGTTAAACTAGACTTGCCTATAACTTGAGCGTTAAAAGTTGAACGTTGAGCGTTGAACGTTTTTTAACTCAGAACGCTGAACGTCGAACTCTGAACTCTGAAGGTGAAAACCCCTTGCCTATCACGTCCTCATTTACATTCCCGTGCGAAGCGCGGGCGGCGGGCTCATGTCGAACTACGCCCCCTAAAAACCAAGCCCCGCGTCTCCGCGTCTCTGCGTTAAAAAACCGAGCGAAACAATGAAGCGGATTTCCCTTGCCGAGAAAGCGGTTTTGGGCGAATATGTCATTTTTCTTAAGTACGCATTTTCGCGTCTCGCAAGTGAAGGATGGTTATGTCGAAAACGAGCAGTCTGGATGTTATCGCGTCGCTGTGCAAACGCCGCGGGTTTATTTTTCACAGTTCGGAAATCTATGGCGGGATCAACGGCTTCTGGGATTATGGTCCGCTCGGCTGTGAATTGAAGCGCAACGTTAAGGAGGATTGGTGGAAGACGACGGTGCGCAACCGCGAGGATGTGGTCGGCCTTGACGCCACGATCATCATGCACCCGGCGATCTGGAAGGCGTCGGGCCATCTCGACACCTTTTCCGACCCGATGAGTACCTGCCGCGCCTGCAAAAGATTGATGCGCGCCGACCAAGTGTGGGACATGCTCGCGGAGAACCCGACCGGCCAGAGCCTGCAAGCGCTGCTGGACGAAGGCGCGGAGGCGGGGAAGATCGTGGCTTGGTGCAAAGGCAAGGCCAAGGGGCTCGCGCCGAACCTGGCATCCGTGCTTGATGCGGACACGCTGAATGCCGCCTTTGAGAAACTCACGGCCGATCCGGCGTCGTACACCACCGTGCAGGCGGTCTACACGTTGCTGGCCAATGCCAAATCCCCGCAACCCGCTGTCGTCCCCTGCCCCCACTGCGGCGGCGAACTGACCGAGCCGCGTCCATTCAACCTGATGTTCAAGACGGTGGTCGGGCCGATTGATGACCCGTCGAACGTTGCCTACCTGCGGCCGGAAACCGCGCAGGCGATCTTCGCGCAGTTCCAGAACGTGCTGGCCACCAGCCGCATGACGGTGCCGTTCGGCATCGCGCAGATGGGCAAGTCGTTCCGTAACGAGGTCACGCCGCGCAACTACACCTTCCGCTCGCGCGAATTTGAGCAGATGGAGTTGGAGTTTTTCATCCGCCCCGATGAGGCGGTCGAACTGATCTGCGGGCACGTCACCACCATGGCCGACAAGCCTGACCTTTCGGTGCCGCAGGATTCGTGGGGCTGGGAAGTGTGGCACGCCTATTGGGTCGAGCAGCGCAAGGCCTGGATCGTGGCGTGCGGCCTGCCCGAGGATTCGTTCGTTGAGTATTGGCAAAAGCCCGAGGAACTGGCCCACTACGCGCGCGCCTGCGTCGACATCGAGTACAACTTCCCCTTCGGCATCCAGGAGTTGGAAGGCATCGCGGCGCGTTCGGACTACGATCTCTCGCAACACCAGAAGCACAGCGGCAAGAGCATGGAGGTCTTCGACGAGCCGCTCAAGCTCGCCGCCGACAAACTGGACGACGCCGCCAAAACCGCATTCGCCGACAAGGTCATCGCCGAGTGGTGTGCACGCGGCAAGAGCGAGGACGAGGCGCGTGCCTTCGTCTTCAAACTCTTCACGGGCAAGTACGTGCCGCACGTCGTCGAACCCTCGGCCGGCGTGGATCGCATGATGCTCGCGTTGATCTGCAACGCCTACGAGGAGCAGAAGCTGACCGACGACAAGGGCAAAGAGGACACCCGCATCGTGATGCACTTCAGCCCACGCATCGCGCCGGTCAAAGTAGCTGTCTTCCCGCTGCTCAAAAACAAGCCGGAGATCTACAACAAGGCGCGCGAGATCTTTGAGCATCTGCGCCGCCGCTACGCCGCATTCTGGGATGAAGGCGGGGCGATCGGCCGCCGTTACCGCCGCCAGGATGAAATCGGTACGCCGTGGTGCGTGACCATCGACTTCCAGACGCTTGAGGATGACACGATGACGGTCCGTGACCGTGATTCCATGCAGCAGGAGCGCCTCACGCTGGCCCAGCTCAAAGAGAAGCTCGACGAGGCGCTGCTCGTGTAACGGAGAGCGCATGACCGACGATCTGCACTTCGCAAAACCCGACTACGCCCGCCAGCAGCGGTGCGGCGTGCCGGAGGTGATCTACGGCGCGGGCAAAACCGCGTCGCAGATCGTCGCGATCATACGCGCGCTGAACGATGCCGGTCAAAACGCCTTCGCTACGCGCGTAACACCAGAGCAAGCCGCCGCTGTGCGCGAAGAGTTGCCGGATGCGGTCTACCGCGCCGAAGCGCGCATCCTGGTCCGCGATGTTGTCCCACTACCGCCGCCCGCCGGCAAGGTCGCCGTGCTCTGCGCAGGCACCTCAGACCTGCCGGTCGCGGAAGAGGCCGCCGTCACGGCGGAGCGCATGGGCGCGGCGGTTGAGCGCATCTACGATGTAGGCGTGGCGGGGCTTCACCGCCTGCTTTCGCGGGTTGAGCGCTTCGCCGACGCGCACGCCATCATTGTGGTCGCGGGCATGGAGGGCGCGCTGCCCTCGGTCGTCGGCGGGCTCATCGACAAGCCGGTGATCGCCGTGCCGACTAGTGTGGGCTACGGCGCCAGCTTCAACGGACTGGCGGCCCTGCTCGGCATGCTGAACACCTGTGCGGCTGGCGTCACCGTGGTCAACATCGACAACGGCTTCGGCGCGGGCGTCGCCGCCGCGCGCATCAACCACGGCGCTACAGCGAATTGACGTACTCGGCGAGGTCGTCGACCTCTTGCGGCGTCAAATCCTTGGTGTTGCCGTGCTTGTTATTCTTGTTATCGGTCGTGATGACGTCCCGGATGGTCACCGCACGGCCGTCGTACATGTAGGGCGCGGTACGCCATATCTCGATCAGGATCGGCGTGGCGAATTCACGGTCACGCTCGCCGTCCGTACCCAACCCGAACGCGTACTTTTTCTTATCGCCGTAATAAGGCGGCGTGTGGCACTTCACGCAACCGGCCTTGCCCTCGAAAACCACCTTGCCCCGCTTCGCCGCATCGGTCAACGAACCGTCCGGCTTGAGGTACGGGCTCGGCACCGGTTCGCAGGTCCGCAGATAGGCGTCAACGCCGTCCAGTTGCGGCTGGGGCAGCTCATGGAACTGGATAAGCTCGAATCCTTTCGCCACCGCGATTTCTGCCGATGCGCGCACGCCCGTGATCATGACCGGCGAGGTGCGGTGTGTGTAGAGCAGACTGCGCGACTGCTTGGGGTTACCGATGCCGTCATTCATTAAATCCCAGTTGGTGCCGTCCGTACGCGCTTCCGGGTGGCAGCTTGCGCAACTCAGCCAGTGCTGGTAGCAGAGCGTTGCATCATTGAACGCCATCTCACCCTGTCGCACCGGCGTAAGTTGCGGCGGGGCATCCGTCAGCGGCAACTCGACGGCCGCCCCCGGCCCGTCCTCCCAAAGCTCCACCATATTCAGGCTGTCGCCGAAATACATCGCGCTGTACACGCGCTCCCCGCACACCGTCAGCGCGCGCGGCCCCTGTCCCTCTAATTGCACACGGGTCTTGATGTCGTACAGGAAGCTCAAATCGTTGACCACCTCTTCCGGCTTTTCTGTTGCGGTCAAACGCTTCATCATTTCCGCGATATCCACCACCATCAGTTCGTGCGTACCGGAGGTATTGACACACAACCAGCGCCCGTCGGGCGACACCACGACGCCCCACGGATTCGCCGCGCCCCTGACGGTGTCGTCCAAGAGCACCGCATTCACATAGGTACGCGACGTCACGTCAAAGATCGACACCGCGCTGGTATTGATCCAGCCGCGATCAAGGTGCGTGGTCGGAACGGTGAAACGGCCGACCGAGTGAGTGATGAAGCAGTAGCGCCCATCCGGGCTCATCGCCATATCGCGCACCCCGAAAGCGCCGGGCGGCAGATTGAGTGTTGCCACCGGCGCAAGTGTCGCGCTGTCATACACGTTGAGCACGGCATAGACATGCTCACTGTTTGCAGGCATGAGGGGCAGATAGTTGCCGACCCACAGCGTCTTGCCGTCCTTGGAAAGGCAGATCGCGGCTGGCTCGCGTACTGCTTTAGCCGAGCACTTGACCTTGCCGCTGGCGAGATCCAGCGCGTGAACATCCTTCCCGTCGCCGCGCGAAAAACGGTTACAGTAGTAGAGCGTCTTGCCGTCGTGACTGACCACCATCGATTCCGGCGTATGTCCGGCCGGCAGTGAGCGCACGCTCTTCCCGGTCGGCACATCGATCTCGTGAATCATGCCGTTCATCACATCCGCCGAGACAAACAGCCGCTTGCCATCCGGCGAAAGCGCGACGCGACGCGCCTGCTTGACCGGATAGCGCGCCACCACCTTTTCGGTTTCGACATCGAACGCCAAGACAACATCACCCGTCTCGCACGCTACATACAGCCGTTTGCCTGCACCGTCCGCCACCACTGATGTCGGCGACAGGTATGGTGCGGGTGCTCCGGAGACCCCGAGCGCTCCAACACACACCAGCCACGCAAACGCGGCAACCCCTATTCGACGATATAAAAGACCCAACATGTTTTCACCATCTTCACTCTTCAACGACAATCCGGAACCCGACATTGAATACGCCCTGCCACGCCTCGTAACCGAGACGGTAACTTGATGTGGCGCGGTACGGCCGGTCATAGAACGACCCGCCGCGCACCGTCTTCTTCACGTCATGACGCCGCGAATCGCTCTTGGGCGAATACGGATAACGCGCGTAGTCGCTGCGCGTCCACTCCGCCACGTTTCCATGCATGTCAAACAGCCCCCACGCATTGGGCTGGTACTGTTTGGTGCCGGACACCAAGAACTGCTTGTCATCAAAGTCCGAGACGCGCGGCACAAAGTCATAGGCCCTGTTACCCACAAGTCCCTTGTTAAAGACCGGATTGACCCCGTTCACCGCATACTTCTGGATCGACTTATCCGCGAGGTTCGCGAACGGGCTGAAATCATCGGTGACCGCACCGAACGACATGGGCGACGCGCTGCCCGCACGGCACGCCCATTCCCACTGCGCCTCGGTAGGCAGCGCGACTTTCGCGCCGCTCCGCTTCGCCGCCCAGGCGCAGAAGGCGTCGGCATCGATCCAGCTCATACGCACGGCGGGCTGCTCGACATAGTTGGCATAGTAACCGAGCCGCACATGGTCTTTGTATTGCTGGTCGAAGACACTGGCGTTATGATCGGGTTTGAACGCAAAGAAGGCCGCATTGTTGATTTCGCTTTCTGACATCCAGAAGGGCTTCTCGATCTTGATATGATGGCGCGGCTGCTCGAACGCGGTCTCCGTATCGCTGCCCATCACGAACTCACCTGCGGGGATGCGTACCAGCGTGATGCGGATGCCGTCTCCCAGATCAAGCGTGCGCGTGATCTCGCCCCCCGCCTCACGCTGCATACGCTTGGCGGTATCGGCATCGAACGGCCACCCCTTCGCCGAGACGTTGACCGGCGCGGAGCGCTCTTCGCTCTTCTCGCCGGTGGGCTTGACCGGGTAAGGCTGCGCCGGCACCGCCTCCCAATCGTCGTCAATGTTGGCGTATTTCGCGCGCAACTCGGCTGCACGTGCGGAGATGTTGGTGGTCCACGCATGCCGATTGACATCCAACGAGTAGACCGACGTCCAGTTGCCGTGGTAGGGCACGTTCAGATCGATCCACGTATAGAGGCGCTGCCACGATTCATCGTCCAACTTCACCCCGTAATGCCCCTTCTCCAAAAGCTGTATGCCCTCTGAGGTCGAGGCGTGGAATTCATAGGGGATGCCCATCGTTCCCGCGCTCTCTGGACCGGGACGACGGAAGTAGCGGTGGAAAGCGTGATACGAGTGGCTGAACCGCTCCTCAATGCGCTTGGTGTCGACCAACTCCTTGTTTTTGAAGTCGGGCTTCTTCGGGTCGCTGCCGTCATGGCAGCGGATGCAGTAGGCATCTAGAACCGGCTGGACCTCCATCGCGAAGGCAAAGCCCTCCACCGTCGCACGGTGCGGCGTGATGGCCTGCGGCGGCTTGCCGGAAGCGATGGTCTTGGTGGTGATCGGCGGCTCGTTCGGCGGCTCGTGGCAGCCGATGCACGAAAGCTTCTCGCCCGGCATCACGACCAGCCAACTCCGGAAGAGTTGGACGGCACGGCCTTGGCTGTCGAGCGGCTGCAGCGAGATCGTGGTGTTGGCCGGTACGCGGAACATGGCCGAGCCGTCTTCCTCAACCTTCACAGTACCCAGCAGGCGCTTGATGTCCCAGCCGCTTTCAACACCGATGTGATGGTGGTTGCCGATGTTGTAGTAGCCGTATGCGTAAGTGAAGAGCCGCAGGGATTTGATCGTGCCCTCCGGCACACCCTTGAGACCGGGACCGCGATAGACGTTCTGAATGTAGCAGACCCCCTCCTTGTCCTTCAGGTTCACCTTGCTCGGAATGACGGGCGGACGTACGCGCTTCTTGAATGGATAAGGCTCGACCATGTAACGGTATCCGCCGGCCTCAGGATTAGCGAGGGGCACCATGTTGTCAAACGTGTCGACCAGATAGAGCCCCCACGAGCCCTGCCCGGTGAGCTTGGCGACCGTCAGGTAATACTCCGCGCTGAGCGGATAGGGCTGGACGAACTGCGGGAAGACGCCGTCAACCAGTGTGTCCAGATCCAGCGCCATCTCAGGATAGATGTGTTTCAGCCGGGGATAGCACTTGTTGAAGAAATCGTTGTTCAACTCATGATAGTCCTTGTCCTTCTGCGACTCCGGCGGCATCTGCTCGGCAATCAGCTTATCGACATCCTGCTGCAGGTTTGGGAACTGCCCCAGCAGCTCTTTCTTGACGGTCGGATAGAGCTGGTCCACGGTCACATGCGTCACCTTCTTGCCGTAACCGGGAATGTGCTGGACCACGCCGTCAGCATGCACATGCCCCTTGTTGGTGTCAAAGATCGTCAGCTTGCCCGATCCCGCGACGCCGTGATGCCCCGAGACCACAGCGATGAACTGGCCGGGCTTGCCGGGGATCGGCCGCGCGTTGAACATGGAGTTCGGCCACAGGCATTGCGATCCGTAGATGGAGCGCTGGTTGGTGCCGTCCGGATTCATCGTCATCATGATGCGCGCATAGTAGTGCATGATGTCGGTGTATTCCCACCGCAGATACATGATCTGACCATCCTCGCGAACCGTCGGATACCAGTCCGCGTCCTGCTCGAACGTCAACTGCCGCGTGTTGCCACCGTCGGCATCCATCACATAGAGGTTGGGCACCGTGCGCGACCCGCCGATGCACGGCACGCCGATCAGCGGCGCAGTGGAACTGAAAACAATCCGCTCGTCCGGCAGATAAATGCCACCGTAGTTATGCACATACTGTCCGATGATCGTCGAGACCTGCCGGAGATTCTTGCCGTCGATCCCCACCTCCATCACCTGGAACATATTGTTGGTGTCGGTCGCTGTGAAAAGCAACTTGTCGCCGTCGTAGTGCAGATCCAACTCACCCAGATACGAGCCGTCCTTCGGCTCATAGATGTCGGCGACCGCCCCCGTGCGCAGGTTGACACGCGCGATCTTGTTCTTATAGCCCTTGGGCGCAAGCGTATGCGTGCCCAGCCAGTTGGCCTTGAGCGCCACCCTGTCAGACAACACGACCAGAATCTCGTCAAAATCAACGTAGGGGTTTTCCGCAACCAGCGCCTTGAACTTCAGATCGCTGAAAGCGGCGAGTTCCTTGACGGCCTCGGCATCGCCCTTCTCGCTGCGCTCCAGCAGCGCGGGCATGTTCGCGACAAACGCTTCCGCCTTTTTGAGGTACTCGCGCCCGTTTTTGTAGGCGCGCGGCTTGGTCTTCAGGATGTGCCGGATCGAGCGCACCAGCGCCTCGGGTGATGAGATCGATATCAGCGCTTTCTGCGCTTCGGCGGCTTCGCGTTGGCGCGCCTTCTCGCGCATCTCTCCCATATCCTGCCGCTTGCTGCTGGGCGTGCAAGCTGCGGCCAGTTCCCCTGCCTGACCGCCCGGCGCCTTCACTGTCGCCTTGAGTGCGTGACCGCCGATGTGATTGAAATAGAGCAGGTTGACCTGATGCTTGCCGACCGGCAGTTCGATACTCCCCTTACGGCTGACAGTCCCGTGCAGGCCGTCGTTCATGACCACCGGCTGGCCGTTGACATACAGCGCGCTGCCGTCGTCCGAGGCGACCTCGAACTCATAGGAGCCTGCGGTCTTGACCTCAAGCAAGCCGGAAAACTCGATATTCCAGAAGTCACCGTATTTTTTGTCGCCCATTGAATCGATGACGCCGACCGTACCGGTCCCCAACTGCTTGCCTTCACCGATCATCGCCACCGTGCTCAACTTGCCTGAGTGCGCAAAGAAAGTCATCTCGGCACGCCCGGCTCCAGCCAGGCACGCCAACACGATCAAACGCAACCATCCGCTTTTGTTCATCGTCCAATCCTCCGCTCATCACTAAGAGTGTGAAATATGTGGTGTTAGCTTACCCTATTTAGCCGCCCCATTCAAGGTCAGAGAGAGGCGGTGTCGTACTCGGTTAGTGACAGGGGGGTGCGAGGATCGTCGTTTTCTGGTGAAAGTGGGATGCGTTGTGGCGGCAAAATTTGGAGTGCGGTGACAAGAGCCGCGCTGTGCGCGGGTCGCGGCACCGCTCCAAATCTGTTCGCCTGACTTGCACTCAATTTTCAACGTTCAAAAAAAATACGCGCACGCACACAAACCACGCTCTCGACTCGCATGCCCCCTGTCATTAACCGATTACGGCGGTGTCGAGAGAGACGGATGAGATAGTTAATTAGTTCATTAGTGCCTTACGGTTTAACAAGCACAATAAAAAACAAGTTGTTTCCTCACACGAAGGCGTGCGTTGGCTGTCGTTCTTTTACTTCCACACCTTTCAAAGTGTGGAAAAACAACCGAAGAGAAAAAGGGGCGAGGATGTGATATATGGCTGGCGGAAGCCTTTACAGTCGACCGTATACAAAAAACCTCTATCCCTCTTGGCGTTCGCAGCGTCTTGGCGGTTTGCCCTTTCTCGGCCGCGGATACTTAGAAGCCGTTTCCCGCACACATTGTACGCGCGGGGTAGCCTTGTCGCCTAGTTTAGGCGCACTCCCGCGCCCCTCCCGGGTGGCGGTTTCGACGGTACAAATGGTCGCCACACCGCTGTCGTCTGTCACGGACAGGACACCGATTTTGGCGTCCTTGGGGATGAGGAGACATTCCCATTTTAGGTCTAGGGCAAACGCCACTTTTGCAAGACTCTCTAAGCTGAGGTTGGCGTGGCCGCGAAGTATTTTGGTGACATAGGCCGGGCTGACCTCCATGCGGCGGGCCAGTTCACTCCGCGTGACGCCACGACGCTCCATCGCGTCAATGATACGCGCAGCGGTCTCCACTAATAGCCCCTCTTCATAGTAGGCCAGTCGTGTCTTTGCGCGTTCGAGTCCCTTTGTGAAACTGTATCCACCCTGCTGTTCTTTGATGATGTTCATGGCTGTCTCCTAGGGGCTTTTTGTCCTTCCGCCGTGTGAATCACAAACCCTTGCCCCGACATTTTTCTTTCGAAATAAGCCAATTTCCGGTTGTGTGCCTTATCAAGCTCCTTACGCGGGGTCTTCTGCCGCTGTTTATCAAACGCATGCGAACAGATGATGATGCTGTTCTGGTCGTAGAAGAAGATCACCCGTGGACCCGATTTTGCCTTTGCCTCATACAGGTCGTGTCCCAATGCATTGAACTCGTTCTTCTTCCTGGAGGGGCCATGTTCCGCTAATTGCTCGAGACGTCGCACAATTTGGTCATGCGCTCGAACGTTCTCTGACTCCAGTTTGGCAAGATACTCAACAACGTCCTCACCTTGCATAATGGCGTACAGCGCGAACTTCCGCCCTTCTATCAGGAAGCGTAGATTCACATATTAACCTATAGGTTCATAAGTTGCAACACATTAGAGGACTTCTATCAGACAACCCGGCGGCTAAGGAGT
>DAOTMQ010000116.1:0-10907 GCA_035450385.1 Kiritimatiellia bacterium | reverse complement strand
CTTGTCTTTACAGATGCCCGGGGTTATCTTTCCCTGACGAACCATCCCCCAGAGGAAGAGGAGAAAGACCATGAAGGTTATTAGTACGCCGGAGGCCCCTGAGGCGATCGGCCCTTATGCGCAGGCCATTGAGGCCAACGGATTCATTTTTTGCTCGGGACAGCTTGCGATCAATCCCGCTTCCGGCGAGATTGAGGTGGTCGGCGCGGCAGAGCAGATGATGCGTATCTTGCTCAATCTGCGTGCTGTGCTGGAAGCGGCAGGCTCCGGCCTTGATAGGGTGGTAAAAACCACGCTCTTCTTGACCGACATCGGCGACTTCCCGGCTGTCAACAAGGTCTACGGCGAGATGTTCGGCGACCACCGACCGGCGCGATCGACTGTCCAAGTGGCGCGCTTGCCGAGGTGCGCACGCGTCGAGCTTGAGGCGATCGCGCTCAAGCACAAGGCAAGCAATTGAACGCGAAAAGCACCCTTGAACTTGGTGCATGGCTCTGTTTTTTCTCACACGAAGGACACGAAGGTTTTTTTGAGGGCACTGCTCGGGTTTGTTTAACGCAGAAGCGCGGAGACGCAGAGATTTTTTACCGCGCCGTATGCGGCACAATGATGTCAATGATGTCAATAATGTCAATCATGTCAATTATGTCGAAAAAAGCGCCACCCCCCAACCGATTACCGGTGTGCGGGGAGGTCCGCGGAACGGTTCGGTTTGAGTGGAGCGGCGGGAATTGCTACGATACACGTAACGCATGAAACAGCCCGTCATCCCGCGCGTGGTGATTATGACATCCACGATCGCCAAAGGCTTGCAAGAGATGCTGCAAGGGGTGCTGGCCTATGCGCAGGAGCATGGGCCGTGGCGGATTTACCAGCAGGAGAACCGGCGCTGGATGTACGAATTGCACGACCTCAAGCGCTGGGGATGCACCGGGGTGATCGCAGCGGGGATTATCACACCGTCGAAGAGGCGCGGCAGATCGCCACGTTGAAGGTGCCGGTGGTGGTGCTGCTGCAACCGCACCCAATGCGTCAGCGCGGTTACCCGCTTTTCAAATGGCCGTGCGTGGTGTGGAACTCGACCGCGATAGGGCGCATGGCGGCCGAATACTTTGTGGAGCGGCACTATACGCACTTCGCTTTTGTTGGACACATCTACAGCGACTCTTACTGGTCGGTGGCGCGCGAGTGCGGGTTCCGTGCGGCGTTGCGTGCGCACGGTCACCGGAAGTGCCATGTATACGCGCCGTGCACGGCGGCAGAGCAGCGGGACTGGGCGGTGGAGCGGCCGCGTATGGAGGCGTGGCTGCGTGCGTTGCCGAAACCGGTGGCGCTGTTCGCACCGAACGACCGGCGCGGCAAGCAGGTGCTGGATGCCTGTCTGGACGCGGGGGTTTCGGTGCCGGACGAGGCGGCCGTGTTGGGGGTGGACAACGACGAATGGATTTGCGAGGCATCGGTGCCGACGCTCTCCAGCATCCAATGCGACCCGAGACCGGCCGGGTGTCGGATCGCCGCGCATCTCGATCGGCTGATGCGTGGGGAGCGGCTCGTCAAGACCGAGTACGGGGTGGAGCCGATTCGTGTGGTCACGCGCCAGTCGACGGAGTGGGTGGCGATTGCCGATCAGAAGATGGCCGCCGCGCTACGTTATATTCGGCAGCATGCGCATGAGCGCGATTTGCGCGTGGCGGACATCGCGCGCAGTGTGAGGCTGTCACGGCGTGCGACGGAAATACGGCTCCGCGCGGCGACTGGGCGCACGTTGCGGGGGGAGATCGAACATGTGCGGCTAGAGCGGCTACGTGCGCTGCTGACAGAGTCGGACGCCACGATCGGCGCGTGTACCGAGGCGTGCGGGTTTGCCGGACAGACCCATGCCGGCCGGGTCTTCCGGCAACGCTTCGGCATGACGATGGGGCAGTGGCGGAAGGGGCAGTAACGTTGAACGTTGAACGCCGAACGCAGAACGTCGAAGTTTGAAGCGTTCAGAGGCTCTTGCAAAACCCCTCGTGGCATGGGCGTCCCGCCCATGAGGCAAACACGGGCAAGATGCCCGTGCCACGCCCCTTGTGACATGGGCGTCTCGCCCATGAAAGAGCAACAAGGTTTTGCAAGAGCCTCGTTTAACGTTCTTCATCCTTCAACATTACTGTCGCACGTGCCGTAATCAGGACCGGAGAATCCCACATGGGGATGTTCTTGAGCACCAGACTCTCTTCCTGCCGATCAATCTGCATCTCTGGAATCGCAAAGACGCGTCCGGTAATCATATCCACCCATACGGGTTGATCCAGTCGCTCGGGAATCATCAAATCAATCTGGTCGAAATCAAGCCTGTCGCTTGGACGCGCTTCGCAGAACCAGTAGAACCGCAAGGTCTTGCCGTGGCGCGTAAAGAGTGTGCAGGCGAGATCATGCGGCTTCTGGTCGCGAGGATCGGCGCGCTTCTGAATGGCGAAGTTCTTCAACACGAGGTTCTTCTGGGGCAGTGTCTCGTCGTCGAAGAGCGAATAGATGTTGCTCATCGCATACCAGGAAGGGCGGCGGTAGACGAACTCCTTGAGCAGGTTCGAGCGAACGAGGCCGAAACTCTGAAGCATGAACGTGTACTTGAGATCAATCATCGTGAAGACGCTCGAGGGAATCGATCGCGCTGAATCGCCGATCGCACGGCGCAGATTCCATTTCGCCTGCGAATACTCCGTCCATTCGATCCCATTCATCGCATGCCCGAACTCAAGTTGGGACGGGCATCCCACCTCTCCCTGCATGATGTCGAAGTTGGCGGAATACCCCTTCACAAACTTGCGGAGCGGTTCGGCAAGATGACCGTAGGATGCCTCGGGAACAGGACTATACGGGTGGTAGAGGAAATAGGATCCGAGATCAAGCGCGTTCTCTTTCTTTAGCTTTTCCAACACCATCGCGTAATCGCTCTTCATCGGATCGCGTGCGTTCCAGGAGATCGCCGTGCAGAAACACTTGGCCGCAGGTTGGATTTCACGGATGGCCTTCGCCGTGCGATAGAAGAGTTCGGCGTATTCCCTGGCCTGTCCAAAGGGCTCATTCCAGATTTCCCACTCGTCGACCACGTCCTTGTAGCGTTCAACCAGCGCCTTCGTGTAGCGAATCCAGGCGTCAAAAGCATCCGGATTGTCCGTCACTGGTTTCAAGCGCATACCGAGGCGGAAGTCGCTACCCCACACGGGATTGCCGTAGGAGATGCAAACCCAAGGCTTCACGCTCATCGCCGCACATTCGCGGATCTGCGGATCGAGCCATGTGAAGTCGTATTTTCCCTTCTCCTGTTCGGTCTTTGCCCAGCCACTGAAAAACCGCGCATGCTTGACGCCCAACATCGGGATGAGGGCCTTGAAGCTGTCCCAGTCGGCATAGTCGCGGTCCATCGTCTCACATCCGACCGACCATTTAGACGATGTGATTTGATCCGACGTGCGTGTGGCGAGGCGGCCGATTTCCTTCAAGCCTGGGTTGACGGCGTTGAGTTTCTGCCATGTCACGTTCCGCTTCTCCTTCTGCAGGATATTCGTCACCGCGGCCTTCGCCTTATGGTCGTCCCATGCATCCCAACTCTTAATCTTGTCCGCATCCTTAAATGCGACAACACCATTGCCTGCACACCATGAAGTTGCAGACAGCAAGCCAATTACGGCGATCCAGCCTGTTTTCATAACGTCTAACGCGGGCGAAGCCCGCAACCCAATTTAACTAGTTAATTAGTGCATCAGTGCATTAGTTTGTCTGGGGGAGCACTGCCGCGCTTCGCAGTGCCCCTCAAAAAAATTCTGCACCTCTGCGTTAAACAAACTCGAACGGCGCCCCTAAAAAACTTCGTGCCCTTCGTGTCTTCGCGTGAGAAACGACGTGTTTTTTATCGGCCTTGTCGACCGGTACGGCACCAACGCACAACGTTCAACGCTCAACGTTCAAGTGAGGAAAAGCTGGCGGAGAGGGAGGGATTCGAACCCTCGGTACCCGTAAGAGCACACAGCATTTCCAGTGCTGCACCTTCGGCCGCTCGGTCACCTCTCCGTAATAGAGCGTGTTCTTTATAGCGGTTCGGTTCTGAGAACTCAACCCCAAAAATGGAGAATTTTACAACGGCGTGTTGACATCGGACTGATGGGATGGTTAAATAACCCAGTTTTTCGCCTGCGAAAGGCGATGTGGGGGTATAGCTCAGTTGGTAGAGCGCTTGAATGGCATTCAAGAGGTCAGGGGTTCGACTCCCCTTACCTCCACCACTTAAGAACCCCTTTCGGGGCGTAGCGCAGACTGGTAGCGCGTTTGCTTGGGGTGCAAAAGGTCTCGGGTTCAAATCCCGACGCCCCGACCATTTAAAGAGCGTCAGGCCTCGAAAACGGATCGTTTTCGGGGTTTTTGCGTTTAGGCCGCCGACCTGTTGCGCGGCGGTCTATGCGCGGGGGCGGCGAACCCCCAATCGGAGGTGGCATGGAGCAGATCATTCAGTGGGTAGTGAACACGGTGGGGCAGTGGGGCTATGCGGGCATCGTGATCATGATGTTTCTTGAGAGTTCCTGTTTCCCGTTCCCCAGCGAGGTTGTCATGATCCCGGCGGGCTACCTCTCGTCGCCCAACTACATACACTCCGAGGGTTATGTGGCGGGCCATGAGATGAATGTCTGGGTGGCCATTGCGATGGGGATCATCGGCAGTTGGCTGGGAGCGCTGTTCAACTACTATCTCGCGTTGCTGCTGGGGCGCCCCCTCCTGTTGAAGTGGGGCAAATACTTTTTCATTTCCGAGGAGAATTTTGAGAAAGCCGAGCGTTTTTTCAAACGGCACGGCGAGATCGGTACCTTCACCGCGCGCCTGATTCCAGTTGTGCGGCAGTATGTGTCGCTGCCGGCGGGTCTCGTGCGGATGAACATGGCGCGCTTTCTCTTCTATACTGGACTCGGTGCCGGGCTCTGGGTTTCAATCTTGGCCTGGATCGGTTACATCGCTGGTCAGAGTGAAGCGCTGTGGCGGCCGTACCTCAAGAGGGCGACTGTCGCGGCCTTGGTGTTCTGCGTGGTCGTCGTGGCGGTGTATGTTCTTATGCGCCGCGCGCGTGGCAAAAAAAGCGATGCGGTGTGAGACCGATGGGGGTGTGCGTGCGCGAACGGGAACAGGAGGCAACGCGTCGGGATGCGCTGGCTTGGTTGTTACGGGCCGGCGCGGGTGCTGTGGTGGCGTCGTTCGCGGCCAAAGCTGCGCAGCGACCAACTGCGGACCGCACGGTATGGCAGATTGACCCGCGCGCATGCATCCAGTGCGGCCGTTGCGAAACCGAGTGCGTGCTGCACCCATCGGCGGTTAAATGTGTGCACGGTTACGCGATGTGCGGTTACTGCAAGCTCTGCTTCGGTTATTTCAAGTCCGATGCCGCGCGTCTTGACGAGGCCGCTGAAAACCAGATCTGTCCGACCGGTGCGATCTCCCGCGTCTTTATCGAAGATCCCTACTTCGAGTATCACATCGACGAGTCGCTCTGCACGGGATGCGGGCTTTGCGTCAAGGGCTGCACCCACTTCGGCAACGGGTCGCTCTATCTCCAGATCCGGCATGACCGTTGTACCAACTGTAACACCTGCCGCATCGCAGAGAAGTGCCCTGCGCAGGCGATTTCCCGCGTGCCGGCCTCCCGTCCTTACCTGCTGAAAGAGAGCCTTTGCTAACCCGGCCACACATAGTCTTACGTTTCATATGGCGCCTACAAATGCGCGACGACCGGGCTCGCGGAGCGCCGGGAGGGGCAAGCGTCTGCTTGCCTGCGGACGAGCAGACGCTCGTCCCTCCCATCCTGCGGGCAAAACAAAAGATCTGTGCAAATCTTGTGTGGGTCCCTGCGGCCACCACGGTCGCGGCATCACGTTTTCCGCAGCCCCAATTTGATTCGGGACACACCGTGCCGCAGACGGTGCATCCGCCCTTTGAGGCATTGGTCCCCGCTTGGGCCGATGTGCTGATCTTGGCGCTTGCGCTGGCTGTGACGGTGTGGCTGGCGCATCGGGTGCGTTCACGCCGTTGGCTGCTGGTGTTCTCTCTGGTTTGTCTGGCGTGGTTCGGGTTTATCAGGCAGGGATGTATCTGTCCCGTCGGCGCGGTTCAGAATGTTGCGGTGGCGGCGTGGTCAGGCGGCGGTCTGCCGTGGAGCGTGGCGGCGCTCTTCGCGTTGCCGCTTTTGACGGCGCTGCTGTTCGGGCGTGTTTTCTGTGGCGCGGTGTGTCCGCTGGGCGCGCTTCAGGATCTGTTTATCATCACGCCGCAGCGCGTGCCGCGCAGCGTGGATGCCGTGCTGCGGCTGGTGCCGCCCGCTGTGCTCGCGGTCGGACTGGTCTACGCGATCAATGGCGCTGGTTATCTGATCTGTCGCACCGACCCGTTTGTCGGTCTCTTCCGGCGCAGTGCGCCGATGCCGATGTTCCTGACCGGTGCGGCGGTGCTACTGGTAGGCATGGTGGTGGCGCGGCCCTACTGCCGCTACTTCTGTCCGTACGGGGTGCTGCTGGAGTGGTGCTCGCGTCTCGCGTGGCGACCGTTCGCTATCACTGCGCACGAATGTATCAACTGTCGGCTGTGCGTGGGAACCTGTCCGGTCGATGCCATCACGGTGCCGCGTCCGGCACTGAGCGACACCGCGCGGAGCGGGTTATTCCGGCGTTTCGTCCTGATGCTGATGCTGGCGCCTCTGGTGGTGGCGGGCTGCGTCGCCGCAGGTTGGCTGCTCGGTGCGCAAGCGGCGCGCGCGCATCCGTCTGTGATCGTCGCAGAGCGGTTGGCACAAACGCCCGAGTCCGAGATGGACCTGCATCCCGAGATCGAAGCGTTCAAACGGACCGGGCGCACGCCGGAACAGGCTGCGGCTGAGGCCGCCGTGACGGTCGCGCGCTTCCGGCGCGGCTGCGCGTGGGCGGGCGTATTCGTGGGCGCGATCATGGCGTTGCGCCTGTTGGGCATGACGCGCTTGCAGCGCCGGACGCTGCACGAGGCCGACCGCGAGCGCTGCATTGTGTGCGGCCGCTGCTTCGCGGCTTGTCCGAAGAATGTTCAACGTTCAACTTCCAACGCTCAACTTTCAAATCAAAAAGGGGATACATGATGAAACAGAGATTCGGGATCGGAGTGGTTTTGCTGATGGCGACGATGACGGCGTTTGGTGCAGAGCTGACGGCGTTGCCGACGGACGGCAAAGAGTGGTTCAGCAATCCGCTGACGTGGCGTTTCCAGTCGGGAGAGATTGTGAACCCCTCTACCAACGGGCACGGCATCGCCGTGTATGAGGCGGCACCGCTCGCCGCCGATGTCACGGTCGAGGCGCTCTTCACGCCGCAAAAGGCACAGAGTATCGGATGGGATGTCGCTGCGGTGGCGATCGTAGCGGATGATCAAAACTTCTGGCATTTGGCGCTGGTGCAGATGCCGCCGGAGCACAACCTGCGGCCGATGGTGGAGCTGTGCGAGATGCGCGACGGCGAGTGGTTGGCGCAGCACAACCTGAAAATGGAGATCAATGAAGCGCCAGCGGTGCCGTGGGTGTTTGGCCAGCCGCACCGCCTGCGAATCAGCATGGATGCGAAGGGCGTCACCGGCACGATCCTCGCACCGGACGGGCGCTTGATCCTGCGTCGACGCTTTGCCTTCACGGCGGCGGCGGTGCGCGCCGGCCGTCCCGCGTTGCGAGTGTCGGGCATTGCCGGTGCTTTCAAGGAGGTGCGTGCGTCATGGTCGCAGCCCGTGGCTGAGAAGGTTGCGGCGCCGCAGCCGATCCCGCCGTTCGAGGTGGCGAACGGCGTGTCCGACGTGCGGGACGAGGCGACCGGATTTTTCCGCGTGGTCAAAAAGCCGGACGGACGCTGGTGGGCGATCGACCCGCTGGGGCGCGGTCTGGTGCTGCTGGGCGTGGATCACGTTTCCTATCACGGTCACTGGTGTGAGAAGCTGGGCTACGCGCCCTATGGCCGTAAAAACAAGGAGAAGTATGCCGATCAGGCCGAGTGGGAACAAGAGACGCTAGGCCGCCTGAAGCAGTGGGGGTTCAATATGCTCGGGGCGGGCTGTTCGCATGGACTCAAGCACCGCGGGCTGATACACACCGAGTTTCTCAATATCGGTTCGCACTTGGCGACGCTGGATGACGAGTATGAGATCACGCCGAACGAACGGCGTCCGTGCTCGGCCTTCCCGAATGTCTTTCATCCGGAGTTCGAGGCTTACTGCCAGTATGTGGCGCGGACCCGCTGTTTGCCGCACCGCGACGATCCTTGGCTGTTCGGCTACTTCATCGACAACGAACTGGCGTGGTGGGGACGCGGTGCGCAGGATACCGGTCTTTTCGACGCTACAATGAAAAAAGGCCGGGAGCATACGGCCAAGCGCGCATTGGTGGCGTTGATGTCCGCGCGTTTCGGCGGCAAGATCGCAGACTTCAACGCGGCGTTCGGCACACAGGCCAAGAACTTTGACGAGCTACTCGGTTTTGAGCAGTTGCCGCATCCGACCGATGCAGCGCGCGCGGCGAAACTGGCGTTTCTGGTACACACGGCAGAGCGCTATTTCTCCCTCACGGCGCGCGCGATCCGCGCGGTCGATCCGAACCACTTGGTGTTGGGCGCACGTTTTGCCGGCACGGGCGGTGCGCATCCCGAGGTGTGGAAGGTTGCGGGTAAGTTCTGTGATGTCGTGACCTTCAATGTCTATCCAATGGCGGATATCGATGAAGGGCGCGTCTACACGCATCTGGGGCGGGGGGGCGAGCCGGTGTCCGAGCACTTCCAGAAGTTCTACGACTATGTCCGGCGGCCGATGCTGATTACCGAGTGGTCGTTCCCCGCGCTCGATGCTGGCGTGCCGAGCGTACACGGCGCGGGACAGCGTTTCCGTACACAGGCTGAGCGCACGCGGGCGACGAGCCTTTTCGCGCGCACGATGCTGAGCCTGCCGTTCCTGCTGGGCTACGACTATTTCATGTGGGTGGATCAGCCTGCGCTGGGCATCAGCACGCCCTTTCCGGAGGACTCCAACTACGGGCTCGTGACCGAGGATGGCGTGCCGCATCCGCTGATTACCGAGATGTTCACGGGGTTGCACCGCGAGGCAGCGGCATGGCGTTTTCGTCCGGAGCCCGCGCCCAAGACGATCACGCGCCCGCCGTCGCAACCGCCGCTGCAGGTGGCGCGTCGCGGTCGTGTCGGCGAGGTGCCCGCGACATTCACGCGCGAGGGCGACGCCTTCCGCGCAAGCAATGGACGCATCACGCTGAGCGGGCGCGTGGGCGGTCGACGGATGGTGGAGAGCGTGACGCTGGACGGCAACGAGACGCCATTCGGCAACTACACGGCCATGCTGCTGACGCTTGACGCGGGCGGACAGCCCCGCTGGACCGACATCCACACCGTGCGCACGGTGGAGGGGCGGGTCGAGGAAGGCATTGCCGTAATCGAGATCACTGGCGACGGGGCGCACAGTGGCGACCGCATGGCAACCACGCATCGGCTCTATCTGCCGCCGGGCGTACCGTGGTTTGTCGCGGAGGTGGTCAGTGCGCACAACACGGGAGAGCGCCCGTTGCAACTCAAGGGTTTCTATTTCCGTCTCTACAACGAATTCCGCAAGACACCGGAGAAGCTGCCGCCCAATCTGTGGGGCGTGCCGCCTTCAGGCTGCTGGATGGAAGCGGAGAGCGGTCGGTTTTTCGGTGCCGTCGCACCGATGAACGCGGGGGTGGGCGTCCATTTTTGGCTCAATCCACAGGGAGGGCAGCATCCCGACGCACGGCTGGAACTGAAAGAGGCGGTGACGGTCGCGCCGGGCGAGAGCTTTGTTCTGCAGCAGCCGGCCTACGTGATTGCGCTGACCGGCCAGGGCGACAGTCGCGTGTGGCTGGAAACTGCCACGAAGTTAGGCACGCTGATGCAGTAGTGCATTGGTGTAATGCAATGAACGCAAATGACATCAAGAAAGCGAAGAAGATCAAAGGATGCTTAGTGGCAATCGCTACAGGGCTAGGACTTCTTGCCTTGCTGGCGCTGTTCTACCCCAGAAACGATACGCTAATGGTGCGTTGTGTCTCTGCGGCAACCTGTCTTGCGGCCGCAGTTATGTGGCTTTTGCCAACACTGCCGCGACTGACATTCTCACGCTGTCTCGATATACTCGTCGCAATAAATATCCTGTTGCTGATCGGGTGGGGACAGATTGAGAGGGTCCTCTATCGTGTAAAATGGCACACGATATATGAAGAGGTCGGTCGCATGTCGAAGGCATCCTCTTTTGACTTCGTTCTATTCGAGGCCACTTTGAGCCAGACTCTACGCAGCGGAATGATACTCTGGATTGGTGTTGGGGCTATCTGGTTGCTCAACACTCTTGCTCTGATGTATTTGGCACAAACCTTGAAAGGCAAAGAGGCGAACCAGTCGCATGAGTGTACGCGCAACTAGCCCGGCCACGATTTATACTGCACGAGCGGCATGAAACAAAGCCATGACTTTCCGTGTTCTGTGTTCCGTGGTTAAGCAATCGATCCCGATTTGGATGAAACCATGAAACTGAAACTTCATGAAAGGCAGGGGCATCTTGGTGTTCTTACCTTGACGGTTCCAGCCCGGCCCCAGGGCGGCGCTCCGCTTGCCCTGGGCTAAGGTGATGCCGCCCCTTCGGGGCTTGGGCTTCGCGCGCAGCGGAAAAAACGCTCAACGTTCAACGCTCAACGTTCAATTTTCAGCGGTGGGGACGCCTGCTCCCGACTGCGCACACACAAACCACGCACTAAACTCGCATACCCCCTGTCACTAACCGATTACCCAAATCTCACAAAAACCCGTCACAAAAACCGGTTGCGGCCATGGTCTGAAAAGGGTATGATCCGGGGCAGATCG
>DAOTMQ010000115.1:0-10911 GCA_035450385.1 Kiritimatiellia bacterium | reverse complement strand
TCGCCGAGGGTACTGCAGGACGCGCCTGTGGGAGAGTAGGACGCCGCCGGGGTTTAATCGCGGGGGCCGCGGATCTCATCGATCTGCGGCCCCCTTTTTTTGTTCAATAGCTCTTTTTAGGTTCAGGCTGATCGATTAACCTGCGTATCCGTTTGAGATAGCGTGTGCAACGGCGGCGCACCTTATGACGCACGTATATGGGGATCAGCGACAACCCAGGTATCAGCGCCCGCCCCATCGGTTCGAAATCAACGATGCGCAAACGGAACTCGTCTGGTCCCGTCCACTGCACCATCGTATTCGGGGGATCGTAAAAGCATACCGAATGCTCTGCCAGTTGATCGAACAGCTCCGCCATGGCCCGGTATAGCCGTTCGCGCAGAGCGCGATCCTTCGTCTCGCGCATTTCTGCGGCCACCCGACGGATGGCCGACCCGTCAGCGTTCTCAATGAGGCTTTCAATCACGCCCCAGCCGCGCTTGCGGGAAAAGACCATGCGCATCTGCTCCGGAAACGCCGCGAAAAGGTCCGGGGGTAGCCGTTTCCGCAACCGTGCATGGTAGCAGGCCTCATGATAGTTCACGTTGAACCAGAGGCAGAAACGGGAGAAGAAAATACTGATGCGCACACTGCGACGGGTCTTCTTGGTATACTCCGCCGGTGTCCGGTAAAACTTCACGCAAAACGGCTGCCCCGGGATCCTGAAGCAATAGCGTCGGCTCCCGTCGCCGATCCGCTTCAGATGATCCTCGTTGATCGTTATGTTTGGCGCTAACTCACTCATAACCGCACTATATCACTCGCGCCTGCTCTCAGGCAAGTGACCACGGGCCACGCATCGCGCGCGTCAGCAGGCGGTTGGCCATATCGTCGCCGTCAAAGCGTTCCTTCACCGGGGCCCATTTCAGCTTGCGCTGGAGCTGCATCACGATGTTGCCGATGTTGCAGAGGTTGTTGGTTTTGTGCCCAATCGCCAGATCCGAAACCGGGCGCTCGCGTGTCTTGACACACTCGATCCAGTTACCGAAGTGATCGCGGCTCTTGTAGAGGCGGATCTCGTCATCGCCGATCTTCTCGTTGAGGATGGCCTCCGGATTGGACTTCAGTTTGCTGCGCGAAACATCCAACGAGCCTTTGTCACCGAAAAAGATGATATTGCCATCAGAGATGCCGTCCGTGCGGGTGCGCATGCGCATGGTCACACCGTTGGCGTAGGTGTAGCGCACGTCCACACGCGTGGGCGAGGTGAAGAGTCCGCTACTGGGATAAACGCCGTGGCCGTCTACTTCGATCGGCCCGGATTCATCCATGCCCAACGCCCACTGCGCGATGTCGAGATAGTGCGCGCCCCAGTTGGTGGTCTGTCCGCCCGCGTAGTCAAGGTTGAAACGGAACTGGTAGTGGGTGCGTTGCGACGTGTACGGCGCATAGGGCGCGGGCCCTAGCCAAAAATCGTAATCGAGTCCGGCGGGAACCGGCTCGGGCTTCCATGTCGCGCCGACATAGCGGTTGTTCGCGGGAATCAGCACGTCGATATGCTTAATCGTGCCGAGGCGTCCGTTGCGGATCAGTTCCGCCGCGCGGTGGAAGCCCTCGAACGAACGCTGCATCGTGCCGGTCTGCCCCACGCGCTTGTGCTTGCGTAGCTCTTCAACCAGCACCTGACCCTCGCGGACGGTCAGCGTCAGTGGCTTCTCTACAAAGACATCCTTGCCGTTGCGAATCGCGTCGATCGCCGGAATCGCGTGCCAATGGTCCGGCGTAGCCACGGTGATCAGGTCCACATCCTTGGCGCGTGTGACCTCGCGGAAATCGCCGGTCGTGCGACAGTCATTGTTACCATACTTTTTGTTGATGATCTGCGCCGCACGCTTCTGGTGGAAAGCATCGACATCGGCTACAGCCACAATCCGCGCGGTCGTGCGGTTGACCAACTGCCTGATGTGCGAGAGCCCCATCCCGCCCACGCCCACGCAAGCCACCGTCAGCACCTTAGACGGCGCGTTCTGCCCCAGCACCGAGGCCGGGATAATCGTCGGGAAAGCCGTGGCTGCCCCGGCTGCCACGCCTGCACACTTCACAAAATCACGTCTGGACACGTTCATGAGCCTCTCCTCAGAAAAACAGGTTTGATGACTAAAACTTCAACGCCCGCACCGGCTTCACTGCGCCCGGGTCCGTGCCGCAACCGCGCCGGCACAACCCTCCGCTTCGCGGCCCTTGAGCGCGCCAGCCGCCGTGCGCAACGCCGCTGTGGTCTCTTCGCCCGGCACCTGCTCAATCGCCATGCGGGTCAGGAAGGCAATATTCTCGTTGTCGCTCGTCAGATTTTTCTTGAGGTCCGCCACGCTTTTCGGCGAGGCGATCAACGCCAGCAGACGGCAGATAAAGCCGTAGCCCGCCTCGGTGCAAGACTCGTCAGCCGCGCATTTCAGCAGTTTCTCTTCAAACCCCGGATGTTGCGACGGATCGGCGTCCAGAATCATACGCTCAATTGTCGAGACCATCGTACGGTCATCGCCATAGTCGAGGGTGCCGATCACGCTCCACGGATCGACCGTCATGTTGAAACTCTTATACCGCGCATCCGCTGTCTGTCCGGCCAGCGGATCGCTTGCAGCGCGCTTCCCGTCAGACACAATGGTTTTTTTGCTCATCCGCTTCCCTCCGTAACTTGAAACTGAGCGCACATGGTACCACACTTGCCCACATGCTCCCAGTCGCATTTCGGAGTGATGGCTCTGCTGCCAGCGACCTCGATCCCAATCCCGACAGCGATGCCGATGTGGGCAGAGCCTGAACATGCACCCATGCACTTTCGCAATTTCTTTAACGGCGGTCCTCGGGTATACTGAGACTCACATGCCAGAGATTTTCTATAATGCCATGGTCTTGCGCGAGCCGTATTCCGGTGTGGAGGTGACGGTACATCAATTGGCATGCGCATTGGCGCGATACGGTTCGCTCCGGACTTGCGCTTGTGTCCCGACCGGACACCGCGCCATCCCCACAGCGCCGCATGTGCGCCTGCGGATGACCTGCGCGGCCGCTTCGCGCTCGCGTCTGTTGCGTGTCGCGTGGGAGCAAACCGTGCTTCCGTTGCTTTTGTTGCGCGCCCGCGCGTCCTTGTTACATGCACCTGCCTATGTCGCTCCGTTGCTGACGCCCTGCCCCTTGGTTCTTACGATCCATGACCTGCATGTGATGACCCATCCCCAGTTCTGCCGTACACGCAACATCCTGCACTACAAGCTGCTGATTCCGCCTTCAGTTAAAAAGGCCGCCGCAATCATCACCTTCTCGTCTTACACCAAAAACACCGTTCTGGCGCACTTCCCGGCAGTGCGTGAAGAGCATATCCATGTCATACCGCCCGGACTTCCGCAGACGATGGCACACTGTACCGATCACACGCGCCTGCAGGCCGTGCGCCAACGTTACGACCTGCCCGCCTCGTTCCTGCTTTTTGTCGGCGACCTGACATCACGCAAAAACATCCTCAGTCTCATCGACGCATTCGCTATCGCACAAAGCGAGCGGCCGGATCTGCATCTCGTGCTAGCCGGTGCGGCTGATTCTGCTGCCGCTGCGGTGATTGATGCGGCCATCCACCGGAACGATGTGCGCCATCGCGTGATTCTCACGGGTTATGTCAGCGCTGAAGACCTGCCCGTGCTCTATTCGCTGGCGCAGGCTTTCGTCTTCCCCTCCCACGATGAAGGGTTCGGCCTGCCGCCGATCGAAGCCATGGCCTGCGGCTGTCCGGTGGTCTGCTCGGGCGGCGCGGTCCTCGAAAATTGCGGTGCGGCGGCTGTCACCTGTGATCCGGGTGACCGCACCTCCATCGCTAGCGCGGTGAGCCTGTTGCTTGATCAGCCTGCTTTTCGCGAGGAGAAGATCAAGGCCGGCTACCGCAAGGCTGCTGAATTCACTTGGGAAAAATCAGCTCACGCCACAGAGGCCGTCTACCGGAGCGTATTGGACGCTTCCGCGTCGGCCCGACAGGAGATTCCTGCATGAACGTACGTCCTCTTTTCTGGCTCGCGCCGCTTGTCTTGGTCGGCGCATGCCGCACCGCCACGCCGGTCGCCCCGACGCCGACCACTGCAGAACAGTATGCCGAAGTGCTGATGGATATCGTTCCGCCGGAGATCATGATGGCACAATTGGCGCGGCCCTACGCTGCAACCTACACGCGACCCGAAAAGCAGACGCGGGCGCACGACGCTTTCATGCGCAACGTTGATGTCATCGAACTACGCCGCATCATCCGCACAGCGCTGTTGCGCCACTTCAATGAGGCGGAGCTGCGTGCGATGGCCACCTTTTACGCTACGCCGGAAGGGCGCGCCTGCATGGCCAAGAGCGCCGCCTTTGCGGCGGAAGTGGTGCCGGCCTGCTCGCACGAAGCCGCCCAGGCCTTCCGCAAAACCGCAGTCGACGCAGCACGCGGCAGACTGCCGTAGCCTACGTCTACTCCTCGATCACGACTGGCGTGCCGAGCTCTACCATTGCGAGTAGCTTGATCGCGTTCCAGTTGGCGAGCCGGAAACATCCCTTGGATTCGGCACGCCCGATATGCTCTGGGGTGGGGGTGCCGTGGATACCGTAGCCTTGTAGCGAAAGACCGATCCACGCGAGCCCCACGGGATTGTTCGGCCCCGGCGGAATGACGAGTTTGGTTTTCTTAGGACCGCCCGGTACAAAGAGCTGAGGGTCATAGGTGTAGTTGGGATTCGGCGCGACTGCCCTGACCGTGACCTCGCCGTCGGGCCGCTTGGATTTTTCGCGCGCGATCGAGCACGGAAAAAGCGCGACAAGCCGTCCTTCGGGATTGAAGACCGTCACCTCGGTACGTGAAAGCGAGATGCGGATCGAGCCGGCCTTAGCGGGCTTGTCGTAGGCGCAGTTCGGCAGCAGGATTTCACTGCCCACCGGCGGATTCGGCCAGGGCAGGCCGGGATTCAGGCGTTCGATAACCCGCTGCGAGGCGTGGCCTTTTTCGGCCAGGAACTCTTGCAGGGTCTCGTAGGGCATCGTCTTGAGTCGCGAACGTTCTTCCCAATCCTGTGGCACCCGGCCTAGGGCAGCCGCATCGGCGGCAGTGATGGTGTAGCGCGTCAGCACGTCGGCATCGCCGCCAAGCGCTTCCAGCACGGCGGCGTCGGGGATGCCGGTGGGGGGCAGGCCGTTGAGCGTCTGCCAAGTCACCAGCGCGATTTCTGTCCGCAGGCCCCACACGCCGTCAACGCAGTTGCAGGAGAGGTGCTGGCGGTCGAGCAGGATCTGCAACGCGAGCGTGTCGCGGTTGAAGCCGGAGCGGTATCCTACGAAACGGCGGTCGGTTGGTTGCGTTGCGTTCCCATTCAAGAAGGCAAGCATTCCGCAGACAGCCAGTAGAAGCCACAGGGAAGGGGTGCGCGGCTGGAAGATGCGAAGTCGGGAGCGCGGGCGTCCCCGCCCGCTGAACGTTGAGCGTTGAGCGTTGAACGTTGGGCGTTTTTTTAACGCAGAGACGCAGAGGCGCAGGAATCTCTTACGGGGTGGCGGCGTGACCGCCGCTGGGAGGGGCAAGCGTCTGCTTGCCCGCGGACGAGCAGACGCTCGTCCCTCCCGGTGCTCCGCAATGAACCCTGAAACCATCCTTCCGCACAGCGGAAGGCGGCTCGTGGGGACACTCGCCCTCCAAATCATGTCAGTCATGTCAATCATGTCAATCATGTCGTTTATGCGCCCGCGTAGCGGGAAATCATGTCAAAGAGGTGTCAGTTCAAAGCGGTGCGGCTTGGGTTTGCGCGCGACATCAATCTGCGCTTCAAGGTCGGCGATACGCAGATCCAGTTCGGCCAGTTTTTCAGCCGGGCCGTTTTCAAGTTGCACCTTGCGCCAGCGCTCGAAGTAGGCGTCGTTCTTTTTGAACACCAAGTCCAGGACTTGGAGTGCCTGCGCGGAGTTCGGCGTGGAGTAATTCACCAGGTCTACCCCGCGGGCAAGATCTTCGCGACTGAAATCGGCGATGTGAAGACCGTCGATGGTCAGGGCGTAGTTTGCGGCCTTGAGGCCCCTGACCTGCAACCGGTAGCGGTTCAACTCGTCGGTGATCGGTGCCAGCGAGAGGGCTGCTGTGGCTCTGGCGTCGATCGGCATCGGCAGCGCGTGGTCGAGCCGGTCAAAGCTGAGGGTGCCGTCCTTGACCTCCACGTCGGAGAGCGTGCAGTTCTCTTGGCGCACGACCTTGCTGCGGAAGAACCAGCGCGACGCATCCACTTCACAGCAGGAGACCAGCATCGGCGCTTGGAGCTGCTTCAAGATGATCCACGCCATCAGCGTGTGACCGACCGGTCCGGGGTGCACGGCGTCACCACCACCGATCATGGCGTCCGGTTTTGTGGCGCGCGCGGTCAGCATGAGTTTCATATAAGGGTCGAACAGGTCCACGTACCACGCACCCCGCGCGGCGGCCACGTCGTGCAGGGCATCGGAAAATTTGCGCAACGATTGGTTCTTCACGTTCTTGTCATGCTCGACCGGGGACTTGTCCTCGATCGGCTGCGGGGTGATCAGGGCGACGCGGGCGCCTTCTTTCATCAGGACGTTCACGGTCTCGGCTTGGCTGCGTGCATACGCGCGGCAGATGTCCTCGCGGAACGCCTGGTACGCATGGTCGTTCATGCCGAACTTGACCGTGACGGCTGTCGGCTTGTGCGGCAGCACGTCGCGCTTTAGGCCGGCCTGTACCGCTTTTTCCACCATCTCATCCAGCACGGCGCCTGTCGCGGAGAAGAGCGCTTTCTCATCCGTCTTGAAGCGCTTGCGCAGCCATGCGGTATCGCCGCCCCAGCCCACGTTGCGGAAACGGAAGCGGTGGTCTGGGAAGCGCGTCAGCGTGTAGGCCTCAATGTAGGCGGTGTAGAGCTTTTGCTGGGTGATGCTGTCGCCCAGAAAGACAACCGAGTCGTTGTTCTTGAAGAAAAAGTCTTTTTCAGGTTGGGCGAAAGCCAACAGCCCGGCCAATACCAAACATCCGATTCCCAGTGTGCGTGCGTTCATCGCAGCTCCTTTTTTTGTGTGTGCAGCCCACAGCCACACATCCCTACACTTCGTCCCTACACTTCGTCGCTTACACTTCATCCCTACACTTCGTCGCTTACACTTCGTCTCTACACTTCGTCGCTGGCGCAATCGACTAGGCGTTGAGACTAAGTGTGTTCGACTAAGAGTGGGGACAAAGTGTGTCTCCGCGCTGTGCGCGGAGAGAAAGCGGTGCCGCGACCCGCGCACAGCGCGGCTCTTGTCACCGCACTCCAAATTTCGCCGCCACGCCGTGCACGGCACAACAATCATGTTAATCATGTCAATTTGGTCTTCTAGCCCGATAGGGCACCAGAACATGAGGAGGAATGTTAACGGGCGGGAACCCGTTTGTCGAGTCGCGAGAACGCGCCGATTGTAATCGGGTTGATGACAGGGGGCGAAGATCGTGCGTTTCTGGGTTCCGTTGCGGTGTCATCGCCATCGGGATCGGGATCGGGATCGGAATCGCCGCCACCTTTACACTCGCCGTTGCGAGCCACTGCGTGGGCGCGACAGTCGATTTCGATACCGATAGCGATACCGATTTGGATGAAGCCTGAAATGAAAAGGTAAAGGTGAGCGGAACAAAACACGCGCTCGACTCGCGTGTCCCCTGTCACTAACTGATTACGCGCCGATTAAATACACATATTAAACGAGCCTTTACAAGACACGTCGGATGTGGGCGGGTATGATTTAAGTGTATTCTGTTTGGTCTCACGATTCGTCAAAAAGGGAGGTTAGCCATCATGGGCGCTCGATCAGTAAAAGAGTTAAAGACTGTAAAAAAGAATGTGAATAATGTCGCGGACGCCGCGCTGAATGCGGGTAACGGCGTGTTGCGGTTGACACCGAACTGGGTGCCGCGCTCGTTCTGTTATCCCGGACGCAGACTGAAGCTTCACCCGGATGACCTCTATGCCTTCGGGCTTAACCGCGGCGGTATCGACGAACGCTGGTTCGGCTCGACCACCGAGGCGGCGAACGAGGGGCGTCTGCCGGATGAGGGCCTGAGCTATGTGGTCTTCGAGAACAAGCGCGTGTTGCTGCGCGACGTGGTGGCCGAGTTGGGTGCCACGATCGTCGGCGCGAAGATCTGGAAGAAGTACCGGCGCTGGCCGGTTTACAGCAAGTTCTTCGACAACCTCGGACCGCTGCCGCACCACCTGCATCAGGACGACAAACTCGCCAAGTTGGTGGGGCAAGAGGGCAAGCCGGAGTCTTACTACTTCCCGCCGCAGCACAATAATCTGGGCGCGCGTTTCCCCTACACCTTTTTCGGTCTGGTGCCCGGTACGACCAAGGCGGACATCGTCCGTTGCCTTGAGCGCTGGAACAAGGGCGACAACGGTATCACCGACATCTCGCAGGCCTATCGCCTGAAGGTCGGCACCGGCTGGTTTGTGCCGCCGAACGTGCTGCACGCGCCGGGGTCGCTCTGCACCTACGAGCCGCAGTGGGGCTCGGATGTGTTCGCGATGTTCCAGAATTTGGTCGATGAGAACTACGTGCCGTGGTCGCTGCTGGTCAAGGACGTGCCCAAAAACAAGCAGAAGGACTTGGACTTCATCGCCGGCATGGTCGACCTCAAGGAGAACACCGATCCGTACTTCTACAAAAACCACTTCCTCGAGCCGGTGCTGGCGGGAGGTTCCGAGCAGGACGGGTATCTGGATTACTGGATCAACTACGGCCGCGTCAAGGGGTGGCAGTGCGTCACCGCAAAGCGCCTGACCGTGCTGCCCGGTTGCTCCTGCACCATCAAGGACAACGGCGCTTACTGCCTGATCACCGTGCAGGGCGAGGGCACCATCAACGGCCAGCGCATCTCCAGCCCCAACATGATCCGTTTCTACGACATCACGGACGACGAGTTCTTCGTGGTGCATGATGCCGCGCGCGCGGGTGTCACCTACGTGAACGCCTCGGAGAGCGAGCCGCTGGAGATTCTGCGCTACTTCGGTCCCGAGGTGAATCCGGACGCGCCGGAGATCGGCCAGCAAAGCTGAACTTAACCTCACACAAAGGCACAAAGGACACAAAGGTTTTTTGACATGAGGCTCATCCAAAACCCTTTGTTTGCAGGTGTAGCACGGGCATCCTGCCCGTGCTTCATGGGCGGGACGCCCATGCCACGAGGGTGTGGCACGGGCATCCTGCCCGTGTTTCATGGGCGGGACGCCCATGCCACGAAGTGTTTTACAAGAGCCTTGTGTGAGAAACAATCTGCTTAAGAAAGGATAACGCTATGTCTAACACTTTCCCGAAACTGCACAATGCCGCTTGGCCGGGTGTCGTGGGCAAAGGTCCCGATACGCCCGAGCCGATCATTGAGCTCTCGACCATGATCGACCTCACCACGGCGGCCTGCGTAGACGGCGCCCGCTTTGACGGCATCGACCTCTTCCTCAGTGCGCCGCATGTCGATATCGATTCGACGGATGACGACCTCAAGCGCCTCGCGGATACCGTGACGGCCAAAGGGCTGTCCGTCGGTTCGCTGGTGGCCCCTGTGTGGAGCGGTTGCGCCTTCGGCGGCGAAGAAAAACGTACCCATTGGTTGGATCAGGTGCGCAAGGCGTGCCGCATCGGCCAGCGGTTGCGCGAACTGGGTGTGCGCCCGTCGGGCGTCGTCCGCATTGACTCATCGGGTGGCGTCGCCGACTGGGCCAAAGACCCCGCCGGCAATACGCGGATGATCATCGACTCCTTTAAGCAGGCGTGTGACATCGCGGAAGATGCTGGCGAGTGGCTGGCCGCCGAAGGCGAGATCTGCTGGGGCGGCATGCATTCATGGCGCGCCATGCTCGACGTGCTCGAGGGCGTAGACCGTCCCAAGACTCTGGGCTTCCAGGCCGACCTGGCGCACACGATGCTCTATCTGATGGGCTACAACGCGCCCGAAGCGCGTATCCTGCCGGAGAATTTCGATTGGTCCGACACCGTGACCTTCCGCGCTGCCTACACGAAGCTCGCCACCGCCCTGCGCCCGTGGACGATCGACTTCCATGTGGCGCAGAACGACGCCACGGTCAAGGGCCAAGGTTCGCACGATAAGACCGGCCGCCACTGTCTGCCGGACGACCCCAACGGCAAACTGGACATCGTCTGGTGCGCGGGTCAGTGGCTGCGCGATGAAAACGGCGAACTGACACAGACGATCCGCCACATCTGCTGGGACGGCTGTATGTTCACCAACGAAGTGATGATGCTCCCCGGTACATGGAACAGTATCCTCGGTGCGATGTTGAAGGTGCGCGAGGCCCACGGCTGGGCAGAGTGATATCACACATGAGGCTCTTGCAAAACCCCTTGTGGCATGGGCGTCCCGCCCATGAAGCAAACACGGGCAAGATGCCCGTGCCACACTTTCAAAAAAAAGGAGATCCAAAATGGCAACCAAAAAAAATCTGAACATCGGAATGATCGGCTATGGATTCATGGCCCGCACCCATTCGAACGCTTACCGCCGGGTCGGCAATTTCTTTAACCTCGACTATAAGCCCGTGCTGAAGAAGGTCTGTGGTTTGGTCGAGGCCGAGGCGCAGGCGTTTGCCGACAGTTGGGGATATGAGGCCGTCACGACGGACTGGCGCAGCGTGGTCGAGGACAAAAACATCGACCTCGTCGAGATCTGCGTCCCCAACAGTCTCCACGCCGAAATCGCTATCGCGGCGGCAGAGGCCGGCAAAATGGTGGTCTGTGAAAAACCCCTCGCCCGCAACGCTGCCGAGGCGCTGGCCATGACCGAGGCGGTGGAGAAGGCCGGAGTGCTCAATTTTGTCTCGTTCAACTACCGGCGGATTCCGGCCGTGACCTTGGCGAAAAAGCTCATCG
>DAOTMQ010000114.1:0-10923 GCA_035450385.1 Kiritimatiellia bacterium | reverse complement strand
TTCATTTCATCCAATTCATTAGCCATTCTGTAACCCCCCAATCAAATAGGAACGAGTACCCTGTTACACGACTCCCGAACGATAGCACACGCCCTGCCCCATTTCAAGCCACCGCGCAGATCATTTGCAGAGTAGCTCTTTTACTCTCAGGATCGCGAACCACTGTGTGGTCGCAATAAGAGAAGTTGACCCGAGACCTTCGACCCGCGACTTGCGGCTGAGCCCTCCCCCCAAAAAAATCTGCGTAATCTTGCAATCTGTGGATCAATAAACCAAATCCTAACTCCTAACTCCTAAATCCTCCTTTTCTCCCAAGGCTTGCGCGCATGCTGAAAAACCGCTACACTGCCTCCAGTTTTCAAGGTTGTTTAGAGGTGTGGACCAAGTTTCATTTCAGGTGGTGACACGATGGCGATTGGGTTTAAAGAGATCTCTGCTCAGAAACGGAAAGCGGATTGCCTTTGGGCAATGGGACTGAGTTTGCTTGCTCTGTTGGTTTATGCACTGACGATATCCACCGGGGTTTATCCCGGGGAGTCGGCACGGTTGATGGCGACCTACAGCGGACTCACTCCGCTTGAATTGCCCCTCCACCCGATTTGGGGGGTGGTTGTCTCATGGCTCAGTTCGCTCTCCCTGTTCACGCTCCCGCTTCGACTGAACCTGTTCAGCATGCTGTGTACGGTCATTTCGGTGGGTCTCCTTTATCGTCTCGTGGCGTTTCTGATCCACGAAATCATCTACGAAGAGTACTCTGTCGAGTATTCGGCGCGCGTGTCGCAGTGGGCGGGTGTGGTCGCCGCGATCGCCTTCATGTTCTCCGTCCCGGTCTGGCAGTCGGCGACGCGCCTTCAGTATCAGAGCTTCGACATGCTGCTGGTCTTGATGTCCGCCTCGCTGCTGATCTCCTTCGCGCGTACCAAATGGCGCGTTTTCCTTGTTGCCTTCGCGTCGCTGCAGGGCATTGGGGTTGTCGAGTCGGTGATTTTCATCCCCTTGGCGCCGGTATTCTTGGTGTTCCTGGTCGCTGTGTTGTGGAAACAGGGACAACTCACGCTGAACCGGGTTGCGTGGATGGGGTTGATCGCGGCGGCGGGGCTGGGGCTCTATTATCTGGTTGCGCGCAGATTTCTGGCTTCGCCGGACGCTGAGGCCCTAGGCTTCACGATGCCTTTTGACGTGGTAATCGCGGTCTGGAAAGCCCAACTTGCCGAACTGCGCTCCGGTCTGTCGCGCGTCAACTGGCTGATTCTGCTCCTGACCAGCGTCGTGCCGTGGCTCGCGGCTGCCTTCGCCTCCTTCCGGGCGCTGAACAATGAGCGTTCGTGGAGCCAGTACATCTTGCACCTGACACTGACCCTGCTGGTGGTGCTTGGCCTCGGCAATGCGGTGATCTCTCCCTGGGAAATCCTCAAGCCGCTGGGACGCTTGCCGGTGTGGGCCTATACCTTGTTGGCGATGACGGCGGGTTATCTGGTGGCCTACTGGTACCTTCTGCTCAAGGTCGAGCGTCCCAGGCGCGGGCAGTCCACCTCGGTCCTGACCAAACAGACCGGTGACTGGCTCGGACTGATCGTCACGTACCCTTTGGTCGGAATTGTGATTCTCGCCTCGCTCATCAACACCATGGAGTGCCGCGGCTCGCGCGGGGCCTTCGCCGACCGTTGCGCCCGCGAGATCCTCGACCGTCTCGGCTCGCGCACCTGGTTCGTGACCGACGGCACGCTGGACCCTCATCTGCTGGTTGCGGCCCGTGAACGCGGGCAGGAGTTAAACCTGCTCTGCCTGCAGAACGATATGAGTCCCTTCTACCTCAAATGGATGGCCCGGCAGATCGAACGCAAAAACCTGTTTGCCCCGGAAGATGTCCAGCGCATGAAAAACACGCTGGCGCTGGGCATCCTGCCTTTCATCCAAGACTGGTTCGCCATGGACAAGGAGATAGAAAAGAAGGTGGCCGTCTTTGGCGTCCCCGATTTCTGGTATACGGCCGGTTTGACCCCGGTTCCCGAATATTTTTTCTTTGCCGGCGCCCGTGACATCCAGACATACCAGAACGTGCCGCTGTTCAAAGACTACATGGCCTTCTGGAAGGAGATGGATCCCGTGCTTGCCGCCAGCAAAAAGGCCAGCACAGACCCGACCGTGCGCCATCGCCTGCATCTGCGCCGCCACATGGGGTTCGTCGCCAACAATCTGGGCGTGCTGCTGGAGGATCTCGGCAAAGAGGACGACGCTTTTGCCGTCTACACGTACGTCCACGATGTGATCGACCCCGAGAACATCTCCGCTCTGTTCAACCGGTTCGAGATGGCGCGCCGCGGCGCGGCCGTGGCCAGTGCCAGCAAAGAGTCGATCGAGCGCGAGCTTAAAGACTTCATTGCCGACCTGAAGCACCAGTACCCGCTCTGGTCGCTTTCGCGCTATTACGGCTACGTCCGCTCACCGGAATTGTTTGCGCGCCTCGGCTGGGGCTGGGCGCTCTCCGGCCAAACCGGTGCGGCGCTGGCCGGCGTGAAGCGTGCATTCGAGTTGCTGCCGACCGAACAGCGTGGTTCCGTCATGCAAACGATGGCCGCCATCTATTCACTCTCTGACGACAAATCCAAGACCGCCGCGATCTACCAAGACATGATCAAGAATGACCCCGGCAATCGCGCGGCCATGCTGGGCCTGGCCCGTATCGCTGTTCAGGAAGGCGCACTGGATAAGGCCAAGAGCTGGCTTGAGCAGGCCGCCAAGTCCGATGACACACGCGGCACACTGGGTGTCGAATGGGCCGTGATCCACTTGATGAACAATGATCTCGGAAACGCGCGTCTCGCCCTGCAGGAAGCGACCGACCTCCAGCCCAAAAACTTGCAAGCCTGGGCGATGCTGGCCATGGTTCAACTGCAACAGGATCAGGTTGACGATGTCGAGTCCGTTGTCTTGCCCAGAATGGAAAAAATCGCCGGAACCCCCGACGACTACTTCATCCAGATCACACGGGCGCAGACCGCGCTTAAAAAAGGCACGAAATACCAGCGAGTCGCTCGCGACGCGTTCCTGCGGGCCTCCATGCTGCGCCCCGACATCGTCGGCGTCAAAGACATGATCCTGCAACTCGACATCGCCATGAACGATCAAAAGAACGCCGAGTTGCATGCGCGCCAAGTGTTGCGGACGAACCGTAAACATGCGCTCGCGAACTATGTGATGGGCTCGCTACGTCTGCAAGAAGGTGCCTACGGCGAAGCCGAAGATTTCTTGCGCCGCAGCGTCGAGAGCCAGCCCAGTGCAGCCGCGCTCAACGACCTGGCCGAGGTGCTGCGCCGCATCCGGAAGTTTGACGAAGCGGAAAAACATGCGCGTGCAGCCCTTGCCTCCAACCCGGAACTGTATGTGGCTTGGGAAACACTGGCGGTGATCCTGCTGGAGTCCGGCAAGAACCTTGATGAGGCAGAGCAGGCGGTTCGCAAATCGCTTGAACTGTTCCAAGACGACCTGCGGGTCCAGATCACGCTCGCCCGGATTCTCCTGCAGAAGGGCGAAACCGAGCGCGCCCGCGAAACACTCCGCAAGGTGAAGAGCCGTCAAGGCGAACTGTCCCCGTTCGATCAGGCCGAACTCAACAAGCTTTCGGAAGCCGCTTCATCCGGCCGCAAGCGCTGATGCTTGTAATCGGTTAGCGACAGGGACACGCGAAGACCATGTGTTTCTGGTGAAAAGGGGAGCAGGGAGTTGGGAGACAAGCGCGGGCGTCCTCGCCCGCAACGGCGTGCCTTGCCTTGCAAAAGGGTGTGGCACGGGCATCTTGCCCGTGTTTCATGGGCGGGACGCCCATGCCACGGGGTTTTTGCTCCCTTGGGAACCATACCGCGCATCGGAATCTCAATCGGCCTTCCACAGCGCGGGCGTCCCCGCCCGCGCTCCCGACTGCGCATACACAAAACACGTACTCGACTCTCATGCCCCCTGTCACCAACCGCGATTACAAAAGTACGAAGCGTTGTGCTTGACTTATGGCCGTCTGAGTCCCATAATTTAGCCCGGTTTGATAATGGGCCAGTTAAATGATTAGGAGTCATCTATGAAACCGATCGTAACAGGTTGTACCCCACTGATGCTTGCTCTCATCCTCGCCGTGACCACGGCGCTGAGTGTGTGCGGCGCACACATTTTTGACGGTGACGGTTCCGACGAAGCCGGGTTTGTCCCGCCGCCGCCCCGTCAGGAAATCCCGCCGCCACCCGCGAACATGGCGGGCGGCGAGACCTTCATCCCCTATCCGCCGCCGCCGGCCACCCCGGCGTCCCGTTCGGAAAAGAAAAATCCGCCCAGACCTCCGACGATGTTCACCAAGCTGACTTCGCAGTACGGCGAACAGGATTGGAACGCGCGCCCGAACGACCTGAATAATCTGCTGAAGGCGCTCAAGGACATGGCCGAGGTCGACTATGACTTCGAGGCCAAGTCGTTCGCGGAGATTGATGCAGACCCCGACCGGAACCCGATCCTCTACCGCTCGGGCCACTATCACTGGAGCCTTGACGACGCGGAGAAGAAAAAGCTGCGTGAGTATCTGCTGCGCGGTGGAACGATCATTCTGAACGCCGGCATGGGTTCAAAGCCCTTTTATGACTCGGCGATCAAGAATCTCAATGAGGTTTTCCCGGAAGCGCCGGTAAGGCGGCTCAGCCCCGACCATCCGATCTTCCACGCCTACTACAGCCTTGATAAGGTCAACTATCGGCCGGGCGTTCGCGCGCTGTACAACGGCAACGAGCCTTGGCTTGATGGCGTCACGATCGACTGCCGCACCGTGGCGATCGTCTCGCGTTTCGGCATGGAGGTCGGCTGGGACCCGCTGGAGGACGACAATATCATCGCCTACGGACAAGAGTCAGCCCAGCAACTCGGCATGAACATCCTGAGCTATGCCAGCGCCATGCGCAACTGGACGTTGGAGAACATGAAGAAGACCCGCTTCGAGGACGCGAAGCAAGTCTCGACCGCAGGTTCAATGAACATCGCGCAGGTCATCTATGATGGCGAGTGGAAAACACGGCATGTGGGCCTCTCCGTATTGCTCTCGCAGTACAATGTCAAAACCGGCGTCCCGGTGAAGTTCTCGACAAAGGAAATCCGCCTGACAGATCCCAAGTTGTTCGACTCCCCCGTGCTTTACATGACGGGCCACGAATCGTTCACTTTGAAACCCGACGAGATCACTGCGCTGCGTAACTATCTGACGCACGGCGGCCTGTTGATCGCCGAGGCCTGCTGCGGCCGCAAGGCGTTTGACGTCTCCTTCCGTGAGAACATGGCGCGCGTACTGCCCGGCACCTCATTCAATGCCCTGCGTACCGGTCACCCGCTTTTCCGTCTGCCGAACGACATCTCCAGCATGAAAGTGACACCGGCCCTCGCCAAGTCCTACAACAACGCTCCGGCGATCGCGCCGCAGGTGCTCTCCTTGGAAGTCGATGGCAACCCCGCCGTGATCTATAGCCCGATCGGCATGGCCGGCGCCTGGGAACTCTCGCCCAACAAGTATTGCAACAGCTACCTCGAGGATGATGCGCTCAAACTGGGCGTGAACATCCTGATGTATTCGAGCACGCGCTAATACCGTCCATGCCTGCGCCCCACATGTTTTCTAAATACCGAGGGTCTTGCAAAACCCCTTGCCTACAGGTGTGGCACGGGCATCTTGCCCGTGTTTCATGGGCGGGACGCCCATGCCACGAGGGGGTTTGCAAGCGCCTCCACCGTCGTCGGGCCGCGCCCTTTTTCGGGGCCGCTGTCGTCATGATGCTCTGCGTATGTGCCCGCGCTCAAGTGGCCACGCCGCAGGAGGAGGCCTTTCTCAAGGCGTGGGGTGCACATGTCCGTACGCCGAACGACCACAAAGCCGTGATCGAGGTCTGCCAGAGCGTGATGGACAAAAGTTCCACGCTGGGCGAGTTCCTCCCTGTCGTCAAAACGCTGGCGGCCTGGCATCTGCTGGCCGGCGGCAAACAGGCGGACGCCATCCGCATCTTCGAGAGCGCGGTGATCAATGATAAAGCAGCCCGCCCGATCCCGCGTTTTGCGGACACCATGGCCCGCCGCTGGTTGACGCGTCTTGATCATGCCCAGCTCGAAAAGGCGCTCAGTGTCTATTATGCCGACAACGTCGAGTTCCCGTCCAATCTCGCTCCGCTTATGAATCTGCCGCCCGGCAAGGCCCCCCCCAAGAATGATCGCTTCGGTGACCCTTGGGTCTACAAGACCGAGGCCTTCAGCCGTCTCTCTGGAACGGCCAACCAACGCTATTCGCTCTACAGCAAAAATATGGGCAACAAGCTCTCCTCGCTCAAGGCGTTGCCGGCCGAGGTTTACGGCGGCAATAAAAGCGCCACGATCATCGGCCGCAGGTCGTCCACTCCGCTCAGCATCGAATTTGAAACGGTGACCGAATCCGGCACGCAACGCGGCGTGGCCACGGAGGGTGGTCTGGTCAGCGGCATCCGTTTTTTGAAACTGGGATCTGACGGACGTTTCGCGTTGATGATCGATAGCGATTGTGATTTCTGGGTGATCGCCACGCCCGCAAGGAGCCGTTGATGAGCAAAGAAGGAATCTCCGCCTACCTGACGCCCGCCCAGATGTCGAAGCTTAACCGCCTCGCGCTCAATTCGCGTTATGTCGTGGAAGGCACCTTGGCTGGGCGTCATCGCAGTGCACAAAGAGGCGCCAGCACCGAATTCGCCGACCATCGCGCTTACATGCCCGGCGACGACCTCAAACGTATCGACTGGAAGGTCCTGGGCCGTACCGACAAATACTACATCCGGCGTTATCAGGACGAGACCAACCTGCGCGTCTACCTGCTGATCGACCGCAGCGGATCGATGAACTACACTTCCGGCGAGCACCCCACCAAATTCAGTTACGCCTGCACCCTTGCCGCCGCCTTGGGCTACGTCGTCCTCAAAGCACGCGACGCCGTCGGGATGTATATCTACGGCGAGAAAATGGACGCGGCACTGCCCTGCAAAAACTCCTTCAATGAACTGAACAACTCATTGAAGGTCCTGCAAAGCTACAAACCCGCCAAAGGTACGGCCGGCGCAGATGTCATGCACCAGATCGCGGAGTCCATCAACCGCCGCGCTATGATCATCATCATCTCCGACCTGCTCGACGACCAGCCTGAAATCATCAAGGCAATTGCACACTTCCGCAAGAACCTGCACGACGTGATCGTCTGCCACATCCTCGATCCGGTCGAGCTGAGCCTCGACATCAAACGCGGCGCCGAGTTCGAAGACTTGGAGACTGGGGAGCGCATGGTCGCCGACCCCCGCTCGATGGCCAAAGAATACAAAGACCTGATGGGCCAGTTTATCGACGATTACCGCAAGGCCTGTTCCGAAATGAAGGTCGACTACCGCCTCGTCAAAACCGACGAGCCCGTCGACAACTTTGTCCGCGCCTACTTAGAAGAGCGCAAACGCCTCTCCCGTTGATGGCACCACTTGAGTGTTGTAGCATCCCATAAATGCGACGGCCGCCGACAAAAAACACACAATCGCCAATATTCCCAGAACATTTCGTATCATAGGTCCTCCAGTTGTCAATCAGGGATCATAGAATCCGCAGTACTTCGGTTTCCAGAGTTCATCAAGCTTCGTCAGTGTGTACGTGAACCAGCCGCCACCAATAGAATCGGCGCCTGTAACAAAGAGATCAACGCGAAAACCATCGGGTCCGCGTGACAACACACGATGGACTCGTACGAGCAGTTCTCCGGTCACCAAATCGTGGTGTTTTTCGCAAATCTCGAACGGCACGCCAACGTCGGGCGGAATGAAACCGTCGGGCAATGAAGACCGAGGAAGGACGATCCGACGTAAAACGGGCGACTTCCCCTGACCGAGGTCACCCAGATACATTCTGGCGTCGGACAGTGCATGGATATCTGAAAACAAGTGCGCAAGTACAACCTTCAGCGCATCCCCGGCACCGGGGGCATCGTAGTTCAGGAGAGACGGTTGGAACATCGGGACACTTGGCTCGATGATGACCTCGTCCCGGTAGGTCCACCAATTCCATTTCGAATTGTCTGAGACGACCGACAGCACTTCGGCCACTGTGATGGCCGGTACCGAAAGACGGAATTTCAGTTCCGGGCTGGTGTGGTTTGACACAGCGCAGACATGGTAGTTCGGCCCGAGTTCCTTCCACTCCGACGGCTTGAATGAATCCCGCAGGTACACGCTGAATTTGAGCGGCGGGCCACCGGGGTATTGTCGGGCGTATTCAGTCTGGAGAGTTTCCGCAAGGTTGGTGACAGAATTAACCGTGATGTTCAGATTCGTCAACACGGCTTCGACCGGGGGATAATCCCTTTGGCGTTCGACGTTCTGCGTTCCGCGTTCGGCACTCACCAGTTCCAGCCGGTCGACACCCTGCATGAAGTTGTCTTTCTTGGTCTTGGGGTTCGCACCGGTCAAAGTCACGGTCAACACATTCTCACCTTGCACCAACTCCACAATGCCCGCCTGAACCACATGGGTCTCGACCTTCTCCGCAAAAGCATCGTACGCCGTAATCAGGCGCTTGCCGTTCAGCGCGATATCCGCGATACCGTAATCATTCGCGTGCGTCAGGCCCAGCGTCAACGCATAGCGTCCCGCGCGGGACATGCCGAAGGTCAGCGTCAGCACATCGCCCGGTCTGCCGTCGCGCCACCAGAGCTGCTTGCCGCCGCTCCACCCCGCATCCTTGTGCCCGTCCTGAACTGACACATGCCCGCGGCTCGCCGTAGCCTCCATATCCTCACCCTCAATCACACCCTCTGTATGCATCTTGAGCGGGATGATGTCACGGCGCATACGCGCCACAGGCTGCGCCGCACGATCCGGCTCAGGCCCTCGGTTTGCGCGGCCGCCCGGCTTCATGTACCAACAGGCGCTCGGTGCGTAATTGATCACCGCATCCGCCCGATGATGCCAAAGCTCCATGTCAAACCGAAGACTGGAGCGGAACGGGATCCGGTCTAAGGCCCGGTGACGGACATTGACGACCAGTCCTTCGCTCTTGGCTCCATCTCCGACCGGCTGCGCCAGAAATGGATGCGTAAAGACGTTCGGGTTGCTCCAGGCGTAACCGTAGTAGTCCTCAGACCCCGTACCGATGAATGAGGGGAAGGTCTCACCGTCCACAAAGATTTTTTCATCACCCTCCCCCCACCAGGCCCGAACCGTGTTGAACAGGGTCACGCCTGTCCCCGCCAGCACGCCCTCTCCCTGCAGCGTCACATAGTTCAGATCGTGATGCCCGTCCGGGCCGACACGCACCGGCTCGTGTCGATACTCGGTCCAGCCCGCGCCGAAATACATGCTACGGCTGTCCCAGCGCCACGGCGCGGTCATCAGCACACCCTGCGTCACGGCCACCGCATTCGTGCCCAGATTGTGCAAGGTTAACTCGCAGCGCCTGCGGAACGGCATGACCCAGGCCGACTCCATCAGACCGCCGCGCGATACCTGCGTGTACCACGTTCGCGAAGGCGCGAGTCGGTAGCCTGTGCCGAAAAACTCCCCGGCCGGTATCCAGACCGTGCGCACGCCGTCAAAGGCCATCTCGATCACGGTCGAGCGCAGCGCCTGATCGTCGCGCCCGCCATTCAGCGCCAACGTCAGCAACCGCACCGCACGCGCGCCTTCAACCGTGTGCGTGACCGACGCGCCCGGCGCAAGCACGCCGTCCAGTCGGATCTCGCGTGCCGTGCGCCGGTCCACCCCCAAACCGCCGCCGACAAGCGCACGACGCACCTCGGAAAGCGCGCTGACATCGCGACGCACGGCTTCCAACGAAAAACTTTCGACCGCCGTCCCCGTAGGGTACGTGCGGCATTCTGCGTTGTAGTAGAAACATTCGCCACGGCCCAACGTCGCGCTCTCATACGTCACTACGCACCGCGCGGCATACGGGATCGGCAGATACAAGTTGTGGCCGCGTTTGAGATAATCCGTATGTTCCGAGACCGATGCCGCCAGCGGATAGCCGCACAGCACGCTGCCACTGAGCACTTCCAGCACGGGGCCTTCGATTTCCGGTGTGGATCGTCCATCGAGATAAACACGCAATATGCCCGAGCCATCAGTGCCGGCTACCGTGACCCAGAAGCGCACCAGCGCCCCGGGGCCTGCGGTGTCCACCATCACATGCTCGCGCCGCACGCCGTTGGTCTCCACACGCAAAAAATGACTGAAGTCGTTATTCGCATACCAGCCGGGCTGATCCGGCGCGACCGACCCCCGGTCGTAGCTGCTGAACTGCCGGCTCGTATAGGCCGGCTCTGGAAACCGCGCCATCTCTTCGCGGTCTACCATCTCCGCCAGCAGCGAGCGCACCGTGACCGGACGTTCTGAAGAAAACCATCCCGCCAGCGACGTTCCAGCCGCCAGCACCAACACCATGCCGATCATTTTCCGTCGCATAGCCTTCCCCTTCCGCTTCTTTTCGGATGCACTGGCATCCGTAAAACAACCCAGAAACACTCAGGTTCCAATGATGACACCCATTATGCGAGGTGGGGCAAAAAGAGTCAATCTCATGCGCATCAGATACACATTTCGACCGCTGTTTTACTAGACCCCGAGCCCCTGTCTCCTCTATACTGTCTCCATAAAGGGGGTTTCTGTATGTTGCGTTCTTCAATCAACCGGCGTGGATTCCTGTTGCGCGCCGCTGCGTTCACCACCGTTGCCAGCACCACCGTTGGGCGTGCGAACTCGACAGCACCGTCGGCCACCGTCACGTTGGGCGTCATCGGCTGCGGCGGCCGCGCCACGCAAATGATACCGGTTTTCCTGAACCAGCCCGGCACCCGCATGCTTGCGGTCTGCGATGCGGTGCGCGAACGGCGCGAACGCGCCAAGGCCACGG
>DAOTMQ010000113.1:0-10937 GCA_035450385.1 Kiritimatiellia bacterium | reverse complement strand
ACCGTGGATGAAGCGCTCGCCAGCCGTTCCGACTATCAAGAACGCATGGGCAAGCCGCCGCCTTCGGAGGAGAAGTGATGACAAAAAGAACCGTTCTGGCCGGAATGATCGCATTGACGGGGGTTGCGGTTTGCGCGTCCGCTGAAGAAAACCCTCTCTCCGGCGTGGACACGTGGGGCTATCGCAAGGCGCTGCCGGCGGTGGTGAATCCTGCTGTGCGGTCGTCGCTGCAGAGCGTGGTGTCGCTGCGCGGCGAATGGGAGTTCGTCGCGCAACCCACCAATGTCCGCCCGCGCCGTCATCCGGGATGGGATCGTTTTTTCAACCGGCCGTGGCCGGATGCCAGAACCATTCAAGTGCCCGGATGTTGGGAGGCGCAGGGCGTGGGCGAACCCGGCATGGGCAACTCGTGGGACTGCAAGTGGGATCACTGCGCCAAGCCGCTGCGCAACATCTTCGAGGGCGAAGGATGGTATCGCAAGACCGTCGAGATTCCCGCCGCCTGGCAAGGCAAGCGGATCTGGATCAAGGTCGGCGGCGTACGCTCGCAGGGCTGGTTCTGGGTCAACCACACGCCTGTCGCTTGGGTGGACAACTACTGCGGCACCTACAAGTATGACATCACCGATCTCGTCCAGGCCGGCACACAAGCCGTCGTGGTGGCTTCGGCCAACAACGTGCTGCCGAGCCGCAAAGGATTGGCCAGTTCAGTCCACCGGTTCGGCGGGCTCTACCGCGATGTCGAGATCGAGGCCACGCCCGATATGCGTATCGACGACGCCTGGGTGCGCGGGGATTTTGACAAGCAGACGGCTGAGGTGCATGCGACGATTGCAACTGCCACGGAAGCGGGCAGATTGAAGAACCCCGTGTTGCGCGTGACGATTCAGTCGGCAACCGGCAATCAGCAGTCGGCAGTTGGCAGTCGGCAGTCGGCAGTTGGCAAGGAAGTGGTCACGTTCGCTGAAGGGCAGAAGAGCGCGAATGTCGTTTGCCGCGTGAAGCTCGACCCTTTTATGCCGTGGTCGCCTGAATCACCGAATCTCTATGTGGCGGAGATCACGCTGTGCGAGGGCGAGACGCCGGTACACGGCTGGACGGAGCGCTTCGGCGTGCGCAAGATCGAGGTGCGCGGCGACCGTTTCTTCTTGAACAACAAGCCGTTTTTCGTGCGCGGCTACGGCGACGATTGCGTGTATCCGCTTACGCTGGTCTCGCCGGCTTCAAAAGAGACGCATCTCAAGCACCTCAAGATCGCGCGGGCTGCCGGGTTCAACTATGTGCGTCTGCACACGCATTGCGAGTTGCCCGAGTATTTCGAGGCTGCAGACGAAGCGGGGATCATGATCCAGCCCGAGCTGCCCTACTACGGCGACTACCCGACCGAAGCATTCACCTTCGATCCGATGCGCGACTTGAAAGAACTCTACACGCATTACCGCCGTTACGTATCGTTCACCACATACTGCACGGGGAACGAAGGGCTTCTCGGCAGTCCGCTGGACAAGGAACTCTACAAACTGGCCAAGCGGTTAGACCCAGACCGCCTCATGCTCCATCAGGACGGAACCTTCAACACGGCCGAGAACTCCGATTTCCGCAACGGCCCCATCAACGTCTGGAAGCCGGGGAGCGTCACTTGCGACGCGCCTTTTGTCGCGCACGAATACCTGAACCTGAGTGTCAAACAGGACCCGCGCTTGGAAGAACGTTTTTCAGGATCGTGGTTGCCGCCCGTGCCGATGGCGAAGCGGGACGAATGGCTCAACACTGCCGGTCTGGATCGGCGCTGGGGCGACGCCTGTCAGGACGCGCAGCACGCCCTACAGCGGTATTATCAGAAGCGCGGTGTCGAAGCCGCGCGGCTGGACCCGGCGTGTGACGGCTATAGTTTCTGGACCATCGTCGATGTGGTCGTCCAGCAAGGAGACACCTACAGCGCACAAGGCTTGTTCGATCCGTTCTGGGGCGTGAAGCGCAACGGCTCGACACCGGAGGATTTCCGCCAGTTCAATAGTGCGACCGCGCTGCTGCTCAAGACTGATCCCGAAACCCGCATCGCCGTGTCCGGCGATGCGGTGAAGGCGGCGTTCTGGGTCACGCATTACGGTGAAGCGCCGCTGGCCGGGGCGCGCGTCAAGTGGGCCTTGCGCTCGGGAGACGCCGTGCTCGCGCAAGGCGCGTGCGACGGCGGCAACGTCGAACTCGGCAGCACGCGGCTGCTTGCCGAAACGTCCATAACCATGCCCAATGTCGCTAAGCCGTTGCATGCCGTCCTTGAGGTCGCCGTGCCCAACGCCCCGGATTCTGTACGCAACATCTGGGACTTTTGGGTGTTCCCCAAACGGGAGAAACAGGATGGTGCAGGCATCGCCGTTTCGCCGGAACTGCTGTCCGCGTTGGAAAAGATGTATGCGGGACTTGCCGTGTCCGGGACGCCTGAAGCAGAGAAAGCCGGACTTCTGATATCGCGCTTCGGGGCACCGGATGTCAGCGCGGCGCTGGCGGCAGGCCGGCGTGTGATTCTGATCAACGGCACAAAAGGTCCGCCGAACGTGAGTCTGGGATGGTGGTGGATGGGGAATCAGGTGGGGACGGCCTTCGCGCGGCATCCGGCGCTCGGCGATTTCCCGCATGATGGGACGCTCTCGCCGCTGTCGTTCCGCATCTTGAAGCAAGGCTGGCCGTTGCCGTTTGCGGGCCTGCTGCCGGATGAGATGATCGTGGTCGGCGAAGGCGGCAAAGGCTACTTCCTGTACGCCGCCGAAACGCGCATAGAGGCGGGACGCGTGTTGATGACATTCGGGCTGGACGTGCTGTCCGGCACACCGGAGGGCACCTGTCTGCTGGACGGAATGATCCGTTACGCGCGTTCTGACGCATTCAATCCCAAAGGCACCGTGAAGATACCGACCGGGGTTCAAAATTGAGTCGTCGGCAGCGAATCAAACAGCCGCCGCTGGTTCGGCGTCTTTCGGACGTGGTGATACTGATGCAGTAAAAGAGGGGTGGGTGAGGGCAAGTTATGTATGCCATAACGGTCGCTGTTGTCTCACTGTGGTGCTTGTGTTGTACGGCCTCTCCCGGCGCAGACGTGTTGGATTTGATCGGCCGCCCGACAGACTTGTGCACATTACAAGAAATGTGGCCTTCGAATAGCGTCTACTGTGCCTATACCAAGGAGACGATATTGCTTGAACACGGGAATGAAGAGGTCGTGTATAAGCGATATGTCGTTGATGAACTTGGGACGAATCCGGGGGTCTTGCCCGGCGAAACTTGCGACTATATCCGTCCGCTTCTGCAATACCACGTCAGGGGTGTCGGCACGAACAGCTTGAGCACCGTCGAGGCGATAGAGGTGTATGAGTACGCTGAAGGACATGCGTTGATTAGGCCGGTGTGCAAGGCTCTCGGAGTGGAGGTTTTGCCGTTTCATAGGGCTGTCGCGATTGCGCCTGACCAAATGTGGAAAGGGATCGAGGACAATTACTTACGGATGGACGCCAGATCCGATAAGCACGGTGACATGACGGTGATCTACCACTATTATGAGACCAATCTGATTTCCATCACGGCTTTCCCAAAAAGAGTGGGCATAGAAAGAAAAGGGAACGCCGGATGTAAACGCAACGCTATGGATTCGCCATGCGAAGAAAACGGCGTGCTTGACCTGCAAGGTATCCGGCTCCATGCAACGAATTTACTTGAGTCGGAGGCGGATAAAACCATGTGCAAGGATTTCCACACATGGAGTGATAAAGGCCAAAAGAGGTTCTTACAGGCCATCGAGAAAATAAAAGAAAGATCAAAGGAGGGAGCACCGATCTATGCACAAATGTCCCGGCTGGGTCTTGCGGCCTCAAAGGAAGTACGGATAAAAAAACGCCCTACATCTTGGGACGAGCGGGTTTGTTCAACCGCTGACAACGGGATACAAGTTGTGACCTTGGTGCACCACGCGTCGATCAATTACGAAACCATATGGGCTCTTTTTATTGACCGGAGCATTTTGGCGGATATCGATGAAGTGATGTTCCCCAACGTAGGGAAGTTGCCAGAATCCGTGCATGACTGCCGGAGGCACATGAAAGTTCTCGGAGAAATCACTAATTTTGCAGGGACGCGTAGTGTAGTGTTTGGTGATCCCAACCTGGCGATCCTGTATGAAAAAGGGAAATTACGTTATGCGTTGTACGGGATGTACTATGGCGATAGGCGGTTGTGGGAAATGCTCAGTATCTCGGGTGAACTTCTCGACATACAGGGCGGACACCAATACGTTAGGTGGCGTCCCTAAACGGCGATGTGGAGTCAAAGCGCTGTAGACATCATGCCTCGGGCTTGGTGTCGCGCGCCATCAATGTCTCGACGGCGGTACGGGCTGAAAAACTCTCGTAGCACAGCGCATGGACGGCATCAGTGATCGGCATCTCTACGCCGTGTGTCTGGGCGAGTGAGTGGATGGCCCTCGCGTTCCAGACGCCCTCAGCCACCATCTTCATGCTGCCGAGGATCGCCTCGATGTTCTCGCCGCGTCCGAGGCGTTCGCCGACCGCGTGGTTGCGGCTGTGGCGGCTGGTGCAGGTGACAATCAAGTCGCCGACGCCGCTCAAGCCGGAAAAGGTCTCGGGACGCGCGCCCAACGCGATACCGAAGCGTGTGATCTCGGCCAGTCCGCGTGTGATGAGTGCGGCCCGCGTGTTGTCGCCGAAACCGAGTCCGTCCGATGCGCCGACCGCGATGGCGATCACATTCTTGACGGCACCGCCGATCTCGACGCCCAGCGTATCGGTCGAGGTATAGACGCGGAAGAGCGGTCCGTTGAAAAGCTGCTGCGCGCGTTGCGCGATTGCCTCGTCATCGGCGGCCGCCACCACGGCGGTCGGGATGCCGCGCGCGACTTCTTCTGCGTGGCTGGGACCCGAGAGCACCGCGATCGTGTCGAGCCCCAACGTCGACCGCGCGATCTCGCTCATGCGGCAGTGTGTTTTTTCGCAGAGACCTTTGGTCAGGCTGACGACCAACGTGCCGGGGGTTGTGATCAGGCCGGCGAAGGACGCGCAGACCGAGGAGTAAAACTTAGAGGGTACAGCCAGCACCACAGCCTCGGCGCCGGCTACCGCGCCAGCCGGATCAGCGATCCAGCGCAGGTCATCGGGCAGGGCGATGCCGGGCAGATAGCGGCTGTTTTCGCGGCTTGCGCGTATCTCGTCGAGATACTCTGCGAAGGGGCCCCACAGCGTGACCCGGTGTCCGTACGAGTGTAGCAGCAGTCCGATGGCGGTCCCCCAGCCGCCGTCTCCGATGATGGTGATGTTCATGCTTTTCTCCTAAAGGTGAACCGTGACTCCGTGCCGGCGCGCAGCCGGGCGATGTTCGAGCGGTGTTTCCAGACGGCCAGCAAGGCGAGCAGGGCCAGGACCCCCGCGAACCAAGTGCCGTGTCGCGCGTGCAGCGCCAGCGGCCACCAGACTGCGATCGCCAGCGAGAGCGCCGCGCCGATCGAGGCGACCGAGACATAACGCGTGGTCAGGAAGAGCACCAGCCAGACGGCGAAGGCGATGCCTACGCCGGCAGGTGTGAGCCCCATCAGCAAACCCGCGCTGGTGGCGATCCCTTTGCCGCCTTTGAATTTCAGAAAGCAGGACCAGTTATGGCCGACGACCGCTAGCGCTCCGCAGAAGACCGCCAGGCCCATGCCTTCCGTAGTGACACCCGTGACACGCGCAGCCAGTACCGGGATCAGCGTTACTCCGCAAAACCCTTTTAAAAAATCGAGCGCGAAGGTCAGCAGGCCCAGCGGCTTGCTGACCGCGCGAAAAACGTTGGTGGCACCGATGTTGCCGCTACCCAGTGTGCGGATGTCGTAGCCCTTGGCTCTTGCGATCAGGAAACCGAAGGGCACGGAACCCAGCAGGTAGGCGACCGCACCGCCGAATAGCCAAGGCCAAAGATTGTGCGTTGTCATGTTTCGTAGTGTAACAAAACAAAGTGCGCATGGAGAGAAGAGTTTTTGAGAAGTGCACGAGTGCGTTATTTTTTGACATGATTTCCCGTTGCGCGGGCGCATATATCCATGATTAACATGATTTGTGTCCAGTCTCCCGCAAGGGAACCTGAGACTATCCTTCCGCACAGCGGAAGGCGGCTCGCGGGGACGCTTGCCCTCCAAAAACCTTCGTGGCCTTCGTGCCTTCGTGTGAGAAAAAACCGAGCAGTGCCGCCCCTCCCAAAAAAAATAGGACAACCACGGGACAGGTGTTTAGACCATGCAAATGGATCAAAAACCAGAAAAAACAAAAATCCTGCTGGACGGAGAGCGGCGAATACAGTATAAACGCGACGTTACTACTTGGAGAAACGAGGGTGCGTTGCGCTCCGTTAGCGCCTTACGCTCGACAAGCGCGATAAAAAACAAGTTGTTTCCTCACACGAAGCCACGAAGGGGGAATGGAATGGGTTGTCATGAAAAAACCTTTGTGTCCTTTGTGCCTTTGTGTGAGATTGAATTGGGTTGCGGGCTCCGCCCGCGTTGGTTGTTCATGCGAAAAAGAAGAAGACACCTATGAAAAGAGTGCTCGGATTGATGGTCTGTATGGGATTAGCGGGCGCGGTGTGTGCCCGCGAGGCAGCACCGGCACCGGCGGGCGGCGCGCAGTCTCCGCAAGTCGTGCAGACAGAGAAGGGTGGCCTGGAATGGGATGGTGGCGCCGATCTTCGCGTACGCCAAGAACTGCACGATAACGTCCCGCAGTATAACGCCAATGGCGCGGTCTCTGGTAACCAGAGCTACCTGCGTATTCGTCCGCGAGTCTGGGGCCAAGTCAAGAACGAGGATTTCCGACTCTACCTGCGCCTCGCCGACGAGTTCCGGGAGTACTTTCAGCCAAGCGAAAGCCGCCACTCCCAGTTTCCGGATGAAGTCATCGTAGATAACCTCTACCTCGATCTCTACGATCTTTTTAACGACCGGGTTGATCTGAGGATCGGGCGTCAGGACTTTCTGGGGCCAGACGGTTATGGCGCAGGCCGCGTGTTGCTTGATGGCACGCAGGGTGACGGATCGCGCACGGCGTTCATGGACGCGATCCGGGCCACCGTCAAGATCGACGAAAAAAACACGCTGGACCTGCTGGCAATCTACAACAAATCCGAAAACGAACTGAGTTGGGGCCATCCTAAGGGGACGAGCGGCAGGGCGCCTAAGGAGCGCGACTTGACCTACAATGTGCCGGGTGCCACCGACATGGATGAGTATGGCGGCGGCCTGTATTTTAAATCGAAAGAGTGGAGCGAGTTTCCTTTCGATCTCTACTATCTGTTCAAGCGCGAGACCAAGGCACGCCTGGCTGGCCGCAAACTGCCGGGGCGCGACACGCATACCTTCGGGACGCGTTTGATGCCGAAACTCACCGAGACGCTCTCGGCCGAATTCGAAGGCGCGGCTCAGGCTGGAGAACGCGATGGCGGTAAGTCTGTCCGAGGCTACATGGGCTATGCCGGACTCACCTACAAGCCCGCCATCGAAAGTCACAAGCCGTTCGCCACCCTCGCGTGCTACTATCTTTCCGGCGACCGCAACCACGGCACGGACGACAACGACACTTCATGGAATCCACTCTGGGCGCGGTGGCCGCAATACAGCGAGATGTTCCCTTATCACGACAGGGGCGTCTGCTATTGGTCCAATTTGATCTACCCGAGCGTTACGGTCGGCACCGCGTTTGCGAACGGGCATAAGGTGAATCTCAATGCCGGCCCGATGTTTGCGGCGGCCGAAGACGGGATGGGTGGTGGCAGCGGCGATTTCCGCGGCTGGTTCGGCATGGCGCGTTATGACTTCCCGTTGCTCCGGAAGATCTTCGGCAAGCGCGGCGATCTCACAGGACATGTGACCGCCGAACTGCTCGATCCCGGCGACTACTATGTTTCCGATACCGTCGCCTATTTCTTGCGGTGGGAGGTCATCGCGCGGTTCTGAGGAACCTCACACGAAGACACAAAGGCACAAAGGTAAGATGATAAGGGGCGGCGTGACTGCCGCCGTGGACAAGTGACACTTGTCCCTCCCGTCGCTCCGCAAGCCTAGTCGCAGGACGGGAGGGACGAGCGTCTGCTCATCCTTGCTCTGCCCTTCCGATGACATCTAAGGCCCTGTAAACACTTTCTCCACTTTGTAGTTCTCTAGTTTCATGGCAGGATCAAAAACAAATTCTGTGGTAATTGAGGCCGTGGTCATCCCCCTCTTCTCAACGTCTCTGAAAATAGCGTAAATCTTGCACTCTTTGGCAACCCAACTGTGCTCGATGTTCTCGGTGGTCAAAAACTTTTTTACATCATCAACATGCATTCCTACAGATATGTTTTTGTCCAACCAAGAGCTTACACGACCGACTGTTATAGGCTGCGTATCAGAACCCTTTTCCGTGCAGCCGCAAAAAAGCATCATGAATGCAAAAAACACCAGCCGCATACTATGACTCATCAGGCTATTATCCCTTCAAAGCGGATTCATTGTTTCATCGCGCATCTTTTACGCTTTCCGCGTGGCATCATTGCGCCGCCGAGAAACAGACGAGAGCATTATTGCATATTCCGAGGCGGGACGGATGGAGAAAATGATATCAGCCCTGAAAGAGGGGGACTGGGAACTAAGAGTGTTTCCGCGCCGCACACGGCACAAACTTTATGCGCCCGCGCAGCGGGAAATCATGTCAATGATGTCAATCATGTCTAAAAAAACACGATCTTCGCGCACCCCCGCCACTAGCCGATTTTCAGGTTTGATCGTGACGACGCGGACGGTGTGATGTACACTCACCAACATTAAACGAAATGAAACGGAGCAAGCAAAAGACAGCCTTGGAGAAGTTCGCGGCCACGGACGCGATCCTTGAGAGCATTTCTGATGGCGTGTTTACGGTGGACGGCGAGTGGCGCGTAAGGTCGTTCAACCGTGCGGCGGAAACAATCACTGGCGTGCCACGCGAGGAAGCAATCGGGCGGCGCTGCGATGAGGTGTTCCGCTCCAGCCTTTGCGGCGCGGAGTGCGCGTTGCAGCAGACCATGCAGACGGGGCGGCCGATCATCGGAAAGTCGGCGTACATCGTCACCGCCGAAGGTGAACGGATACCGATCAGCATTTCCACGGCGGTGCTCAAGGATGCGGACGGGAAGGTGATCGGCGGCGCGGAGGTCTTTCGCGATTTGTCGGAAGTGGATGCGTTGCGCCAAGAGCTTGCGGGACGTTTCCATGCAGGAGATCTTGTCAGTCGCAGTCCGGTGATGCAGCGCTTGTTCGAGGTGTTGCCGGCCATTGCGGCCAGTCCGAGCACGGTGCTGATCCAGGGCGAGACCGGTACGGGCAAGGAACTCGTGGCCCGGACGATACATGAACTGAGCCCGCGCAAGGATGCGCCGTTTGTGGCGGTCAACTGCGGTGCGCTGCCCGATACGCTGCTGGAGTCGGAACTGTTTGGCTACAAGGCGGGCGCGTTCACCGGCGCGACCAAGAACAAGCCGGGACGCTTCGCGCTGGCCAAGGGCGGTACCCTGCTGCTGGACGAGATCGGCGAGGTGAGCCCAGCGCTTCAAGTGCGTCTGCTGCGCGTGCTGCAGGAGCGCGTCTATGAGCCGCTGGGGGCAACACGTTCGGAGAAGGCGGACGTGCGCGTGATTGCGGCTACGAACCGAGATCTTTTGGCACTCAGCCAAGAGGGGACATTTCGCGAAGACCTCTACTACCGCATCAACGTGGTGCGTGTGGAACTGCCGCCGCTGCGTCGGCGTAAAGAGGACATCCCGCTACTGGTGGAGCAGTTCATCGCGCGGTTTAACCGGTTGCAGGGAAGAGATGTGGCGGGCATCAACAATGAGGCGCTCTCCCTCTTGATGGCCTACGATTGGCCGGGCAATGTGCGGGAGTTAGAGAACGCGATTGAGCACGCATTCATCCTTTGTTCATCGGGTCGTGTCGGGCTTGCCCATCTGCCGGAAACACTGACAGGCGCGACGCGCAAGTCGTCTGCCGATGGCGGACTGCGCACTGCCCGTGATGCGCTCGACGTGCAGGCGATCAACGCAGCACTGGAACGCACCGGCGGCAACCGCGCCGCAGCGGCGCGCGAACTCGGCATCCACACGTCTACGCTGTTCCGCAAGATGCGCGCGCTGAATATCCAGCCGCCGGAGCGCGACGGGCGGTCGCGCCGAGAGGCGCGGTGAGGCGCATGCTGGGGGGGGGGCTCTGCGGCGGCGTTTACGCCGCCCCACAGAACGCGGCACTGCGGGACTGGTGACGAGAGACGAGGGACAAGAGACGCGCTGTGTCTGGTGCCGGTCACCCAGCGGCGTTTACGCCGCCCCACGGGCAAGATGCCCGTGCCACACCACCGCTTAATCGCCAGCGTCACTGCAAGATTGCAATGATTAAAAAGCAATAACCATGCAATTATGCGCATATATGCAGGTGGTGTCAAGCGAGTTTTAAAGATGTAACACATTGCTAGGCAATGGGTTAGCTTGATTTATTGCCTAGCCTCTACAGTTGGCACGGATAGTGCGACATAAACTGTCGTGAAAACTGTATTCTCAGTTTGGCAGCAACGCATCGCGCCGGTTTTCGACACGGCGCGGCAGGTCCACTTGGTGGATGCGGCGGTCGGTCGAATCACGGCGGAGTCGGATCACGAAGTGGATGCCGACCTATCGCAGCGGATCGCCTGGCTGAAAGCGCAGGACGTGGGCACGGTAGTCTGCGGCGCGATCTCGCGCCCGTGGCAGGAGCGACTGGAGGCCGCCGGGTTGACAGTTGTTCCGTTCGTGTCGGGCGACCTTGCGGAGGTGATGCAAGCGTGGCTGGACGGTACCTTGCGCGGAACGGCGTTTGCGATGCCGGGATGCTGCGGTCGTCGGCGCATGCGCTGCGGTCGCGG
>DAOTMQ010000112.1:0-10984 GCA_035450385.1 Kiritimatiellia bacterium | reverse complement strand
AACATGAACGAACGAATTGGACGATGATTTCTTTTTTTAAACGTAACGACGCGCCCGTGATCTGCGAACGCGCTGAACACTGTATTTCACGCTCAAACATTGATCCCGACGCACTGAAAGTGCTCTATCGCCTGGCAAAAGCCGGGCACGTCGCCTATCTTGTTGGCGGTAGCGTGCGCGACCTGTTGCTCGGCCGCCAGCCCAAGGATTTTGATGTCGGAACGGATGCGCGGCCAAATGAGATCCGCCGCCTGTTCCGCAATTGCTTTCTGATCGGCAGGCGTTTTCGGCTGGCGCATATCATCTTCGGGCGCAAGGTGATCGAGACCAGCACCTTCCGGCGTCAGCCCGATACAGTGGAGAGTGAAAACGGCCTGTACCAAACCGAAGACAATACCTTCGGCACGCCGGAAGAGGACGCCAAGCGCCGTGATTTCACAGTGAACGGACTCTTCTACGACATCAACACCTTTTCCGTGATCGATTATGTTGGTGGCCTGAAAGACCTTGAGAAGCGGCTGTTGCGGTGTATCGGCGACCCCAACATCCGCTTCCGCGAAGATCCGGTACGCATGATGCGGGCCGTCAAATTTGCGTCGCGTCTGGGGTTCACGGTTGATCGCGCCAGCAGCAAGGCCATCCTGAAGCATCACGCTGATATCCTTAACGCCTCTGCGCCCCGCCTCTGTGAGGAGCTCTTCCGCCTCTTTACGTTCGGCTCGTCCCGCGCGGCGTTCATGCTGCTGTGGGAGTATAAGCTGCTGGGCGATCTCTTGCCGGAACTGAACGCCTACATTAAAGAGTCAGGCGGCAAGAAATCGCCTCTCTGGGACTATCTGGGTGCGCTTGATGCCGATGCCGCCACCGAGGAGCTTTCCAACGGCGTGCGTCTCGCCTGTCTCATCTATCCGTTCTTTTTCGACCTGCTGCGGCAGGAGGAGAGGCGCAGCCCGAACGGCCGCGTCAATCGGCAGCATGTCGCGTGTCGGGCGCTGAATGCCGTGGCGCAGCGGTTGCACATCCCCAAAGCCACGCTCTACACGGCACAAGCATTAATGGACGCGCCGCGCCGGTTCGCCGAGTCGCCGACCAAAGGACGCGGCCGCCGTTTTCTTTCCCACCCGAGTTTCCCGGAAGCGCTGGCCTTCCAGCGCGTCCTGCTGACCGCCGAGAAAGCCGACCACTCCTGCCTTGATGAGTGGCAGGCGTTGTATGCGCAGCAGGCGGGCCAGCGCGCACAGCGCGAGACGCGGAACGACACGGACGCGCCGCGCGATGCTGAAAAGGAGAACAGCGGTACGCGCCGCCGCTCCCGCCGCCGCCGTCCCCGCCGCACTGCGCGCGAAATTAGCTGAACGTCACCTTGGCGCAAGCAAGGTGAACGGCCACATCGGGATGTTTCTGGCAACGCCATAGACGACCAGAAGTGTGAATGCGGCCCACGGCATCCACCGCAGATATGCCCAACGCGGCCGCACCGCAAGAAGGCCAAGCACGGGCAAGGAAAGAACCATCAGCGGATTCATGCCGAGCGCGCCCTTAAGATCCCCGTGAAGCAGTAAATGCGTTGCCCGCAGCGAACCACAACCCGGACAATACAGACCGGTCAACCAATACAGGGGGCACGGCGGAAACAGCCGCGATTTCGAGGGGTTGACGGCGTACAAGACACAGAGCGCTATGAAGACGACCGCCCCCCCAATGATGAGCGCCGCCAGAGAGCGTTTCTCTTCTTGATCCAATTTACCGGGTGCCTATGGCTTCGATGATCGCGCCAATGATTACCATAATGGCATAGGCCCCTGATGATAAGAGGCCGACACCAAACGACCACCAGGCCCAAACTTTGGCTTTACGAGACGCCTCCAGCGCACCGGGAATATCGCCCGCCTGAATTTTGCCGTTCACCTGAGCGGAGAAGACGATCGCGGGGATACCGAGCGGCATGCAGCAGAACAGCGTCACCAGAATGGATTGCGCGAGGTAATTGGGAATTTTCATCGGAGGCGTACCCACCCCGCCAATCTGCTGAAGCACCTCGCCGCACTTGATACACAGGTGTGCGTTGTCGTCATTCTGTGCGCCGCATTTCTTGCAGTACATGTTTCGTTCCTTTCTGTTAGTTGGACACATCCATCATCCCCACATGCCCAGTATCGGAATCAGCGTCAGCAGGGTGTAGGCGACAGCGCAGAGTGTGCCCAAGATAATCCCTGCCCACGCATGCCCTTTGCCCTTGGTCTCGGGGTGAAGCTCGGCATACTTCAGACCTTTGATTCCCAGTACCAGCGCCGCTATTCCGAGGGGGATGCCGATACATGGGATGAGCGAGAAGACACCCAAGTAGTATGCGCACAACGCTTGCCCATTCTTGTACGGAATCAGTCCGCCCATCGTACTGTCATCCGAGACGACATATTGCGGCCGTGCGGGCCCGTGGAGGACAAACTCGCAGCGCGTACATCTGAAATTGTTTTCCAGATTCTGCTGTCCGCATTTCGGGCAAAACATGATTTCGCTCGATGTTTGTGGCACAGGAGGGGGAGGCGGCGTGGTTGGATCGGTGACGGCATTGCCACACGACGGACAATCCGCTTGCGGCCCCACCGCCGGTGCGTCCGTTGCGGGATGCTGATCACGTTGCGGACGGTCAAACTCTATGCCCATGGTTCAGATCCTCTTCTTTCGCCAACATTCAAGGCGTGAATACGCCCTAGCCCAAACCTCCCCCTCAGGTTCACTTACCTTTTACAACAAATCGCCGGGCAGTGCAAGCAACCTCGATGTTTTTTCTGTCAGTTGAGGCTCTTGCAAAACTCCTCGTGGCATGGGCGTCTCGCCCATGAAACACGGGCAAGATGCCCGTGCCACACCTGCAAGCAAAGGGTTTCGCAAGAGTCCCGGTTGTGTTGCCGATCACGGGGATGTTTGCAGGCGGAAGGAGCGGGTGAAAGTTTTACGTTCTCCCTTCGCATTTTCTGCCTCGAATTCAACGATTCCCGTAGTACGTGAAGGATGGGCACGCGCGAAGAACGAGCCGTCATCTGCCACGGGCACCGCTGTTTTGCCACCGTTGATTTTTAGTTGCGTCCCGGGCTCAACCCAGCCGTGGACGTCAATCGCGCAGTTTCGTGCCATCACGGAGTGCTCCGGCGGGAATGTTTGAAGGATGATGCGGGGCGCGGCATCCATGGCCAGTGTCTCTTCGATCGCTTGGCGTCTGGCCGCGTAGAGGATTTGCGGGTCGCGGCTGAAGTCTGTATAAGAGCGCACAACGCGGGACGCGATCTCCTGCCCGCGCCGGGCGGGCTCGATCATTTTGGCCACCTGCGGACTGAGCGACGCCGCGATCTGGCGGATCTTGTCTTCCAGTAACCACAGGCATTCGTAATCCTGGAGACCGTCGCGCATCTGTTCCCAGCGCAACGAATCCAGCAGGCCATCCTGCTTGGGGTACACATGCCAGCCGTCGCCGCGATGCAGTCCCGGCGCTTCCCACGGGTCATCGGTCCAGGCATTGAACCCCCAGTGCAGATAACCTTTAAGCTGGTAACGGTAGTTGAGCCAGTGCATCAGTCGCGTGTCGATCAGCGGAACGTCCACGGTCTTGTTCATCAACGCGCCGCCCTGATAGATGCCCACCGTATAGAACCACAGCTCATTGCCGCGCCGTTGCGCCTCCTCGAAGGCGCCCTGCCACGTTGAAAGATGGTCCAACTTAGGGACCCAGACTTCCAGACGGTCTAGACAATGCGGCGTCTCGATCGCGTCAATCCTGCGGAGTTCCGGCGCATGGCGGTGTACAAATTCTGAGGCCTTGCGCCAGTGCGTAATGTTGTGGTTGGCGGGTTCGTCGCAAATGTGGAAAAGCGTCTTGTCGAGCCACTTTTTCTCGCGCAGATGATTGACGAAAAGCGGCAAGAACTTGGCCAAGAACGCTTCGCCGGGAACCTTTTGCGCCTTGCCGTCGGCCTTGTTGTAGACCGTGAAAAAGTCGTATATCTTGATCTCAGGGCTAGACCACCCGCCTGGGACATGCCGCGCCACAAAGCCGGTTTCCATCGCATCCATGAGGCCTGTTTCCCAAAAAACCTGCGCATACCGGTCGAACTCCGAGAAGTCCAAGTTGTAGTTGCCTTTTTCATCCACTGTGGTTTTGATCAGCGAAAGACCGATTTTGAACGTGTTGTGCCGGTGTTCGACCATGTTCTTTGCATAAGCCCGCAGGATTTGCCAGTAACGATCCGACTGCTCTGACTCTACCCCGTGAAACTTTTTAAAATGTCTGGTGGACATCCACTCGACGACCAGCAGGTGCCGCTGCTCGGGCATCGTCAGGGGGTACACGTTCAGCGTGATGGGCAATGTGGCGGCGGCACCGTCGGAACTGGCTTTCAAACTGCCGCGGTACTCTCCCGGCTCCGCGTCCGCCGGTATGCGCAGCGTCAGGTAAATCGCTTTCAACGCGCCATTGGTCACCGCACACTGACGATCTTCAGACAGGCAGTCAGGAAAACGGGCGGGCGCCGGACGCGTCAGGTCGGACACCCACATTCTGGGCGTATTCGTCAACACGAGAATGTCCGTCACGAACCTCCAAGTCAGGTTTTCAACAGGGATTTGGGCATTGCTTCCCGCCTTTTTCAGTGGGGTCAATGTGGCTGTCAATTTGGGCAGGTCGCGCCCCGCGCGCACGACACACTGCGCCGAGATGGTCTCGCTCCGCAACCCGAACACGTTGATTTCTTGGACCTGACTTTGATTGTTGGTGAACCCATATCCATCCTCGAACACGCGCACCGCATCACTGACGGCCATAAGTTCCAGCGGCGGAACAGCGGCTCCGCATAGGGTGGCGCTGATTAGAAAAACCGTTGCTATAGAAATGATTAACGCATTGTTCCAACGATAAAAGCATGACATCATGATTCCCCTCCATCCAATCACAGCGTTCCGCCATACCAAGACACATACGAAACACCACTCATGGTACGCTGGGACTCTATCATTTTAGTCGACAGACCGTCAACGTGCCTGTAAATAGGTCGCAGGATGCCCTCGAATAAATAACCCGGCATATAGCCTACAGTCTTCGAGAACGCATGTCGCGCCTCATCAGATTCAAACTCAAATTCAGAACACAAACTCGTTATCCCCACGCTTCACAGCGCCTAGGGCGCTGTGAAGCTGGCCACCACCTTGAAGAAGCGGCGGGGTGCCGTCGCGTCGCGGGGGATCGTGAAGATGACGTCGCTGCCTGTCGCTTTGATGCTGCTGCCGACCTTCGTCCAGTTTGTCTGGGTGAGATCGTCCGCCTTGTAGACCGTGTACCAGATACCGCTTTCGGCGTTGACGATCTTGATGGTGGCCGTGCCGTCACCGATGACGAATCCCGTGCCGTCCGCGGCGAAGGCCGGCGCGTCGGGATCGGCTGACGCGAGGTAGTACGTGGTGCCGATCACGGGGCCGGCGGTGTAATTGCCGCTTGTACCGGTAAACATCATTTGGTTCCAGTCCGGCGCAGCCGTTGCGTTGTTCGGAATGCGCCACGGCATTCCGGGGCCTGCGGTATTCAGCCTGATGCCCGTGCAGTTATAGAACATGTACGCATAGCAGGAGTCAGCCAGATTCGTCGCCGGCAATGCCGGCAGGCGCGTCAGGTTCGTGCAATCCCTGAACATTTGGTAGTAGCAGTTCGCGGCCAGATTCATGGCCGGCAATTCCGGCCCGCGCGTGAGCCCCGTGCAGCCGATGAACATGGATTTGTAGCAAGAGGGCGCCAGCGTCGTGGCGGGTAGCACCGGCGCGTTTGTCAGTCCCGTGCAGTCGTAGAACATCTGGTAGTAGCACTCGGGCGCAAGCGTCATGACGGGCAACGCCGGTGCGTGCGTCAGGCTCGTGCATCCCCAGAACATGTCGTTGTAGCATTTGGGAGCCAGCGTGGTGGCGGGCAGTGACGGCGCGTTCGTCAGTGCCGTACAGTTCTTGAACATGCCTAAGTAGCATTCGTTAGTCAGCGACATGGCCGGCAGCGCCGGTGCCTGCGGCAGACTCGTGCAGCCGCTGAACATGCCGAGGTAGCACCGGGGCGCCAGCGTGGTGGCGCGCAGAGCGGGCGTTCGCGGCGGCCCGTGCAAAGTGTAAACCGGAGCCCGGCAAAACCGGCGAGGATGCCCGCTTTTTGCAGGGACGCATCCTTTTTTATCTCGGCTATCTGGCTCATCAGCGCGGCGATCACAATCAGGCTGCTGGCTATCTGGCCGAAGCCGTCAGAGAGGTGCCGAAGCATGTCGGCACCCGCGATCTGCGCAATCTGCTGAACCGGCAACATGAAGACGGAGGGAAAAAACCATGACGAGACAGATGTGGGTATGGGCGGCAGCCCTTTTGGTGGCGTGGTCTTGGGTGGCGGGATGCATTCACGCGCAGATCGGTAACATGCATTGAGCGAACACCCGCGTTTCATACAAGCCCGGCAAACCTGTTTCGCGGCAATCGATTTTGAGACGACAGGTGCCGTTTCGGGTTATCCGGTGGAGCCTTGGCAGGTGGGTATCGTGCGCTTGCGCGCGGGTGCGGTCTGCGTGGACGAGCGCTTCGAAAGCTTGCTGCGCGTGGGCGACCGCCCCTTCAATCCGCGCGCGCCGGGCCGCCATGCGTTGATGCGCGAGCAGCTCGCCGTCGCGCCCCGACCGGGCGACCTATGGCCCGAGCTGGCAGTGTGGGTGGTCGGGGTTCCGCTGGTCGCCCATAATGTCGGGACCGAACGCAGTGTGCTGTCGCGGCTCGCGCCGCTGCACCGCTTCGGGCCTTGGGTGGACACGCTGGCGCTTGTGCGGCGCGCCTATCCGGCGCTGGCCTCGAAAGCGCTGGACGAGGTGACTGCCGCGCTGGGTTTGCTTCCGCGTATCGAGGCATTGTGCCCCGAACGCGGCGCACACGACGCACTGTTCGACGCAGTCGCCTGCGCCGTACTGTTCGAGCACCTCTTGACGCTTCCGGGGTGGGAACATGTGACGGTCGATGCGCTGGCAGGACGCTAGCGCGCATTGGGAGCTTAGGAGAACGAAATGACTGTACTGATTGCAACGCATAACCGACACAAACTCGAAGAGATCCAGCAGATCTTCGCTCTGCCGTCGTTGAAACTGGTCGCCGCCGATGAGGTGCCGGGGTTGCCGGAGGAGGTTGTCGAGGACGCCGACACGTTTGAAGGCAACGCGCTCAAAAAGGCGCGCGAGCTGTGCGCGGCATCTGGACTTTGGACGCTGGCGGATGACTCCGGGCTTGAGGTCGAGGCGCTCGGCAACGCGCCGGGCGTCCACTCGGCGCGCTATGCGGGCGAGCCGCATAACGATGCCGCCAACAACGCCAAGCTGCTCCGTAATCTGGCGGACGCGACCAACCGCCGGGCGCGCTTCCGTTGCGCGATTGCGCTGTGCGCGCCTGACGGGCGGGAGTGGACTGTCGAGGGGCACTGTGAAGGCGTGATTATTTCAGAGGTGCGCGGTACGAACGGTTTTGGTTACGATCCGCTCTTTGTACCAGACGGCTTCGAAAAGACGTTTGCCGAACTCGACAGCGCCACCAAGAACGCTATCTCGCATCGCGGCCGGGCATTTCGCGCCGCGGCACAGGTCTGGCTGCCGCATATCACTAAATCTTAATAATCCCACGCACTCGACTCGCATGCCCTCTGTCACTGACCGATTATGCTATCCCCGGCTACTTGGGCAGATGAAAGTGAAAGAGGAGTCAGAAGATCGGCATCGATCCGGTACAGGCTCCGATTATCAGTACTGGGACAATACTGTGGTAACCGTTTGATCAAGCCAGTCGGTCAGCGTCTGCGCGGCCTCAGCGGACAAGCCTTGTATCGTGCGCAGGTAATCGGTAGATGGCAACGCCGCGACAACAGCTTGAACCGCTTCCGGTACGGCGACATGCTCACGCGCGTCGAGCCAGACGGTCAGGGCGGTTTTCAGCGCGGGCCAACCATCGACGAACGCACGGTGCTCGTCGGCCGCCGCCGCGTCTGGCGCACACGCGAGCGAATGCTCGACCTTATGCGCGAGTTCATCAAGGCGCGCCATGCGTTCGCCAAGAATCTCGGTTAGACGTAGGCGTGCGCCGGTGTAGCAGGCGGCGGAGTACGGATCGGCCAGCATGAACCGCGCGCGCACCACGCGATACCACATGTCCAGCGCGGCGATGTTGCCGATATAGCGCAGGTTATTGCGTATCACGCGCTTGATTGCAGAATAACAGCGTACGTTGTACGGCATATCAATGGGCGCGCGGAAAGCGGGCTTGGCAACCAGATGCCCCGGCACCGTGATGTCGCCACGGCAGATCTGCCCGGCCGGAATTACCGTGCCGTAGGCGATCGTGCACGGGCCGACCAGTCCGCCTTGTCCGCCGAGGAAGATCGGCGATTGGTTGAGGAGCACGCCGCGCGGCACGTCGCCGATCAGCGAGGCCGTGGCCTTGTCCTGATGCGGCGTGAAGTTGAAGTGGATATAGGAGGAGCCAATCTCCGAGTGATTTTTGGGATCCGTACCGCCAGCCACCAGCGCATCGCAGAAGTTGATCAGGCTGCCGGCCGTGACCCACGGCATAAAGACCGTCTGCTTGATACCCACGCTATGCGCGATCGTTGTCTTCTCCTCAAGCAAGCAACCCGGCCGCACGTGCGCCCCGCTGCCGGCCGTAAAGCCGTCGAGAAATGTGGCGCGGTCAAAGAAACCGCCCGTCAGGCGCACCTTCGCGCCGAGCTGGCAATCTGCGACCGTGGCGGGCGCCTCCGCGCCGATGACGCAATCCGGCCCGATCGCGAGTCCCGCACCGCGCAGGCGGCAACCGGGGTGGATGACCACGCCCGACGCGATACGGTCGGGATTGACGTCAGGCGCGATGAAGACGGTTTCCGGCAGAGGGAAGATCACGCCGCGTGCCTGAAGCTGGTGTAAGGTAGATACCATATGTTTTAAATTTCCAGCCCTTCGACCACGGCCTGCGTGAGGCGTTCGATCCAATGATCGACCAGTGCTGATTCGCCCGCCTCGACCAGAAGGCGGATCTTCGACTCCGTGCCCGAGTAGCGCACGACGACACGCCCCGCCTGCTGCAACTCCCGTTCGCAAGCTTGGATGGCCGCTGCCAACGCCGGCACTTCATGGATAGGCCGTTTTTCTTTGACCTTGATGCTGACCAGCCGCTGTGGGTATTCGGTCATGCAATCAACCAGTTCGGACAGGCTCTTGCCCTCCTGCTTCATCAAGAGCAGAACCTGCAGTGCACTGATGATGCCGTCGCCGGTCGTGGCATGGTTGTGGAAGATCAAATGGCCGGACTTCTCGCCACCCAGCGAGAAGCCGCCCTTGCGCATGGCGTCGATCACATAACGGTCGCCGACATCCGTAACTTCGACGGCAATGCCGTGCTGACGCATAGCGTCGTGCAGGCCGTGGTTGCTCATGCTGGTGACGACCAGCGTGTCGTGGGCGAGCATGCCGCGCTTTTTGAAGGCGATAGCACAAGCCACCAGTACGCGGTCGCAGTCCACAATGATCCCGTTGGCATCGGCAAAGATCACACGGTCGGCATCGCCGTCAAGCGCGACGCCGATATCCGCGCCCTGCTCCTTCACAAGCTGCGCCATCCGCTCCGGGTGCATCGCGCCACACTCGGAGTTGATGTTGAGTCCATCCGGCGCGACACCGATCTTGGTGATGTCGGCACCTAGCTCGCGGAAGATCCAAGGGGCGATGTCATAGGCCGCGCCATTGGCGCAGTCCATGACCACCTTGTAACCGCTCAGCTTGGTATTATTAATGGTGCTCTTGGCGAACTCGATGTAACGCCCGCGCGCGTCTTCCAGTCGATAGGCTTTGCCGAGTTGATCGCTACGGACATCGTCGGTACTGATTTCGTCCGCAAGGATCAGTCGTGTCAGCGCCTCCTCCTCTTCATCCTCCAGCTTGTAACCGAGCGGACTGAAAATCTTGATGCCGTTGTCATCGTATGGATTATGCGAGGCGGTCAGCATGATGCCGACGTCCGCCGCCAGCGAGCGCGTCAGGTGCGCCACGGCGGGCGTAGGGACAGGCCCAACCAGGAAGACATCGCAACCGGCCGAGACAAGGCCACTGGTGATCGCAGTCTCCAGCATATATCCTGAGAGGCGCGTGTCCTTGCCTATCACCGCACGCGCACTGCCGTAGCCGTGCGCACGGAGCTGCTTACCCAGCGCCTTGCCCAGCCTCAAAGCCAACTCCGCATTGACAGGAAAACGGTTTGCCTGCCCGCGGATACCGTCGGTTCCAAACAGTCTTTGCATACCCTAATTTTTACTGAAACCTCCGCCCCCCTGCAAGGGCAAAGTGGCCCTTTCACGAGCCTTACGCGTGCGAACCGTAGAGATATGCGTAAAGCGCGGCGCACATGGCGGCGGTGTCTGCGTCGCGGCCGGTCCACTCGCGGAACGCCGCCGCACCTTGATACACCAGCATGCCCGCGCCGTTGACCGCTTCCGCGCCGGCGGCGAGGGCTGAGCGCATCGTGGGCGTGATGCGTTGCGTGTAGACGATATCGTAGAGGAACTGGCCACGCCGGAAGGCTTCGGGCGGCAACAGCGGCACATCGTCGGCATGCAGCCCGGTGGTCGTACACTGCACCACCAGATCGGCCTCCCGGCAGGCCGCGCTCCACGCCGCAGGCTCCGACGCGAGCACGCGGATCTCGGCCGGTGCATCAGGCAGGCGTTCAGCGATCTCCGCCGCCACCCGCTCGGCCTTGGCCAGCGTCCGGTTGGCCAGCGCGATCTCGGCAGCACCGCGGTGCGCGCAGGCAATCGCCAACGCGCGCCCAGCACCGCCGCATCCCAGAATCACCACGCGCGCCGCCTCAGGCGAGCGGCGGTAGTTCACAGCAAGATCCTCAAGAAAACCCTCTGCGTCGGTGTTGACGCCGGTAAGTCCGGCGG
>DAOTMQ010000111.1:0-10998 GCA_035450385.1 Kiritimatiellia bacterium | reverse complement strand
TATCTTGAGTGGCACATGCCGAAGACACGCACGACAAAAGCGATTCAGATCATCTACTCGGGCGGCAGTTACATGGGCAACAGCCCTGACGGCTTCGAAGTCGCACCGACGCGGCGCTTCCTGAATGAAAAGGGCATGACCGTCGTGACGATGAAATACCGCACGCCGCGTCCATTGGGCGGGCTGGCCAAGCACACGACGGCATGGCAGGATTTGCAGCGTGCCGTGCGGGTCGTCCGCAGTCAAGCCACGGCGTTGGGGCTTGATCCCGACCGCATCGGCATCATGGGCTCCTCCGCTGGCGGGCATCTGACGCTTATGGGTGCGACCAGTTCAAAGCGCCGCGCCTACTGGCCGGTCGACGATCTGGACAAGCTCTCCTGCAGCGTGCAGTGGGCGATTGCGATCTATCCGGCGTATGCGCTCACGGATGGCGCGGAAAAACCGAACACACAGGGCGGTAACGAAGACGATTCGCGGCTCGTTCCCGAGTTTTCATTCGACCTCGCCACATGCCCGATCCTCTTCATCCACGGCGATGCAGACGGCTGGGCGGCGATGAACTCGATCAAATGCTGGGAGCAGCTCCGTCGGATGGGCATCCAGAGTGATCTCCACACGTTGGTTGGTCGTCCCCACTGCTTTCAGCGCAAGGCCGCTCCGGGCACCGGCAGCTACACATGGATGGGACGCATCTGGGAATTCATGAACCACAAAGGCTTCAACAAGTGACATGGCGGTGAGCCGCCGTTGGCGTGGCGAATCACGGACGTTCACGTCCGTCTGAGAGCCGTACGCCCCCGGCTCACACTAAAACGTGATTTTCTGAACTTATGAGCGTGTTGCGCTTGCTTTCCTTTCAAAAATCATACTATAGTGCGATTAGTGTTTAACGCGAATGCGGGCAGAGCCCGCAGCCCTCTCCCAAGGGGCAAGGGTGAAAACGACTTGTTTTTTATCGTGTTTGTCGAGCCGTAAGGCACTAAGGAGGCGTTGGCTTTGTCTGCACGGCAGATAGGAGAACGGATTAAGGCGCGGCGACAGGAGTTGCGTGTCACGCAGCCGCATTTGGCTGAGTTGGCCGGGGTCAGCGTGAACACGGTGTGCAAGGTGGAACGCGGACAGGGCAACCCGACGTTGAGTGTCCTGTTGCGGATCGCAGAAATCCTTGGTCTTGAACTCTCGCTTGATGTGAGGAAGGGGAAGATAAATGCGTAAAGCTGCCATATACCGGAACGGGGTGTTCGCTGGCGTCCTGACGGAACAGGAGGACCGCAAGCGATATGATTTTCGTTACGATGACACCTACTATGCTGACGAGACGCTGCCCCCGATCAGTTTGACGCTGCCCAAGACCCAGCAGGAACATCAATGCGGGCATCTCTTCCCGTTTTTCGCCAATATGCTTAGCGAAGGTGCGAATCGGGACGTACAGAGCCGCTACCTGAAAATCGATGAGCGCGACGACTTCGGGATTCTCCTGGCGACTGCGCAGACCGATACAATCGGCGCGGTAACAGCAAAACCCATAGAGGAGTGAACTGTGTTGTTTGATGGCAAAGACGTCAGTTGCATTCTCCCCTACGATCCGCCGCAACGCGATGCGGAGACGGCGGGACTGTTTTTGCTGAACCGTAAACGTGCCTCCATCTCTGGTGTCCAGGAGAAGGTGGGCATGTTGGTTGATGGGGGAGCGCTTCGGCTGGCGCAAGAGGGTGAACAGAGTACTCACATTCTGAAACCCGTGCCGCGCGATCTGAAAAACGCCGTGCAGGTCCCTGCGAACGAACATCTGACCATGCAGATCGCACGGGAGGCTTACGGTATCACCACGGCGGACAACGGTCTCGTCTTCTTCAAGGATGGATCGCCCGCTTATCTCACGCGGCGGTTTGACGTGAAGCCCAACGGAGGAAAGTGGGCACAGGAAGACTTCGCGTCGCTCGCAGGCAGGACGCGGAATATGGACGGCTCGGACTTCAAGTACCGCTACAGTTACGAAGAGGCCGGACAACTGGTACGGACATACGTTCCGGCGTGGCGGATCGAAATCGAAAGATTCTTCGCGGTGGTCGTGTTCAACTATCTTTTCTCGAACGGTGATGCCCATCTGAAGAACTTCTCCCTGCTGGAGGGCGAGAGCGGGGACTTCCTGCTTAGCCCGGCATACGATTTGATCAATACGCGGTTGCATGTCGCCGACACCGATTTCGCGTTGGACAAAGGTCTGTTCGCGGACGGGTTCCAGAGTCCGTATTGTAAAACCGAGGGCCACCCTGGGAAAACAGATTTTCTGGAATGGGGAGCCCGGCTCGGCATCTCTCCTACACGGTGTGAGAAATTGTTGGCACCTTTTTTAGAACCGCAAGCTCGTGTCGAAGCGGCCATCGAATCTTCGTTACTAGCTCCGTCAGAAAAACGGGGTTATTGGCTTATGTTCCGTACTCGCCTCAACCGATTGAATGAACGGCGCTGAGGCACTAAAAAAGGTAACTAACCACCATGAACCGGCTCCTCTGCGTTATGTCAAACATCCTCATATCCTCCCTCATTTTTTCTTGTCAGACTGCGGGAGCGCAGGAATCCCTGCGTGTCCTGTCGTACAATGTCCGTAATTGCCGCGGGCTGGATGATTATCACACGGTCAATGTCGCAAGGGTTGCCGGTGTGATCTCGAATCAGGCGCCTGATGTGGTGGCCCTGCAAGAACTGGATCGCAAAACCAAACGGAGCGCGGGCCGCGACATGCTACAGGAGCTTGCCGACGCTACGGGAATGATCGGCACATTCGGTGAGGCCATTCCTTTTCAAGGCGGGTCGTATGGGGTCGGCATCCTCTCCAAAGCCAAACCGCTCCGCTCGTATCACCTTCCCCTGCCCGGCAAGGAGGAGCCCCGGACGCTGCTGGTCTGTGAGTTTGACTCTTTCGTGCTCTTCTGTACCCACCTGTCGTTGACCGCCGAAAGCCGTCTGGCATCGGCGGAGATCATCAACCTAGAGCAGGCCAAGTTCAACAAGCCCGTTCTCCTGGCCGGCGATTTCAATGCGAAGCCTGAAACGACCGAGATGCTGGCGTTCGAAAAGCTCTGGACACGTATCAGCCCCTTGCAGCCGACCTTCCCGGCAGACAAGCCAGACCGTATCATCGACTATATTTTCGTCTCAAAAAACACGACGGTTGAGGTGCCCGAGTCATGCGTGGTCAACGAACCGATGGCCTCCGACCATCGCCCTATCTTTGCCCGCGTAATTTTTAAGTGATCCAAGCATGAAAGGACAGACATGAATCTTGAAAGGCGTTCATTTATCAAAGGATCGGCGCTTCTTGCGGCGATGAGTGCGGTCGGCGGGGTGCGTGCGGCGGACATCGTCAACCACGAGCAGAAGTATCATGACAGGTGGCACGCGACCCAACTTCCGGTGCCGCAAAAGCTGCTCGACTCGGAGCCGGTGCTACAATGCCCGGCACCGGATTCGATGGGCGTGGCGTTCGCGGTGAGCGACTTTGCATTGGGCTACGCCGAAGTGGCCGACAACGAGAAGATGGAGAACGCGGTGCAGTACGCATGCGAGGGGGTGCCGCTCGCGATGCTGGACGACCGCGTGATGCGCATCCGCATGACGGGCCTCACGCCGGGAACAAAGTACTGGTATCGTGTCGGCGCGTCCACGCTCGCCTTCCCCGTCGGCTACTGGAAGAAGCCCTCGCCGCCGGAGTGGTCGAAGGTCTACTCCTTCACCACATGCGGCGAAAATGCGTCGTCCCACTTCTCGGTGATTACGGATACTCACACGAATTGGAAAACGTTTGCTCTGTTGGCGCAAAAACTCCGTGCGATCGGAGCGCCGGTGACGTTGTGGCTGGGGGACGCCTCCAGCCACACGGAGACGCGCGAGGAACTGATCAAGGTGTTTCTGAAGACGGAGACAGGGGGCGATTACGCCACCACGCAGCCGGTCTTCTTCATCAACGGCAACCACGATTTCCGTGGACGCGCATGCCTCCATTCGACCGAGGTGATGATGGGGCGCTTGCCCTCCGAGCGCTCCGGGCGCGACTGGCCGCTCGTGCGCAACTTCGCGGTGCGTCAGGGTGAGATCGCGCTGATCGGGCTTGATACGGGCGAAGACAAGCCGGACTTCCATCCCTCTGCGGGCGGCGCGACGCGTTTCGAGCCTTATCGTACGATGCAGACGGCGTGGCTCGCGGATCAGTTCAAACGCCCCGAGATTGTCCGCGCACCGTATATCGTGGCCTTCATGCATATCCCGATCTTCGATTCAAGACCGGACGCGAACCCCGGTAACATACTCGAAAACTATGCCGCTTGGCAGAAGCAGGGGCACGACGAGTGGGGGCCCCTGCTGAAGCAGTACGGGGCACAACTTGTGGTGGCCGGACACTGCCACTGCTACCGTTACGACGAACCGACGGCAGAGCGGCCGTGGGCGCAGATCGTGGGCGGCGGACCGCACATGGTCGCCGACAAATTTCCCACGGTCATTGAGGGTAAGGCAGAGGATGGCGAACTGAAGGTGCGCGTGCACAATATGTTCACCGGCAAGGTAGAAGCCACGCACGCGTTCAAACCGCGTGCCGTGTGAACACCGAGCTCTCAACGCTCAACTTTCAACGCTCAACTCTCAATTATGCCGAGGGGCACGAGCGTTTGCTCGTCCTTGCTCCGCCCCTTTGCAAATTCATCGCAAGTCTGACGAAAGAATCTGGAGTGCGGCGGCAAGCGGTATTCCGCGCGACGCCGCTTTCTAAGACGAATGTTTCCGTTTATACACCGAGGACTGCGGGAACAGCAAAGATCGCAAAGGATTTCGGAGCCAGGAGTTTTTGGGAGGGCGGGCGTCCCCGCGAGCCGCCGTCCGCGCATAACGCATCGGTTTTTTAAGCCCCCAACAGAGCAGCCACGGCACCCCATGTCCGAACCTCGCCTGTGCCCACACCTTGAAAGGTGTGAGCACGCCAGCCCCGTCAGCCGGGCATGCCCAAGCGCATCCCTCTGCACCATGCGTCCCCGTCGTCCCCCCTGTTTTTAAAGGTTCATCCCGCTCTACGCGCCAACACACCGCACCGCCGCTGCACCCCATGTCCGAACCTCGCCTGTGCCCACACCTTGAAAGGTGTGGGCACGCCAGCCCGCCCCACCAGCCGGGCATGCCCTTGCACATTCCTCGCGCACCATGAGCCCCCTCCGCGGCACCCCCGTTTTTATTCGAACATTTATTCGAACATTCTTGCCTTAGCGGTGGTTTTGCCCTAATCTCAAGGGGTATGTCTGTGCTGTAGGTTGTAGGTTTTGAGCATCTGTAAAGATGCGGGTGCCGCCGACGGTTTTGGGTTTTGGGAATCGTGTTCGCAGACATCACAGGAGGCCTCATGAAAGCAGTGCGTTTCAGTGCCATCATTCTCGCCTTACTCATCGTCGCAACCTCGTCGCTGCGTGCGCAGGAGCATGACCTCGCCGCCATCATCAAAAGACAAGCGGAGCGTTCGAGTGTATGGGACCGTGTGCAGACTCTGACGCCGAACATGACCTCCCGCGAACTCTTCACCTACGCGCTGTTGCTTTGCGAAGCGCGGATCAACCTCGACCGCTTGGACCGGCTCTTTGAGGTTGCTGCGCGCATGCAGGACCGCGACCCCGAAAGCCGTGGCTACGGTAACTTCCGCTGGAACTGGCGTGACGGCGCTGTCCTTGATTTCAATGCCTGTGACTTCTGCATGGAAAATGCCGCAGTCATCTGGATCAAACACCGTGAGCTGCTCACCGACAAGCAGCGCAAAGACCTGCGCGAGTTGATCGACTACGCCATCAAGGGCTGTCTGCGTCACCGCGTATCTTCCGGCTACACCAACATCGCCATCATGAATGCCCAGAACCTCATTCTCATGGGGGAGATGCTCGGATGCGATGACGTGCTTGCCGAGGGTCGCAAGCGCCTGGACGACTTCTGTGCCTATACAGCGGTGAACGGCATTCATGAATATTGTAGCCCGACCTATGCCAGCGTTGACTTGGCATGCCTGCACCGCCTGCATACGTACTGCGTTACGCCAGCCGTACGCGAGCAGTGCGAGGCGTTACTGAAGGTCTTCTGGCTCGATACCATCGCCAACTGTTTCGCGCCGTCCTTCCGTCTGGGCGGCGCTCATAGCCGTGATTATGACTACCTCTGCGGTTGCGGCGGTGTCGAAGCCTGGCTGGCTGCGGCCGGTTGCTTCGCGTCGCCGAATCCGAATGCTACGCCGCCGTTGCTGTGGTTGCAGAGCTCTTGGCGGCCGCCAGCAGACTGGCTCCGCGATCTACAGGTCGCGCCGCGAGTGATGACGCAGGTGTGGGGTCCTAGCGGCAGCGAGTACCGCGTCATGTGGGCCGGCCGGCACGTCGCGCTCAGTATCGCCGGCAAGACCTACCACAACATGGATGCGCCGATGGTCGTGAATTTCGCCGGCCCGCAAACAATGCCCCGCGGCTATTTCATTGCTGACGGCCGTCGCGACCCCTACGGCAAAAAGGTGATTCCGGAGGGTACCGGCCCGCACCGGAAGACCCTTCATCTCATGCCTCATTGGCATGCAGTTCAGGACGGTCAAGATGCGCTTGGCTTGGCATTGCATCGACGGGAGGACAGCCGAGACTACCCGACTCTCGAATCCCATTTTGTGTTGCCTTATCCGAGCGATGAACTGTTCATCGGTGATCGCGCCGTGACCTTCGATGCCAAGGTACCCAAGGCATTGCCGGTGGCGCCCGGTGCAGCCGTCGTCATCCGGCATGGCGCGGCGGCCGCGGCGATTCGTGTGGTCTGGGGGCAGAAAACGGTTCGCGAGTCCGCGCCGGTCGCGCTCATTCACGACGGCAATCCCCATAGTGTTATCCGCCTCACCGTTGCCCACCACGATCAGTGGGGCATGCCCATCGACACGGACACGCCCGTCGGTGCTGCGTTCTGGGTCCGCGTCTGCGATCAGGCCGACAATGCCGAGCACTTCGCGCGGTGGCGGCGGGAGTTCGCAACCGCGGCCGCCGACGCACGCTGTGACGATGGCACCCTCGCGATCACGGCTAGCGCCACCAGCGGTCAGACGTTGCGCTTGGTTACGCAGAAGCCTTTCATGGCGCTGAGCGGTGCTGAGCCCACGCCTGCGCGTGCCGTTCTTGCCGTCAATGGCCGCGATCTCGGCGGGGAGTGCTTGGCCGGTTTGCCGGTGGTCGTCGCCTACAAGCGGCAGATCGCCGAGGCGCTCAAGCGGCAGCGGGAAGGCTCCGTCGTGATCCTGCCTGACCGCGATGCCGTTTGGGAAGCGGAAGCCGGCGCGGTTTTTCCGAACATGGTGGTGGCCAAGGACGATCCGCAAGCCTCCGGCGGCAGCTATGTGTGGGCTCCCGGCGAGCCCGGTGCGCGTGGTGGCGGTGCCGGCTATATCCTGCAAAATCTCCAAGTCGCCAAAGCCGGACTGTACTACCTCTCCGCGCGCGTCATCGCGCCCTCACCTGAAGATGACTCGTTTTTTGTCTCTGTCAGCAGCGAGAAGTTCTCCATCCTAGACCAGTTTGTCTGGCACCTGCCGAGAGTGAGCATGGAGTGGTACTGGGCCATGGTCGCAGATCGCGGCAATTCCGATGGTATCCCCCTGCGACTTCCTGAAGGCACGGTGACCCTGCGCATACAGGTTCGCGAGGACGGCGCCAAAATCGATCAACTGCGGCTGTCGCCCCAATCCGGCTTACGCTGAGGTCTCGATCTCTCCGGCTTTCACAAGCGCGACCTTGGTGATGATCGGCCCGAATAGCTCATACAGGACGGTCGCTGCGAGAATAATCGTGCGGATCTCATGTCCGTGAGAATCTCCCAGGATGCGTGATGCCGTAAGCGACAGGCCGATTGCCACGCCTGCCTGCGGCACGAGCGTGAATCCCAGATACTTTTGCACGGTCTTGGGCATGTTTGCGAGCTTGGCCCCGACGGTTGCCCCGGCAACTTTGCCGATGACACGGGTCACGACATAGACAATCGCGAGGAGGCCGACTGTCGCGAAGACTCTGAAGTCAAGATCGGCACCCGAGAGCGTAAAGAAGCACATGAAAATGGGGGTGACCAATCCGTCCAACGAGGTGGCCGCTCTTTCGCCGACGCGGCTGAGGTTCGTCAGCGCGAAGCCGAAGCTCATCATGACGAGCAGCGACGAGAGCGAGAATCGCAATGCAATCGAGGTGAGCAGGAACATGCTGCCCAAGATAAACGACGTGAGTTCGCCTTCGGACCTGATGTACCGCAACAGGATCGTGGCGATCACGCCACTGATCCCGCCCAACGCGATGGAGAACACGATCTCTCCGACGGGCTTCACAAGGGACAGCAGATTGACCGCGTCGCCCCCGACGATGGCCTGAGCGATTGACGCGCAAATGCCGAAGGCAATGATACACACGGCGTCGTCCAGCGCGACGACGGGAATCAACGTGTCCACGACCGGCCCCTTGGCTTTGTACTGCCGGATGACGAGTAGGGTGGCAGCCGGTGCGGTTGCACAGGCGATGCTGCCGAGCACCAGAGAAAATGAGAACTCCTGTCTAAAGATCAGCCAAAGCGACAGAAAGACCACCACGAACGCGCCCAAGGCTTCAAGCAGGGTGATCAGCATGATCCCTCTGCCGGTTTTTTTGAGGGCGGAAAGTTTCATCTCGGAACCGATGCTGAATGCGATGATGGCAAGAGCGACCTCACTGATGATCTCGAGCCCTTTGACCGCATCGGCCGGCACCAAGTTCAACACCATCGGTCCGATGATGATACCGCCGATCAAATAACCGGTGACATCGGGGAAGTTGAATTTGCCGAATATCTTTGAAAACAGGATCGACGCGCCAATGACAACCGCGATATGTTGCAGCACTTCTAAAGTAGACACAGCGCCTCCTAAGCCCGCGAAGAGTGGTCTTTAATTCCCCAGAAAGCCGTAAGGGGAAGAGCAACGATGATGCCCACATTTTCGCTGCCTAATTTTCCCATGACCGCCTCGAAGGCTTCCTTGACCGCTTGGAGTTGTTCGTCCGAAACGGCCATCATGATCGTCTTATTAAAGGGGCGGCCCTTGTTGAGAAACCCCCTGATGGAATGGCCGATTCCGCTGTGTTGCCCCATGGCTCTGGCCATGCCCATGGTGTCGAAGATGGTTCCGCCGTACAGTTTCCGGTTGTTGAACTCGCTTAGGAGGTCTTCAAATTTGTCGATGTCGTTGACGACGACAAAGCAGAGATTCATGCTTAAGCCTTTCTCTTGTTGACAATAACGTTCTAATGCCCTTTCAAAACCCTTTACTTGCAGATGTGGCGGGCATCTTGCCCGTGTTTCATGGGCGGGACGCCCATGCCACGAGAGGTTTTGCAAGAGCCTCCTTCTAAGTTGTACGGCCACATCGTACGATTTTCAGTATGCTCCGTCAACGTCGGCGGTGCGATTCAGCTTATATGGTATCACCCGCACGAGCGGGGTTCTGTTTTTGTTGGGTGAATCTGTGATACGTGAGGGGGTGGTTATCTGATCATTGCTTTTGAGGCTTGACACTTTCATGCGTATCGTGTACCGTCTCCGCCAAACGCTGGGATGCCGGATTGTGTCCGGTGTCATTTAGTAGTGGAAAGTATCTGTGTACTGGATTGTATCCAGTGTCGGTTAGTAGTAGAAAGGAGTTGCTTATGTCTATCCATACCTCTGCTTGGAGCCGGACGCGCATACTCCGTGGCGGCATTACTGCCACGGCATTTCTATTGCTCGTCAGCTCGATAACTTTGCTGGCCCCCGCCGAAGATCCTCCCGTCATCGTATCCTTCTCCGGCAACGGCTGGCTGGCCTGGACTAATGCGCCCGGCGTACATGGATTCGCCGTGCAGTGGGCTTCTCACCCCTCCGGCCCCTGGTCAAACAACTGGCACGGTCTGGACAATATCGTGACCACAAACACCTCGACCATGGTATCTGTGCCGATGTTCTACCGGGTCAGTCAATCCTTCACACCCGCCGACATGCGCAGTGCTTGGATGATCGTCGACCAGTTCCACGGACACAATCACTTCATCGCTCTGGAGGATGGGATCATCAGCGAAAGCTCGTTTTTCATCCCGCGAGCGCCTTCAGGATACTTTACCGTTGGGACGACGGGCGTGGTCGATCTCACCTTCATCACCGACGAAGAAAAGGTCCAAGTGCGCGGCGGCTTCGCGGACCGCGACCATATCGTGCTGAGTGTCCCCCGTACAGGCGGCGTCATCCACCGCGTGCAGGACGAATCACGCTGCATGGGGGTCTGGACGGGGCTCTTGTCACAAACATCGTTTCCAGGCGCCATAATCCATCGACCAATCCGGCTGGAGGTCGATTCGCGCGGCTTGGTCACGAACATTGTCGGTTTCGGCGACAACTATATCGGTCGACTCTTCTCATTGAATGAGGGCCCCGCCAGCGGGTTCCTCTACACGAAGGGCCGTGATCCGGCCAACGTGGATGAGCACGACATGATTCATTTGATAGGGACTCACACCGGAGAAAAAATCACTGGCTTCTACGAGACGGAAGAATCCGTCGAGGGCGATGCCAACCTGATCCGTATCAGTCCGTAAATCGGCGGAGATGAAGGCGTATCCCTCGAACCGCACGCCGGGCAGGGAACGGACCGCGAACTAGGAAGTGGTCGGCTTACTCCTACGCCGCGCCAAGCGCGGCGTATTGTCTACGCTGTCAATGTTAATGGTAAGGACGGTGGGAAAATGCGTAAATTATTGGTCGGGGTTGGCCTGCTGGCGATGGTTCCGTTGCTTCGTGCGGATGTACAGGTGATTGAGACGGTTTGTCCTAATGGCGCCAAGGCCCGTTATTTCGAAGAGATGGTATCCATGCCGGATGGCGTGAAACTGTACACGTATGGTGCCGTGCCGCCTGACGGCATGAAGTGCCCGATTGTCATCCAGCGCAACCCGTATG
>DAOTMQ010000110.1:0-11073 GCA_035450385.1 Kiritimatiellia bacterium | reverse complement strand
CCGCGCCTTGCGCGAACCTCGAATATTCGCAGCGCCTGAACGAGGTGGTCATGCTCGGCGTGGCGGCGATCGCGGAAGACAGCGGCGACGAACTCAAGTGGGACGCCAAGACGGGCCGCTTCACCAACAAAGAGAGCGCGAACACATTCCTGAAGCGCAGCTACCGCAAGGGCTGGGAGATATAAGTCTCTGGGTGTGTGGTTCGGCGAAAGGATGGGCAACAGCCATGCGGCCCGCAGGGACACTCGCCTTTGACCGGGCTTGCGAAGCACCGGGAGAAGGGGCAAGCGTCTGCCTGGCCGGCGGCGGTTACGCCGCCATCCCGCGGAGCCTTAGTGCCTTCGCAGTTCAACAGTCCAGCACCGGCAACCTGAAGACCAGGGAGTCTTCCTCGACCGCCGTCAGTCTTTCGGGCGCCGGGAATCCGTAGCGCTCACGCAACCGCGCCACCGCCGCATCAAGGAACGATTCGGGCGTAGACGCGCCGCTGGTCAGCCCGATCTCACACACCGCCTCCAGCTCAAGCCCGTCAATCTGCTCCAGTGTGCTGACCAGCTCCGCGACGGCACCGGCCGCGCGGGCGGTCTCGACCAGCCGCTGGCTGTTCGAGCTGTTGGCGGAACCCAGCACCAGCACGCGCGCACAGTGGTCGGCCAGCACCTTTACCGCCTGCTGACGGTTGTGCGTGGCATAGCAGACATCCGTCGCAGCCGACTGGAGCAACGCGGGAAAGCGTCGACGCAGCACCACCATGACTGCGTCCAATTGCTTGCCGCCCAGTGTGGTCTGTGCCACCACCGCCACGGGCACATCCGGCGGCACCGCCAGCGCTTCGGCCTCGGCCGCGTTCTCGACGATCCGCACCCGCTCCGGCGCCTCGCCGGCCACGCCGATCACCTCTTCATGCTGACGGTGGCCGATGCAGATCACGCAGGCGCCCTGCGCCGCGAAACGCCGCACCGCAGCATGTACCTTGGCGACAAACGGGCAGGTCGCATCAATCGTACGCAACTGCCGCGCCGCCGCGCGCGCCACCACGGCCGGTGCCACGCCATGCGCGGAAAAGAGCAGCCGCGTTCCCACCGGCACCTCATCGACCGATTTGACGAACCGCATACCCAAGCCGGACAACCGCCCGACCACCAGTTGATTGTGTACGATCTCGTTAAGGCAGTAGATCGTCTCGCCGGGATAACGTGCAAGCAGCGCTTCCGCCGTCTGCACCGCCCGCGCGACGCCGGAGCAGAAGCCGTGCGGTTCAACCACCACCAGCCGTTTACGCACGCTCACGGTGCCGCCTCCCCTTCTCCGTCCGTAGTCCGCTCCAGTTCCGCCAAGATCCGTTCCGCTGGCGTCAGGTATTTCTTTTCAGCGTTGCACGCCTTACACGCCGGCACGACATTGCCTTTGGTGCTGGTGCCGCCACGTGCGACCGGCACCACATGATCGAGCGTCAACGCGGCCGCGCCGACCTGCTGTCCGCAATAGTGGCAGACGCCCTTCTGAATCTGCCGTTGCCACCACTCGCTCTTGCGCAGTACGCGCGCCTTCTCGCGCTCACGCGCCACATGCCGCTCGTCTTTCCGGATATCGACCCACTCGTTCATTTTTTCCTCAGTGCCATCAAACGTTGCGCGTGATTCTCCTCGGCCACCGCCAGCGCCGCAAAGGTCTCGCGCAAGCGCGGGATCGTGCTCTTCTCGGCGAGCGTCCGGTAGAACTGCGCCATCGCGCGTTCATGCTCGATCGCGTGCTCGATCCCTTGAGGCGCTTTGGCCGCATCCTGTATCAAATCCGACACGGCAGGCAACGCACCGGCCATCTCTTGCGTGATCGGCAAGTCGCGTTCGGCGCCTGTGGCCAGTGCGCTCAGCATCGCCTCGTGATGCCAACGCTCTTCCAACGCCAGCCGCTCGAAAACCGTTTTTTCCTCGGGATCAAGCGTACATGCCGCCAACGCCTCGTAATCCTCACATGCGGCCCGCTCGAAAATCGCCGCCTGCTGAATCACGAAACGCCCCATCCAATCAGTGATCGTGGAGATTTCACGCGCCGGTGCCGCAATCACCTGCCTGCGCGGGAAGAAGGCCTCCCGCAGCATCAGTCCGCCGAAAATCAAGAACAACAGACCGCCCGCGCACTTGATGTAACGCTCGTCAGGCACAAAACGCCGCAACAGATCGCCCGCCAGCACACCGATCGCCGTCGCGGTGATCAGCGCCAGCGTCCCGGCAGCGAAGATCGTCCATTTTGACGATGATGCAGCCGACTGGCTCATCACCGCCAACTGGGTCTTATCGCCCAGTTCCGCCAAAAAAATCAACACAAAGGTGCTTCCGAACAGCGCCCAATTCACATCGCCCTCCTCGATTAGATTAGATGTCAGGAGTATACCCTTTGCCGCGCCTCGTTGAAAGTTGAACCTATAAAAGATGCGGCGACCGCACGGAGGCGAATAAGCCGGATTCTGTTCACCGCCCGGAGGCGGCTCCGATCATTCATCTGAGCAATCTACCCGGGATCCTATCCGGTTATTACGCCGGAACGACGCGGGCCGCGTCTCGAGTCCCCTATTTGATCTTGCTCCAGAGGGGGTTTGCCATGCGGCGGCGCTCTCGCGTCCGCCCGGTGGTCTCTTACACCACCTTTTCACCCTTACCCGGCGCGAACGCCGGGCGGTCTGTTTTCTGTGGCACTTTCCGTCGGCGCCGATCTGGCAGCGCCCCTCCGGCCTTAACGGCCGGACCTCTCGCCCTGCGGAGTCCGGACTTTCCTCCCCTGCCGAGGCAGGAGCGACCGGTCACTCCCCGTGCGGCCGCCGCAAAGCATCGCCATGCGGCAACCCGACCCACAGGGAGTCGCCCCGCAGCGACTCTCCTGTCGGTTAAATCCATCAAGACTCTTGCAGCCCCCTTTGTTTGCAGGTGTGGCACGGGCATCTTGCCCGTGTTTCATGGGCGGGACGCCCATGCCACGAGGGATTTTGCAAGAGCCACCATCAAAAAAGGCACCCCCTTTACCGGGCGTGCCTGTCACTGCTTCATGTAAAGGATGCGTCCGCACATCTGGCAGGCCACAATTCCCTGATTACGCCGCACCATCTGCCCGACCGAGGGCGGCTGCACCAGATGGCACCCGTCGCAGACGCAGTCGTCGCCGAGTTCCACCACCACCGGCCATCGCTTGGAGAGCAGGCGCTCGTAGTAGAACATGAACTGCGGCGTCACCGTCTTGGTTGCTTCGACACGCTCCGCCTCAGTGGCTGCCAGTTCTTCCTGCACGGCGACTAACCGCGCGTCCAACTCGGCGGTATAGGCGTCCACGGCATCTTGATCCTCCTGAAGCTTGGCCTGCGCTTCGGCGACGCGGTGCTTGACCGGGATCACGTCGTCCAACGCCACAATCTGGCGCGATTCGTAATTCGCTATCTCACCCTCGAGCTTGGCGATCTCCAGATTGTACATCTGAAACTCTTTGTTCGTCTTGAGCAAAACCTGATTTTTTTTCAGGGCTTGGATTCTATCCTGACGGGCTTCGATCTCCAACTCCACCTCGTTGACTCTCAACTGGGCGTTTTTCAACTCCGCTTGCGCACGGTCCAGAGCCTCGCGGGCGCCACTCAGACGCTCCTGCTCTTGGTCTTTGCGCTGCGGAATGTCACGGATTTCCTGCTGCAGGTCTCGGATGCGACCATCGATTTCCTGCAGATCGAGCAACGGTTGAACGACACTCACTGCGGCACTTCCTTCCGGATACAATTGATAAAGATCACGTACAAGCGAGATAGTTTATCAACTCTACCGTGAGAGTCAAACCCCGATCTGCTCCGATCACGTAATCGGTTAGTGACAGGAGTGTGCGAAGGTTATGCGTTTCTGGTGAAAAGGGGAGCAGAGAATCGGGAGTCGCGGGCGTCCTCGCCCGCAACAACGTGTCTTGCAAAAGGGTGTGGCACGGGCATCTTGCCCGTGTTTCATGGGCGGGACGCCCATGCTACGGGGTTTTGCTCCCTTGGGAACCATACCGCGCATCGGAATCTCAATCGGCCTTTCACCGAGCGGGCGAGGACGCCCGCGCCCGTCTGCGCACACACAAAACACGCACTCGACTCGCATGCCCCCTGTCACTAACCGATTACCCCGATCACCTGATTAAGACGGTTGTTCCCCGCGCAGTAAACAGGTCAAGCGTTTGGGTGGTCGGGTTTAGCACGACCCGGGTGTGGGAATTACCTCCCGACACGTTCCACGTGACCGTATCAAGAGGTTCAACTTGCTGGTAGTGGATCACCGGAACGCGCACCGGCAGGTTACCCTCGCCGGTGACGTGCAGCGTCACCGTACCGCCGCCACTGAGACTGCCGACCTCAAGAAGACCGCCGACCCCGTCGATATGGCTCCAGTCCACATACGCGCCGTCATTCAACCAAAGCGTCTCCACCGCTAACGCCGTCGGCGCGTCGATGCTGATCCTGCCGCCATCCGCCACGGCCAGTGTGCCCCGCACCGCACCAGCACCGCGCAACGTTTGTCCGCCGCGAATGGTAACAGGTGCAGACTCGGCGACTGGCACGACCAGCGCCGCGCCTGCCGCGATCTCAACATCGCCCCGCCCAAGCCCCGTGGGCTGCGGATTGAGCGTATTGCTGCGGGAAACGGGGCGCACCCCGAATTTAGTCCCCATCTCGGTCGATAGCAGGGCCATCTCGGACAGCGTCAACGCACGTTGCGGCAGGAAACAGAAAGCCGCGATGTCACCGGTAAAGAACAGTCCGTTCAGTGCGTTCAACGAACCGATCACGATCCGATAGGAATTGCGGGGGGTCAGGTGCTGCGCGACCGTGTGGACGACGTCCAGCCCGTCGACCATAATTCGGGTCTGTCCGCCCAGCGCGTCATAGGCGATGACCGCCACATGCGGCATGCCGTCATGCAGGTCATAGACTTTGGAGAGACTGGTGGCATCGGGTCCGCCGATACCTGCCATGATACGGCCCGAACCGGAGAAAGCGATTCCCCAATCGTTCTGGATGCTCGCCTGTTCGGCATCAATCAAACCGACGCTGCTATACCACGCCGGCACATCCTTGCCAGGGACCGTCGTACGGAAAACAAGCGCCACCGTGAAGTTGGTTGATCCGGCCACCGGGCTGTCGCCGGCCGGGATTCCCAGAGCGTCCCCTACGCCATCAAATCGGACGCCGTTATGTCCGTAGAAGGCATCCGTCACCAGTGTCGGCGCTGTGATGCCGGTCTTTCCGACGCCCGCCGGCGTGGCCTTACAGGCACCGTTCGTTGATGCCCATTCATCAACAGGACTGCCGTTTGCTCCGGTCAGCGTGTCGGCATCCCACACCACCGCTTCGTAAGGCAGCGTATCGCCCGCCGGACTTGAAGGCACACCCATCTCGCCAATGGAGGGCGTGACGATCGCAGGCTCCTCGAACAACGCATCGGAGACACCGTAGGCCGCCGCCAACTCGCTGCCGATGAGGTTTTGTTCGTCCGGCGAGAGTGCATGATTGCGATAGATACGGATCTCGGCCATGTCGCCGTTGAAGTACTTGCCATTCTCGAGGTTGACCGAGCCGAACAGCAGGCGATAAGCGTTACGGGCGGCGACCGTGGTGGCTGTCGACGCGGCGGTCGTGACGCGGCCGTCCACGTTCATCGTAAGATTGGTGCCTTCCCACGTGTATATCGCGACATGCGGCTGATTGTTGGCCACGGAGCGTCCGGCTACAGAATAGACGGTCGTATCTTTGTTCACCGAGGGGAATCCCGCACCGCCGCCGACCTGACCGGAACTGTTGTAGACCAAGCCCCAATCGTTTTGAATACCGCCTTGCTCGCCATCGACCAAACCGGTGTTGCTATACCAATTGGCGGCACCGCCATTACCGGCCGTCCCAGTCTTGAACACGATGGCGATCGAAAAACTGGTAGCTCCAGAAATCGGACTCTCTGCGGCATCAATCGCCAAATACTGCTGCGCCGCATTGGAGAACCTCACAACGCTGTGCCCGTTTAGTTCGTTACGGATCAGGCGCGGCGTCTGCGCCTCGACCGCATTTGTGGCCGAGACCAAATTGTTCAGCGCGGGCCATTCAGAGACCAGCGCGTTATTCGTTCCGGCAAGGCTATCGGCCGTCCACCGATAGCAATCGGGGCCGGAACCGGTGCCGGCCACCGCGAGCGTGCCGGCCTCGACAACGGTCTTCCCCTCATACGCCGTCTCGCCGGCCAGCACCAGCGTACCCGCCCCGCGCTTGGTAAGTTGTCCCGGACCGTAGACCGCGCCGTTGAGCACGATACGCCGTCCGACGCCGTTCGTATCGGCGGTATTGAACACGGTGCCGCCGTCAGCGTCACTCAGCATCAGGTCCAACGCCGACGACCAAGAATCGCCGGCTCTCAACGTGCCGCCTTGAAGTTTCATCGCATAGGCCGATCCGGACGCACCATTGTTCCAAGTGCGTCCCGCATAAAGTCCGCGCGCCCCCAGCAGCAATTCGCCGCCGGTCATCTTGAACATTGAATATGCATTGGTAATGGCATAGGCCGGATTGTCTATCGATCGACCCAAAACAATCTGGTCGATGTCGGCCCATCCGCCCCGCATCAGAAAAACACCCGATATACTCGATGCCGGCGTGTAGATGTAGTCGAGCCATGACAGATGCACCCCTGAATCCGCACCTCGGGGGCCTGTGACCCGGAAGACACCGCCGGTCAGTTCAAAAGTATTGAGTCCCCAGAAGTTGCCGCTGCACCAGCCGACCTTGACGCTGTTAACCGAGACCGTACCGCCTGCCTGCAGAAAGCGGCTTTCTGTGCTGAGCGATGACGTGCCATTGCCAATCAGGATGCCGCTTGTCAACGCAAGCGAACCGCCATTGACGGTGTACCGCGCGTTGTAAGAAGCGTACTGCACTTGAAGCTCGGTGCCACTTAAAGTGCCTCCGTTTTGAATGCCGTATCCATTGTCGATCGTAAACCGTCCGCCGGGAAAATGGAAAGTGTCGCCCTCCTCGAATTGCAACGTACCGCCGGCGGTCAGCCCGTTCCAGCATGTGACGGAGGCTGAGCGATCGGCAAAGAGATCAGACCAGAGAATGGCATCCTTGAACGTCATCTCCCATCTTCCGCCTCCTTTGATCGTAAAGGTTTTCGCCCAGCGGCCGGACTTTGTGAAGCGACTGGTAGATATGGCGTTTGTGATGGTCAGGTTGCCCGAATATCCAGATGCGACATTCCACATGGTCTGGCTTGGCATATCGAGTGTCCAATCAGAGGCCCCCGAAACCGTTTCGTTGAATGTCACGTTACACCGGTCGAGTTGCCAGACCTGCGGGGCGCTCAGCGCCAGCGGCAGGCCCAACGAAAGCGCAAGCCCCGACCCGCTCAACTCCACACCGCCCGCGCCGAGTGTCAGCGTCGCCGCATCGGTGCCATTGGTGGTGAGCACCGCTGTGCCGAGCACGCCGGACACGGGAGACGTTTGGTTGGTGAAGACAATCCCGGCCCACGCAAGGTCATTCGTTACAACAAAAGTCAAGGTGTTGGTCGTGACTCTTTCGTCAAAAACCGCCACATCTTCGGGCCCCGGCACAATGCCGCCCTCCCAACTCAGCGGATCGTTCAACGGCCACGCATTGTCCGCTTTGTATACCCTGCCGCCGTATGCGGAAATGCCGAACCCGCCCAGCACCCCCATGACAGCAAACGTGCGAATGACCCCGTACTTCTTCCAAGTTTGTCTCATAGCGGAACCTCCCTCGCAGACCGTGGTCACGACTACAACACCACGTCGTTGCCCTGTTTTATAGCACATCGCGGTAAGGATCGACAATAAAATTTACAACGACATGAAAAGCGCGAAAAGCGCCCTTCCCTTGGAGCATCGGTCTTGCTAAACTTGAGCCTCGTAAGTACTCATTTGATGCGAACCTCGCCGTGAATCTCGACTTCATAGAGCAGCAAGGCTTCGACCTCGTCGAGGCTGTTGATGAAACCAGCCAGACCGTCGTGTGGAAGGCCGTGCAGCGGACCTTGGAACGGACGGTCATCCTGCGGATACTCAAGCCCGAGGCAGCCTCTGATCCTGCCGCCGTTGCGCACTTCCTAAATATCGCCCGGATCGTCTCGCGTATCAAAAGCGAATCACTCGCGTCGATTTTCGATATCGTCAGCGACAAAGGTTTGCACTACGTCGTCATGGAACACGTCGACGGGCCGACGCTGGAAGAGGTGGTGAGTGCCGATGGCCCTCTGCCGATGGAGCGCGTGCTGCGTATCGCGGCATCGCTCATCGCGAGCCTCGATCAGTTGTGGGGGACGGCGTATGTCGTACACCGCAACCTGAAAAGCTCGACCATCCGGACCTCGCGGCGCGGCGTGGCCAAAATCACCGATTTCAGTCTAGCCATCCAAGCCTCGCCCGGCGTCAACGCGACCGCCATGGACGGAGGCAATATCGTCGGCACGCCCTGTTTCCTCTCGCCCGAGCAGGCGCGGGGCGCGCATACACTCACCACGCAGTCAGACATGTACGCGCTGGGAATTGTGCTCTACCATCTGTCCACCGGCACGGTGCCGTTCGAAAACGAGGATGTGGTCGCCGTCCTCGCCGCACACGTCAAGCGGCAGATCCCGCCGCCGCACCATCTGAACCCGGCCCTGCCGCCATCCTTCTCGTGGCTGCTTCACCGCCTGATGATAAAAAATCCGGACAACCGCTATCCCGACTGGAAGAGCGTCCTGCAGGACATCCGCCTCTTGCTCGCCGGTAGCCAGCCGAGTTGCGCCCGTCCCAGCGATGGATTTCTCAGCACAATTGAGACTTTTGAAGATAGCGCCCCCCCCGCACCGACTGATCAGGAGAGCGAACCGCAGATCCGGTTCAAACCTATCCGCCGCGTCAACCGCCGTCTGGCCTCCTACCGCTCCCAAAACATTGAGGAAGAGCACGCCAGCGACATCCGGCGCGAGACGTTGATCAAAGAGTCCCTTTGCTGGCTGGCGCTCCTGCTCTGGCTGGCCGCCATCTTTTGGTTTCGTGCGGCTCGGCAGGCACCCCCGCAACCCGCCGATGACGCTCGCCCGCCGGAACACTCGACACAGACGCTCGCCGACCCGCTCCAGACCGCGACCGACCCGGCAGATAATACCGACGCCACACCGGAGAGCCAATCGGGGGAGATGGAGACGCCGACCGCCGAGCCAACCGAGCAGGTCGCGTCGGCAGCGCCGTCACCTGCGCCGATCCCGAAAGATCCCGCGCCTGCACCCGCCGACACACCCACGCCTGCGCCTATACCCGCGCCTGCGCCTGCAAAGGAGGCCGCCCTGCCTTCCGGCATTCCCGACGCGCTCGCCGCCCGCCTGGCTGACGCCTTGGCCACCGGTTCGCCTGCCGCCGCCCTGCGTGTGTTGCGAGCCGACCCCGCGCGCTTTCAGGAAAAAGCCCGGCTGGCCGAGTTTCTCGGCGGCGTGCCGGAGGTCGATGATCTGGTCACTGAGTTTCTGCGTACGCGGATCGGCAGGCCGCTGATCTTAGAGCACAGTGGCAAGCAACGCACTGTCATCCCGCGCAGCGTCCGGGACGGTGTCATCGGCATCGAAACCAACGGGCGCGGCATCGACATCGCGATCAGCGACCTCACAGCCGACGAGAAACTCCGCTGGATAGAGCGCCCCAAAGACACGGCGCGGATCGCGGCCTACTGTCTGGTGCTCATGCACTCATCGCGACGCGGAGAGGTCTCCGCCTACGCGACCGCCTGTCCGCCGCTTGTCGCATCGCTGCTCACCGAAGCGGCGAAGCGCGCGGCAGCTACTGCGCAGCCGTAGGCTCCTTCTTCTCCGGCGGCGACCAGCCCTCGATCACCGCCGCCGCCTTCAGGGCATCCAGATGCGCGTCCAACGCCTCCTGGTATGCCCGCTCGAACAGCACGGTCTTGAGGTCCGCCGCAATTTCATCGTGCGACACTTGACGCGGCTCCTCTTTGTGCAGCAACCTAAAGAGATGCAGCGTCTGTATGTCGAGATCAATCACATCACTGATTGCGCCCGGCTCCAGCGCGAACAGAGCCTCCTCCACCGCTTCAGGCAACTCGCCACGCCTCACCGTGCTAAAGTCAAAAAAACCGAAATCGCGCTCTACCGTGTCTGAGTAAGCTCTCACCGCCTCAAACCACCCGATTTGGCCCTGTTCGATTTCAGACTTGATGCGCAACAACTCCAAAAACTCATTCGCTCTCGTGGCGGGGGTGACCAAACGGCAGATATGGCCGAGTTGTACGCCCTCGCCGAGCATCAAGGAACTGGCGTTCTCCGTATAAAACGCGCGCACCTCCTCATCACTCGGCGGCTTCACACGCTTGCGCATTTCCCGCAGCAGCCTGCGCCGCTGCAGAGCGACGCGCGCTTCTTCCGCCCGTTGCTCTTCAGGAAAAGCCGAATAGTCCGCCGACTCCAGTTCCTTGCGCACCCGCTCGTCGTTCGGCACAGGCTGAGTCTTGATCGCCTCATTCCGCAGCAGCACCCCCTCGACCAGATTCTCCACCGCCCAATCGCGAAGCTGCTCTTCACTTGGCTCGCCGCCGTGCTTCTGCACGTACTCGACATACGCCGGGCGCAGCGCATCAATCTCGGACAGAATCTTTTGCTCTGTGATCTCTACCCCGTCTACCTTTACCGCCATCTCGCCATCCCCATTTCAACCGAACCGCTCCGCGCACACCACCGTGCGCTCAAACAAACGCGGCGAGTTTCTCACACCCTTCGCTCTTGCGTCAAGGTCAGATGAGGATGTAATTCGAAATCCGCAGCGGGAAATCCTGTCAACTTATAGGCAAGGGGATTGATGATCCCCACAGAAAGAAAAATCTGTCGTAAAAAACCGTTCCTGATTGACTTCCGTCCCGCCCCGGTATTAAATAAGTGCCGGTTAATGGATGAGTGGTGCTGCCGGGCTCAAGCGGGTGCGCTTTTCTTAGATTCACGCGCCTGAACGCGACAGCGAGTAGTGGGGTCGTAGTTTGACATTAGACATTCGAGAGTTGCGGAGCGT
>DAOTMQ010000109.1:0-11092 GCA_035450385.1 Kiritimatiellia bacterium | reverse complement strand
ACCTGCGCTACCTGGAGAAACGCAAGGACAACATGCGCTACGGCTGGCTCAGGAAACAGGGATGCTACATCGGGACCGGGCACGTCGAGGCAGCCGTGCGCGTGCTCATCGTGCGCCGCTGCAAACAGGCCGGCATGCACTGGCGGCACAGCAACGCCGTGAGCATGGCGGCCATCCACGCACACTACCGCTCGCACCGCAAGACCGCATAATCTTCAACAAAATAAAATCACACCCCAATCAGAACTCCACTTCCTTTCAGGCTTGTCATAGAAATCGGTATCGGGGATACTACTGGTGTTGGCGACGAACAATGGCAGTTAGGAAATTCGCACAAGGAGGCCGTTAAGGCACCCCATTTCACTATGAGCACCTATCAAGAATTCCAACACGCATTACGTACGACGGGGCGTTACGAGACGGCCGCCGCCACCCGGCCGGTAGAGACGCTGCGCATCTCGCCGCTCAACTCGTTCCGCTATGCGTTTACGATCATCGGCATTGCGGTGCGCTGTGCCGTCAGACACCTCTTCCGCCGTCTGGATTACGACATATGGGGACGCACCTGCATGGCTGCGGTGACCTTTGCGGAAAAGCTGGGCGGCGTGATGACCTTCGAGGGTTTTGAGCAGCGCGCCGCCTATGACGGACCGGTCGTTTATGTTTCCAACCACATGAGCACGCTTGAGACCTTTGTCTTTCCCGCGACGTTGCTCACCTTCGGCAAGATCGCGATTGTCCTCAAAAAAAGCCTGGCCGAGATTCCGCTGGTCGGCAAGGCCGCTCTGCGTATCGGATGCATTCCGATAACGCGCAAAAACGCACGCGAAGACCTGAAGACCGTGCTGGAGGTCGGCGCGCAGCGGCTGGCCGAAGGTCACTCGATTCTGCTCTTCCCGCAGGGCACACGGCAAGCGGTCTTCGACGGCAAGAAATTCAACTCGCTGGGCTCTAAGCTGGCTGAACGCGCTGGCGTGCCAGTCGTGCCGCTGGCGGTCAAGACCGATTTCCTCAAGACCGGCAAATGGATCAAAGATTTCGGCGAGGTCGATCCCAACAAGCCGATCCGTTTCGCCTGCGGCCCCGTACTGCCCGCCACACTCGGCGCACGCGCCACGCACGATCAGAGTATCGCATTTATCACGTCCAAGCTGAAGGAGTGGGGCGCACCCACAACAGATGACGAATAGCGTGAACCCCGAAACCAAATTGCATTCGTGGCGTGGGGAGAGTATGATGAGCGATGATGTCAGGCAGTAGAATCGATAAGCGTGTTTGGAGAAAGTGGGGGAGGCGGGTGGTGCGCACTGTGGCTCTCGTGGCGGCGGCAGCGTGTGCTTGGCCGCGTCGTGAGCCGGTGTGGCTGGCGGGCGTGGTGCCTGCGCTCAGCCCATTCAATGCTTTGGTGACGCTGGCGGCCGGTGTCGGCGGGGCCTTTTTGCTGGGTGCGCTCGTGCCTGCGCTGCTCAGTTTGATCTGGCCGCGCGCCTTCTGTCGGTGGCTGTGTCCGACCGGAACCTGTCAGGATGCGCTGGCTGGCTGGGTGCCGCGGCGCAACTGGGTCTCGCGCGTGCCGCGCGTGGGGCTGTGGCTTGTTATGCTGGCGGTTGGTGCGGCGCTGGTAGGCTATCCGCTCTTCGGTTGGCTTGATCCGTTGGTGATTTTCAATGCGGCGTTCGGTGCGGCGCGGCGTCGGCTTGAGCTGCGCGACTGGCTTGCGGCGGCTGGCTTGCCTGCGCTGCTGCTGCTTGCGTTTCTCGCTCCCGGACTCTGGTGCGGCCGGCTCTGTCCGCTGGGGGCCTTGCAGGATCTGATTCGTTTCCCCTTTAGGTTGCGGATGCTGGTGGATAAGGCGGCGCGATGTCGCGAAAGCGCCGCACTGGGACGACGCGCGTTTCTGGGGCTCGGGTTGGGCGCTGGCTACCGTTTGGCTCTACGCCCTGTGTGTGGCGGCACTTCGGAGGCGGCGGTCCGCCCTCCGGCCAGTGCGGGTGACGCGCGTTTCACGCGGCTCTGCACGCGCTGCGGAGCATGCGTGCGGAGTTGCCCCAGCGGCATCATTCGTTTCGGCGGCGTCGGCAACGGCTGGGTCGGCGTGCTGGCACCGGAGGTTTCGTTTGACAGCGGTTACTGCCCGCCTTCCTGTGCCAGGTGCGGTCAGGTCTGCCCGAGCGGCGCGATTCCGCGTTTCACACGGAAAAACAAGCATGTGCGTCCGATGGGAACGGCGCGTATGGATGAGGAACATTGTTTGTTGGGTTTTGGCCGCGAGTGCGGCGCCTGTGTTGGAGCGTGTCCGTACGGCGCGCTCGACATGGCCTGGGATGCTGAAAACATGGCGAGCCGGATAATCATTGATGCTGCACGCTGCACCGGATGCGGCTGTTGCGAGTATGTCTGTCCGGCCTCGACCAAAGCCATAAGGATTCGCGCATGAAAATCAAAGCGTTGTTTGCTGACTGCCGTGCCTTTCTCAATAAGGGCGTATGGGAGACCGACTGCCGCACCTTGCCGTGGTTTCATAGGATCGGCGTGTATGCGGTGCGCCTCGTGTCGCTGGTGCTTTCCGGTTTCAAGAACGACCAGTGCTCGCTGCACGCCGCCTCGCTGACCTTCTTCTCTTTGATGGCATTGATTCCGATTTTGGCACTGACGCTGGCGATGGCGCGCGCATTCGGCGGTGCGGACTTGGCGAAAGCGCAATTCGACAAGCACCTGAACGCCTGGATGGCGCAGATGGAGCAGTCGGTCGAGGCGAAGGTACAGGCCGAGGGCATCGCAGAAGGGGAGGTGTCGGACGGGGTGGCGCATGCCTTTTCCGAGCAGGTGCGGGAGATCGCCGACCAGCTCTTCGCGCAGCTCGACCAGCTTGAGTTCGGCACGCTCGGCGGAATCGGCGCGGTAATGCTGCTTTGGACTGTGATCGGCATGCTGAGCAAGGTCGAGTCGAGTTTCAACCAAGTCTGGGGCGTCGAGCAACAACGTCCATTTGTGCGGAAATGTTTCGACTACCTTGGCGTGTGTCTGATTCTGCCATTTCTGGTGACGGCGGCATCGAGCGTGCCGGTAGCTTCGTTGGTGACCGGCTTCATGGAGAAGACAGTGGGTGGCGTTGTCTCAGACGCGACGCGCTCGCTGTTGAACAGCGGACTCTTCAAGCTTTCGGTGACGTTACTGATCGGCTCGCTGGCTTTTGCCTTCCTGCTGGGCTTTATGCCGAACACGCGGGTCAAGCTGGTGCCCGCACTGGTCGGCGGCTGCGTCACCCTGATCCTGTTTGGCGGCTGGCTCAAACTCTGCGCGATGCTCCAAATTGGTATCGCCAAATACAGCACGCTTTACGGGAGTTTTGCGGTGCTCCCGATCTTGTTGCTTTGGGTGTATACGAGTTGGCAGATTGTACTGTTGGGAGCGGAGATCAGCTTTGCGATGCAGCATCAGGACACCTACGTGCGCGAACAACACGCGGCCGGCGCCAGCCTGCGCGCGCGGTTGCTACTGGCGTTGACGCTCTGCGCCGAAACCGCGCGCCACGCCAAGGCCAACGCGGGCGGCCCGTTCGCGGCGGAGGCCTACGCTGAAAAACACAGGATCCCCGTCCGATTCGTCAACGACATTCTGGAAGACCTCGTGCGCAATCAGATTCTGGCGGAGGTCGCGGATCGGCCGGGCGAGTACCTGCTCTACCGTTGCGGCGACACGCTCACAGTCGCCGATATTGCGAAGGTGGTTTTGGATGACGGCGAACCGGCAGAGGCGCTGGGGCTCAACAATCTGAACGATTCCGCGCTGGCCTTCAGTGCCGAGCTTAACGAGACCCTCGCCAAGTACTTTGCGCGGCCTTTGGCTGAGATGTGACGGAGAGAAGTAATAGGTAATTTTACTCTCGCGGGATGAAGGCGCGGTTCCCGATAACGCGGATCGTTTTCCAACGGCCCAGCCGCCAGCGCCACCAGAAGCCTACCGCCAGCACGCACATATACGCGGCGAGCCAGCCCCAGAGTCCGAGAATGCCCACGCCCGCCCATAGCAACAGCAGGGCACCGGGAACCAGCATCAGCCACGAGCCAACGGTCATGTAGATCATGACGAAGCGTGTGTCGCCCGCTCCTTTTAGCGCGCCGCTCAGGACGATGCTTACGGTGTCCAATAGCCCCGAGACGGTCACCAGTAGCAGCATGTTACGTCCTAGCCCTAACATCTCCTCTGCCGTGAACCCGGCGTTCTTCGGGCGGAACAGCTCGAAATACGCGTGCGGAAACAGCACGAAGGTCGCGCCGATCGTACACATGTAGATCAGTCCCATCTTGAGGCCGGTGTATCCGGCACGCTGGGAAGCCGCAGGGCGTTGCGCGCCCTGATGCTGGCCTACCACGATCGAGGCCGCCGTCCCGAAACCTAAAAGCGGCGCGAAGGCCAGATGGTTGATGCTGAGCGCGATGTTACTGGTCGCAAACGCCAGTTCGCCCATGCGCCCGGTCAACATGATGAAGACCATGAACGACCCGACATCCATCAGCAACTGCAAGCCGGACGGGGTACCAAAACGGATGATCCGCGCCAACAACGCGGCATCCGGCTTCAGTGCCCGCATCAGGCCCATCGCCTGAAAGACCGGATCGCGCCAGAAGAGGACGAGTTGGATCAGGCAGACCGCGCCGCCCGATATGAGCGTTGCATACGCCGCACCCGCGACGCCCATCTCGGGAAACCCCCAGTGACCAAAGATCATTGCGTAATTGAGCGCGACGTTCAACGAACAACCGAAAGCATTGGAGATCAAATTGACTGTCGTGCGGCCGATGCCCATGAAATAACCGCCGGCCGCAGAATTGAGCGGCACGGTGATGCCGCCCACCATCAGGATCAGGAAATAGGTGCGCTCCGCTGCGGCCACATCGGGCGCGTGGCCGCTCATTGCGATGATCCAGAGCCCGACCGGGATCAGCAACAGGATCAACGGCCATGAGGCGAGCGCCAGCCAAATCCCCTGCGCGGCGGAGCGCACGCATTGCTCGGGTTCCTTGGCACCGTGGTAGTGCGCGGTGAACGTACCTGCATAGCCGGTTAAAGCCTGAAAAAAACAGATCAACGTATGCGCCAGACTGCCGGCCGGCAGTGCGGCCTGAATGGCCACGCTGCTGTATCGCGAGAGGAACACACGATCGCAGAACTGCATGATCGTGTATGACGCCATGCTGAGGAGCAGCGGCGCGGCGATCCGCCACATTTCGCGGTAGCCGCCCGGAAGCGGCGCATCATCCGGCAGACGCTTCACGGACGGGCTTCCAGATGGCGCACGTAGTCCGCCACCGCCTCACCCGTGGCAATAAACTGCTCCATGTCGGTTTCTTTTTTCATGACGGAAGAAAAGTGTACCATCCGTGAGCGGAGTGGGCGAGAAGGGAGTTTAGTCGTGTTGCGTATTGTGGTGGCATAAAGCGAGCGGATACGACATAATACACACGTAGGAAAACACACGGCAATGCCGATTCTATTTTTTGATCGGAGATCAGGTGAGTTTTTTCACAGCGTTGAATTACAGCTCCTGCAATGAGGATGGCCTGACAGAGCTAAAAGCTTTGGACATCTCGCCGTCGGACTCGGTCTGTTGCATCACGGGCAGTGGCGATCGACCGCTCCATCTTCTTCTGGGTGATCCGGCACGCATTCTTGCGTTTGATCTGAATCCTGCGCAGAACTATCTTTTGGAGTTGAAGCTGGCCGCGATCCGTGAGTTCGATTATCCGGAGTTTGTCCAGTTTTTGGGATTGCACCCCAGCGTCAAACCGCGCTGGGAAAGTTATCATGCGCTGCGTCCGCAGCTTTCTGCCGGGGCGGCTCGATGGTTTGACGACCGGCGGCGTATGCTTGAGAGGGGGGTTCTCTACGAAGGTCGCTGGGAACGCTATTTCCGAATGGCATCCGTTCAGATGTGCGCGATGCGCGGCAAAAAGATTCGCCAGCTCTTTGCGTTTGATGATCTTGAGAAACAGCGCCAGTTTGTGCACGAACAGTGGAACACGGCGGGGTGGCGTCTTTTCCTGCGCCTCTCGTTCAACCCTGTCGCCTTCCGCTTTGTTCTGAGGGACCCCGGTTTCTATGCTTACGCAGATCCGCAACGACCGGCGTGGAAGTATATTTATGAGCGCATGACAGAGTTCCTTGAGAACCATCTGGCGCGTTCAAGCTTTATGATGGCGCTTGTTTTTCACGGTCGCTTTTTTGATCCGCTTCATTACCCGCCCTATCTTCGCGAAGAAAACTTCGATTTCATGAAGGCGAGAATCGGACGCATCACGTACCGCACGGCAGCGCTCGCTGACGTGATATCCGATCCAGCGCTCGCAACGTGCAACAAGTATTCGCTCAGTGATGTCTCCTCTTTCTTAAGTACGGAAGACTACCAGCATCTGTTGGCCTCTTTTGCAAAAAAGCGAGGGGTCCGTTTTTGTCTTCGCGATTTCCTGACGTGCCGCACGCCCCCTGCGCAGAATGAGGCCGGCGGTCTCCGTTTCCTCACTGAACTCCAAGAGCAACTTGCACGAGAGGACACCTCTTTGGGCTATTTGTTTACCATCGGGGTTACAGATCCGTGATCTATTACCTCATATTTTTTGCGGGGCTCTTATTGGGCGCGTGCGTTTCCCGACCGCGCCTCTTTGAGATTGCGCACAGGATCATGATAGGGTGCGGATATCTCTTGATCGCTTTGTTTGGCTTCCAAATGGCGACCTCCTTCTTGTGCGGTGACTCGGGGTGGAGGGATGTTGCCGCCGCGGGTGTCCTCGCTGTCGCCGCAGCGACAGGGAGTGTGGTTTTCTCCTTTCTCTTGCTCGTTGCGGTCGAAAAAAGGTCGTCGGCAACGAAAGCGACACGACCTGCTGGTGACTGCACTGTCGGTTCACCGGAACAGTCTATAGATCCTTGGCGGCCTGTCTGTGGCTCGCTCGCGCTCTTGCTCGGCGGTCTTGTCAGCGGCATCTTCCTGCCTGCTGTAGCTGTGGGGTCAGCGATTAAGCTGTTTCTCTTCCTCTTGATTCTGACGGTTGGATTTCAGAGCGCTCAAGAATTGCGGACATTTTCCGGCCGCACCACCTCCTCAAAAGGTGTCGCCCTTTTCGTGTTGCTCGTTCTCCCCGTGGCCGTTATGGCGGGCACCTTGTGCTTCTGTGCCGGAACGGGACTGCTTCTGAAATACGGATGGCGCGACAGTATGTTGTGTGGAGCGGCGATGGGCTGGCAAACGCTGGGCGGTCCCTTGGTGCAGGAATTACGCGGCCCCGCCCTCGGCAACGTCGCCTTCCTTGTAAACCTGTTTCGCGATGTGATCGCCCTCCTGATGATTCCGCTGGTGAGCCGGAGCGGTTATGCGCTGCTGAGTGTCACCCCGGGCGGGGTCTCCTCCATGGACATTCTTTTGCCAGGAATCATGGCCGCTTCGGGACGGCATGTTCTCCTCCATGCCATGTGGGTCGGAGCCTCCTGCTCCTTTTGGGCGCCCCTGTTGATCTATCTAATTGCAAAGGGCGCGCCATGAGTTCTATGTCATGCACCTTGATTGCTGCTCTGGTCGTCGGCGTGCTGGTCGTCTGCGGGTGTTGGTGTTTTAAACGATCAAGAGGGCTGCCGCTCTTTAATCGCTTCTCGCCGTGGTATGACCGATTCATGGAACGCTGGGGGCTCTATCACGTCGCGGCGATTCAACAGGTGCTGAAGCCCCAAAACCCGAACTCATCCTTGCTGGATGTGGGCGGCGGAACGGGGTATCTGGCTTCGTGCGTCACGGAGCGCTATGCGCGTGTGGTTGTGGCTGACCTCTCGCCGGGTATGCTCAGTGTGGCACGTGGCCGCAAGTTGGAGACCGTAGAAGCCTCTGCGCTTGCGCTTCCCTTTGAGGCGGAGGAGTTTGATGCTGTCTTGTGTACGGATGCCTTGCACCATATCAAACAGGTCGAGCGTGCGATCTCTGAAATGTGCCGCGTATTGAAACCAGAGGGTGTCCTCGTGATTCATGAGTTTCATGTCACAGGCTGGAGAGGACGCCTTTTCTATTGGTTTGAAAAGCTTTTTGTGGATGATTCGGTCTTTGTCACTCCGGCGGAAATTCAAGAACTCCTCGCCAAAAAAGGCTTCTCAACAGAAATTCAGAATCTTTCCGCCTTGGCGTTTATGGTTGTCGGAAGAAAAGGAGCGAGCCATGATGAACGTGCGTGATCGTATAAAACTGCTCTTCTGTCCTGCGGCTATCCGTTTGTTCATCAAGTCCTATGTGATGTTCCGCAAGGATCCGCGCTGTTCGTTCGCTAACCTCTTGCGGTCGGCCTGGCGCTCGGCGGGGGAAGAAAAGGTGGTGCCCTTCGAAGACAAACTGGTCTACTCCTCGTTCCTGCCTCCGATCCCCTCCAAGGCGGCGGATCGGGTCTTGGATGCGATGGATACTTCGCACGGCGCGTTTGACGGACAAGTCTCCGGACGCCGCCGCGCTCCGATCTCCATCTATATCGCCGTCACGGATCGATGCCCCTATCGCTGTGTTCATTGTAGCGCCGTCGGCCGGCCCCCTGCGCAAGAGCTGACGACAGAAGAGATGAAGCGCGTACTTGCCGACCTTCAAGATATGGGCACCGCCATCATTGGTTTTACGGGGGGCGAACCCATGGTGCGGAGTGACCTGCTTGATCTGATCGCCGCCATTGACGAGCGCTCGGTCTCTTTTCTCTTCACGTCAGGATACGGCCTCACCTTGGAAAAGGCCCGCGCCTTCAAGAAAGCCGGCTTGTTTGCGGTGGGAATCAGTCTGGATGATGCGGACCCTAAGCGCATGGACAACCTGCGCGGCCGGGAAGGGGCATTTGATGCGGCCACGGCCGCCGTCAAGGTCTGCCGCGAAGCTGGCTTGTACACCATGACGCAAACGGTTGTCGAGCCTGACGCTCTGCGTACCGGGCATCTCCAGAAGGTCATTGAACTGTCCAAGACCTTGGGCGCCCATGAAGTGCGCGTGCTCGAGGACATGCCGACCGGGCGTCTTGTGGCGATTGCGAAAGATCGTATTTTGACCCAGGCGGAACGTGACGAACTGTGCGCCTTCAGCGTCGCTATGAACAAGAAAAAGGAGGGGCCGAAAATATCTGTGTTCGCCTACACCGAGGACAAGAACCGCTTCGGTTGCGGCGCAGGAACCCAACACTCCTATCTGGATGCGGCGGGCAATCTCTATCCCTGCGATTTCGTGCCGCTCTCATTCGGCAATGTGCGCGAACGTCCGATTTCAGAACTCTGGCGCGCGATGCATCGCCGGATCGGCGTGCCGCGTCAGCAGTGCATGATCATGGAAATGTACACGAAAAAACTCTTTGATTCGACGACCACTTTCCCGATCCCTCCCGAAGCGGTTGATCCCTATCTGGAGAAACTCGATGTCATGACCCAGATGCCGGGCTACTATCGGCGCTTGCTCGGCGTACGGGAATGATAGCAACGTCAGGAGTAAAACTCCTGCACGCGCATCAACACGTCGAAATCGCTGAGAGCGAGACAGTCATCAAAGCATTGGAGCGCGGGGTGGCCTTCGGGTAGTGCGCCGTAGGCCAGCTTGGCGGAACCGATGATCATGTCGAGCCCGAGCGGCATGGCACGCGTGAGAAAGGCGTTGGCAAGCGGCAACTTGACCGGCGACCCGTCGGCGCACCGTGACGGCAGCATGACGGTGAAGTTGCTGAGCCCGACCGACATGTGGACACCCGCGAATGCGGGGTCATCGTGGATCAGCCGTAACGCCCCCATCAACCGGTGGATGTTGTTTTCCGTGTCGGCGCCAATGGGCGCAATACCGGGATCGATGATACAGTCGTCGTTTGACAAGCCGTGGCTGCGGGCCGTCTCCAGCAGCAGACGTGCCGCGTCGTAGGTCTCTTCGGCGGTCCGGCAGGGAGCCTCGTCCCCGTCGATCAGATTTTCCGACGCCAGCAGGATCGGGCGGAAGCGGTGGGACTGCAACAGATCAAACATCTCCAGACGCAAGGGCGAAATGGAGTTTAAGATCGGGGTGCCGCAGGCTGGATCGCAGGCGGCGAGTCCAGCCGCGGCCAAGGCATAGTCCGGCGAATCAATCGAGAGCGGTTTGGGCGTCACGGTCTGCACAGCGCGCACGACGGCGGCCATGAAGTCCGCGGGACGCGGCCCGACGTTGACATCGATATAGTCGGCACCGAGTTCAGACTGCGACCGTGCCAAGCCGGTGATGGCCGCAAGGTCGTTCGCCTCGAACAAGGCGTGTGTCGAGGGCACCGAATCGTTGATGCTTTCGCCGATCAGTGTGAGTGGCACACGTGACATGACTTGCCCTTTTCCTGTTTTACCAGTTGGTCGGAAGCAGCTCGAAGTGCGCCTTCGGATGTGCGCACGCCGGGCAGACATCCATCGCTTCCTTGCCGACGTGGGTGAAACCGCAGTTGCGGCAGCGCCACACGGTCGTCGCGTCATCGCGCAGGAAAACGGTGCCCTTCTCGATGTTGGCCGCCAGTTTGCGATAGCGCTCCCCGTGGAACTTCTCGGCCACGGCGATCGCCTCCATCGTCTTCGCGATTTCCTCGAAGCCTTCTTCGCGCGCCACTTTGGCAAACTCGGGGTACATCTGCTGCCACTCGTACTCCTCGCCCTCAGCCGCCGCGACCAGATTATCCAGCGTCTTGCCGATCACGCCAGCCGGCAGGCCGACCTGAATCTGCACCTCGCCGCCCTGCAAGAACTTGAAGAGGCGCTTGGCGTGCTCCTTCTCGTGGTTGGCGGTCTCTTCAAAAATCGCCTCGATCTGAACAAATCCATCCTTCTTGGCCTGAGCCGCCCAGTAGGTGTAACGGTTGCGCGCCGCCGACTCTCCCGCGAATGCAGACAGCACGTTTTTCTCAGTCTTCGTACCTTTAATTGAAACCATGGTGTAATACCTCCTTTTTGAAAGCTCTCACGGTAGCAAAAACGGGGCACCCCGACAAGGCGAAGCGCAGAATGAATTCCGAACGATTTCCGATTTTGCGTGATGGTTTGTCAGGATGCCTCAGTTTTGATTTAATGGGTGTTCAATTTTTTC
>DAOTMQ010000108.1:4833-11147 GCA_035450385.1 Kiritimatiellia bacterium | reverse complement strand
ACCCAATATGATGTCGGTATGTTAGTCGCCCGGACGGATATGGTCAAGCGCACATTTTGTTGCCCGGCAACGCTTTAAACTTTGGGCTTGCCCGCTAGGTAGGCTTTATGCAAACTGTTGAAGTAGTCTTTGTGCGGCATTGCGGCTTAAAAGGTGCCTACTAATCCACATAAAGCCTACTTGGAGGACGGCATGGACGCTCTTACAATCGTGTTTGATGACTGGGAGCAGGTTCTGGCGTCGACCCTTCCGCCGGATTTGCGCAAGCCTTATCGCGAAGCGATCGTAAAGTTCCGGTACTGGCTGCGGCAGACAGGAAAGACGCCGGATGCCGAGACGTTCAAGGAACACTTGGATTGGAAAAAGTCCTATCTCTCCCCGGACAGATTTGAAGTAAGGCGCGACGCTTTGCGATGGTACTATAAGGAGGGCCTTCGCAGAATGAAAGCCGCAGGGCAGAACCCTTCAAAACCACTAACGCCAACCGGTTCTGCGCTTGTACCGAAGGTTCCGCCCATGTCAAATCAGGCGCCTCACCCCGCGTCGAATGGGAACCCGCGCCCCGTTTTCCCGACCCGTGCCCCGACAGTGCCGGCCAAAACCGGAACAGGAAGGGTGGGCGACTACCGGACGTACGAGATGAGCGACGTCCCGACCGCAGGGGCGCGCGACCTGGGCGGCCCGGATTGGGAGAAGGCGCTCGTCAGCCGGATTCGCGAAAGGAACTTGGCGTGGACAAGCGAGAAAACGTACCGGGCGTGGTGCCGGCGTTTCATGGCCTCAATCGGCGGAAAGCCGATAAACAGCCTGGACCATAGCGATGTGCGAAAGTGGCTTTCCGGTTTGGCAGTGAAAGAACGCGTCTCCGTCTCCACGCAAAGCCAAGCTTTGAATGCCGTGGTTTTCTTCTTCCGCGAGGTGCTGAAGCGCGATCCGGGTGATTTCAGCGATTTCACGCGGGCGCGCCGGGGGCGGAAGGTGCCTTCTGTATTGACGCAGGAGGAGTGCAAGCGACTGTTCGCGGCGATGGAAGGGACCAGCCGCCTGATGGCGGAACTCATGTACGCGGCGGGGTTGCGGCTGTCCGAACTTTTGCGGCTGCGGGTGAAGGACGTGGATCTGGAGCGGCTGCAGCTCTCCGTGCAGTTCGGCAAGGGCGGCAAGAGTCGGCTGACCATGATTCCGCCGAAACTGGAGCCCGCGCTGAGGGCGCACCGCGAGCGGCTGCGCGGACTGCATGCCAAAGACCGCGAGGCAGGCATGCCGGGCGTGGAGCTGCCGGAGGCGCTGGAGCGCAAGTGGCCGAAGGCGGGCGAGAAGTTCATCTGGTTCTGGTTCTGGCCTTCGCGCAATCTGATGCGCGATCACCGCAACGGCATCATTCGGAGGCATCATGTGCTGGACGTCACTTTCCAGAAAGCGATCCGCGAGGCGGTGGAAAGGGCGGGCTTCGACAAGCGCGTGTCGCCCCACACGCTGCGGCACAGTTTCGCGACGCACCTGCTGGCGAGCGGCGTCGGCATCCGCGACGTCCAGGATCTGCTGGGGCATGCGGACATATCCACAACGGAAATCTACCTGCACACGGCCAAGTATACCGGCATCGGCGTGCGTAGCCCGTTTGAAACATTGTGAAAGGTTTTTACCGGGTATCGGCGGGCCGGGCGCGATGAACGATTTCCGCGCGAAAATCGCACCTGAACTTTTCGATGCGCGCTATCCCGAACCGTTTCCAAAGGGGCTGGACGGTGAAGGCCGTGATCAGGGTGAAGACGGCGGCGACCCGTTTTGAGGAACTCGTAGCCGGAACAAAGGTCGAGATCGCGGGCGGTGCGCTCGCCTTGGAGCTGCCGCCGGAAACTGTGCGCCTGCTGAAGGTCTTGCCCGAAGGAACAGAGCCGAAACTCCCGTAGTTAGGATATCACGCGCTGAGGATCAGCTTCTTGAAGTGGTTGAACACGTAGCGTGAGTCATGCGGTCCCGGTGCCGCTTCCGGATGGTACTGCACCGAGAAGACCGGTTCGTGCAGGTGGCGCATGCCTTCGACCGTATTGTCGTTCAGGTTGATGTGCGTGACCTCGACCTGCGCGCGGTCCAGCGAATCCATGTCCACCATGAAGGTGTGGTTTTGCGAGGTGATCTCGACCTTGCCGGAGGCGAGTTCCTTGACCGGGTGGTTGCAGCCGTGGTGGCCGAATTTCAGCCGGCAGGTCCGGCCGCCGTAGGCCCAGCCGAGCAACTGGTGGCCGAGGCAGATGCCCATCATCGGCACCTTGCCGACCAGGCCGCGGATGGTTTCGATCGCATAGGTGAGCGCCGCCGGATCGGCGGGGCCGTTGGAGAGGAAGACCCCGGCCGGGTTCAACGCGAGCACCTCGGCCGCCGTGGTGCGGGCCGGCACCACCGTCACCCGCATGCCTTCCTGGCGCAGACGGCGCAGGATGTTGTGTTTCAAGCCGTAATCGATCGCGACGACCGGGATGTCGGCTTCAGGCAGGGGAGCGTCGGCGATGCCCCATGTTGCCGAGAGGGTGTCGTCAGGATCAAAGAGGTAGGCGTCACGGGTGGACACTTTCTGCGCGTAGTCCTGATTGTCGAGCCCGGACCAGTCGCGCGCGCGGGAGACGCCTTCATCCGCCGTGACGGCTCCGGTCGCGCAGAGAAAACCTTTGAGCGTGCCGGTGTTGCGCAGGCGGATCGTGAGGGCGCGGGTGTCGATGCCGGCAAGGCCGGGAACGCCTGACTCGATCAGGGCATCCGCAAGGCTTTGCTCAGAGCGCCAGTTGCTGGGGGCATTGCAGCGATGGACAATCAAGCCTTCGGCGTGGATCCGCGAGGATTCGAAATCCGCAGTGTTGAAGCCGGTGTTGCCGATCTCAGGCGCCGTCAGGGTAACGAGCTGCCCGGCGTAGGAGGGGTCGGTCAGGATCTCCTGGTACCCCGTCATGCCGGTGTTAAAGACCACCTCGCCGAGACGGTCGACGGGGGCGCCGAACGACCAGGCCCGATAAACCGTTCCGTCTTCAAGGGCCAGATAGGCGTTTTTTTCGCGTTGCTGTTTCCAGTTTTTCATAGGATTAACGGGGTAGGGGAGGGGATGTCTGCATCGTCATTCGTAATGTGTCCACATTCTCAAAATCCTGACGATGCCTTGCTCTTTGAAAACTTTGTACACGAGTCTGTGCTGCCGGTTGATCCGACGCGAGTAAGTTTCCGCAGTCGGCGGGGCGAGTTTTTCATAGGGCGGCGGCGACTGGAACGGATTATTCGCGATGACGGCGAGAAGTTCCTGGACCTTGTCGGCCAATGGACTGTTTTGGATTTTACGTGCGTCTTTGATGGCCTCGCCTCCGAGTTTGATCATCCACATGTCAACCCTCGTTCCAGAATGATTCGGGATCGTACAGTTTCCCGTCGCTCTCCGGTTCTTCCGACGCTTTGACGATACTCTCCCAGTATCCGGGTAATTGCTTAAAATACTCGGTGTCATTCGCAAAACTGTCGCCGTCAAGAGACACGAAGGGCCTCCCGATGACGAACGGCAGACGATTGCTGTTCGCCGCGATTGAGAGCATCGAGCGTATGGCGGTCGAAATATCCAGACCGTACTGCTCGAAGACTTTCTCCGCCTTGTCACGAATTGCCCCGTCGACTCTGGCCGACACCTGAACTACAGCCATACCCCAACCCCTTTCTTTAAAGAGTTGGCTTTACAATAATCAAAATTGACAGCATAGTTCAACATAAAATCACAAAAGTTGTCAACTGGGTGAAAATGAAGTTTTGCGGTTGTACTCCTGAAGCGAGAGGATTTCGCAACGCTTCAGGGAGCGGAGGCGTTTGATCCCTTCAACGGCGGATTGCAGGCCGCGCACCGTCGTCGTAATGGGCAAGCCGCGCCGGATGGCCTCGGTGCGCATGCGAATCTCGTCCTGTGCGGGCTTGGCGCCGGTCGGCACGTTCACGATCCACTGGATATCGCTGTCGGCGATCAGATCGAGGGCGTTAGGCCGTCCGTCCGAGATGCGGAAGACCGCGCGCGCCGGGATGCCCGCGTCGCGCAGGGCCGTGGCGGTGCCGCGCGTGGCATACAGGACGTAGCCGAGATCGGTGAGTTCGCGCGCCATGGCGACGGCCTCGGTTTTGTCGTGGTCGGCCACGCTCAGAAAAACGCCGCCGGATTGCGGCAGAGGGTTGCCGGCCGCGAGCTGACTCTTGACATAGGCCATGCCGGGGTCGGGGTCGATGCCCATCACTTCGCCGGTCGAATGCATCTCCGGCGAGAGGAGCACATCGCATCCCGGGAAGCGGTTGAACGGGAGCACAGCCTCTTTAAAGGCGAAGTGCCGCACCGCGACCTCCTTCGTAAAGCCGAGCTGCGTGAGCGAACGTCCGGCCATGACCAAGGCCGCCAAGCGTGCCAGCGGAACGCCGATCGCCTTGCTGACATAGGGGATGGTGCGGGAGGCGCGCGGATTGACCTCGAGAATGTAGACGGTCTCGTGCTGGACGGCATATTGGACATTCATCAGTCCGATCACCTTCAGCTCTTTGGCAAGGGCGTGCGTATACCGCCTGATTTCGTCACAGACTGCCGGCGAGAGGCTGCGGGGCGGGATGCTGCACGCGCTGTCGCCGGAGTGAATGCCGGCCTTTTCGACATGCTCCATGATGGCGCCCAAGACTTGAATCTCGCCATCCGAAATGCAGTCGACATCGACTTCGATCGCATCCTCCAAAAACTTGTCGATCAAGACCGGGTGGCCTTCAGAGGCGGCAAAGGCCTCTTTGATGAAATCGGCGAGAGACGCCTCGTCATAGACAATCGCCATGGCGCGTCCGCCCAGCACGAAGGAGGGACGCACCAGCACCGGGAACCCGATGCGCCGGGCAACGGCGAGCGCGCCTGCGTAGTCGGTCGCGGTGCCGTTGTCAGGCTGGCGCACGCCCACCTTGTGCGCGAGCTGTTTAAAGAATTCACGGTCTTCAGCCTGCTCGATACTGGCGGGCGAGGTGCCGATGACCGTCACGCCGTTGTCGGCAAGCGCCTTGGCGAGGTTCAGCGGCGTCTGGCCGCCGAACTGCACGATGGCGCCGTCGCACGCTTCGCGCCGGTAAACGGCCAGCACGTCTTCGAGCGTGACCGGCTCGAAATAGAGCTTGTCCGATGTGTCGTAGTCGGTCGAGACGGTCTCTGGGTTGCTGTTGACCATGACGGTTTCGAAGCCCGCCTCGCGCAGGGCGTAGCAGGCATGGACACAGCAGTAGTCGAACTCGATGCCCTGCCCGATGCGGTTCGGCCCGCCGCCGAGGATCATGATTTTCTTTTTGGCGGACGTCGCGTCGCCCAGGTCCGCGAGGTCGCGCTCGGTAGTCCAGGTGGAGTAGAAATAGGGGGTGAAGGCTTTGAACTCGGCCGCGCAGGTGTCGACGAGACCGTAGACCGGAGCCAGGTCGAGCTGCTCGCGCGCCGTGCGCACGTGCGTCTCAGTCGAATGCGTCAACGAGGCGAGCTGACGGTCGGAATAGCCGAACTCCTTTGCCTGGCGGAACAGTGCCTGATCAGCGGTGAGCGCCGCGAGTGAGCCTGCGCCCCGGATTTCCGATTCGAAGGCGAAAAGCTCGTGGAGCTGATTGAGGAACCAGGGGTCGATCCGGGTGAGCGCGTGGATGCGGTCGGCGCTCCAGCCGCGGGCGAAGGCCTCGTGGAGGTGGAAGATGCGGATCGGGCCGGCGTGGCGCAGGGCGTTTTCCAGCGAGTCGTCGGTGTAGTGGCGGCTGACTTCATTGTCTTTCCCGTCCGCGCCGAATCCGGGGCGGCCGATCTCCAGTGAGCGCAGCGCCTTCTGGAGTGATTGTTGAAAAGTCTTGCCGATGGCCATGGTTTCGCCCACGGATTTCATCGATGTGGTCAGCAGGGGGTTGGCACCGGGGAATTTTTCAAAGGCGAAACGCGGGACCTTGGTGACCACGTAGTCGAGCGCCGGCTCAAAACAGGCCGGGGTTTCCCGGGTGATGTCGTTGCGCAGTTCGTCCAGCGTGTAGCCGACGGCCAGTTTGGCGGCGATCCGGGCGATGGGGAAGCCGGTGGCTTTCGAGGCGAGGGCGGAGGAGCGGCTGACACGCGGATTCATTTCGATGACCACCAGGCGTCCGTCTGCCGGATTGACCGCGAACTGGACGTTCGAGCCGCCGGTTTCGACGCCGATCACCCGCATGACCGCGATCGAGGCGTCGCGCATGATCTGGTATTCGCGGTCGGTCAGCGTCATGGCCGGCGCCACGGTGATGCTGTCGCCGGTATGGATGCCCAT
>DAOTMQ010000108.1:0-4733 GCA_035450385.1 Kiritimatiellia bacterium | reverse complement strand
CGCCGGATGACCTCGGCATTGGCGCCGATCATCTCCACCTGATAACGTTCAAGGATCCCTTGGTCCGCCAATTCGATGGCGAGGTTGAGGGCGGTCTGTCCGCCCAGGGTCGGCAGAATGGCATCCGGACGCTCGCGTCGGATGATCTCGTGGAGAACCTCAACAGTCAAAGGCTCGATATAGGTGCGGTCCGCGAATTCAGGATCGGTCATGATGGTGGCGGGGTTGCTGTTGACCAGCACCACCTCGTATCCCTCTTCGCGCAGTGCCTTGCAGGCCTGTGCGCCGGAGTAATCGAATTCGCAGGCCTGGCCGATGACAATCGGGCCAGCCCCGATGATCATGATCTTTGAAAGATCGTTCCGCTTGGGCATGATGGGGGTTCTCCATTCGTCGCGTCAAAATCAGAGAGTTATAAGCAGGGGGTGTGCCAATCGGTGCGGAAGGCGTCCAAGTCGGTTCGCCCGTCGCCTACGGAGTGGGAAGAAACGCGAGGATCACGTCATCCACAGATGACACAGATTGTACAGATTGAATCCATATCTGCGAAAATCTGCGTAATCTGTGGACAAGACCACCTGGCATTTCTCATCAGATCGCCTCTGCCATTCACCAATCCCTCATGTTTCCTCCAAAAATGTCGGTAGCGACAAGATTGCGGTTTTGCACGACACAAATCTGTCCTACATTTTTCTTTCGCGCGCGCTGGATCTCCCTTATGTTTGCGACTTACGGTGCCTTGATCGGGCTTGCGATCGCGATCATCCTCATCATCCGTCGCAGTCATACTGGCCGCGTGTGCGCGATAAGAAAATTTGCAGGTTACCGCCTATTTTATTACGATAGCCGCGTTCAATATGGTGTCTTAGCAATCATGACCGGAGAATCCCAAGCTGCCCGAAAGGAGTTAAGATGCGTACGTTGACAGAACCCCCCAAGATCTCGGGACGTCAATTCACTCTCTTTGTGGCGTTGCTGGTTGCAGCGACGTGGGCGTTCGCCGAGACAGACTTTGTCTATCTAGCGGACTCCGAAGAGACCGATCTTACGCAGCCCAGCGCGTGGAGTTCGGGTGTTGTTCCGGGACCGAACGACGTCGCTGTGTTTGATGGCATTGTGCCCGCTACGCTCCTTCCTCGGTTCGAACACGTGGTGGGCGGGTATCGTGCGCACGAACGTGACCACCCAGCTCACGCTTCAGGCACCCGAGGGTGGCACGCTCACGCTCGGTGCGCAGGGCTGGAGAACATATGGCAATAATTCGGTCTTCATCCGTACTTACCTCGCAGTGGACGTGGTGCTCGCGGAAGACCAGACGTGGTTCTGGAACAACAACAAAACCATCGGTGTGTTGGGTGCGGTGGCGGGGCCAGGCGCGCTGCTGCTCCAGAGTGCCGGTGGCCAAGATGGGAAGGGGAACGCGCTCTTCTATGGTCCCGTCACGGCGAGTGTCACCACCACGAGCAGCGCTTGTATCTGGTCCTTGGAGAATGCCGTCTGGGCTCCCGCACCCACGATAGCGGCGGGATCCCATTTCTATCTTCTTCCCGGTTCGAACAGTGCGAGCCATGCATTTTCGGAGGTGTTCCCGGACGGTGTCTTCCAGAACAGGGGTATTTTCACCTTCGGTTCGCAGGACGGCAACCTGAATTACACGACTTTGCAGAACACGTTTACGCTTATCGAGGGAGAGTCGCTAAAGGGGCCGGGAGGATCCACCTCGAGCCGGAGTGAAGGGCAGGTGCGCGTGCAGGACGCGGATGTGGTGGTGGATGGCGCGGAGGTGACGGACAACGTGTGGTTCAACATCCGGAGTGGATCCTGGACTCAGAAAAGCGGCGATACCGCTTTTTCTTATGCGGCGATTGTGGGCCGCGGATCGAGCGAGGGCTACGGCTTCCAGCATCAGAAGCTGACGATTGAAGGGGGCACCTTCACGAGCCGCCGCGTTTCCGTGGGTATGGGCAATAGCGACAGGGCGCCGGCTGAATTCCGCGTGACGGGCGGCACCTACACATCGACGTTGCCGAACGCGGATGCTGGCAACTGGTGGGCCTCTGGCCTTGCGGTGGGTCAACGCACGGCGAGCGGAGAATCGGTGTGGGACAGCGCGGCGCAGAAAAGTGTCGCCTTTTCTTCCAGCGAGTGGTCGGCTGGCCGTGTAGTGATTTCGGGCGGAAAGGTGACCACGCCCGCACTCATCTTCGGTAACCATCAGGGCGATTGGAACATTCCCGATTCGAAATCCGCAGCACGCGTGGAGGTGACGGGCGGCGAGCTTGCGCTGGGTTCTGGCGGTGCCTTCACCGCCAGCATGTGGGTGCCTGATGCGTCGTTTGACGGCTCGTGGTACGACTTCGTGCTCTCCGGTGGCGTCTTGTCGTTCTACAGGTCCGGGGCAACATCCACTGCTGACATCCGCCTCTCCGACGCGCACGGCGGTGCGCAGATTTTCATACCCAGCGATGTGGCCAACACCGTGATTGCCGGATCCATCTTCGGGCCTGGTTCGCTGCGCAAGACGGGGGCGGGCACACTGCGGCTTGCAGGGGCAAATGACTATACGGGCCGGACCGAGGTTGTGGAGGGTAAGCTTGAGGTGGGCAACCGTTTTGAGACGGCAATCTGGAGCGGAGACGACCTTGTCTCACGTGGCGCAGGTGGTACAGCGATTCCCTGGACGAATCATTCCGGTTCGGCGACATGGTCGTTTGCACACGGCACAACCTTTCCGGGCGTTGCAGGCACCACCCCGCCAACTGTTTCCCTCGCGACTGCGAATGGACACGCCGCCGTGGCCTTTGACGGATCGCAGTCGGCCTATCTCACTGGCAACGCGGCTCAGCCGATTAGCGGCAAGAGCACCTGTACCGTGGCGCTCGTCGTCCGTATGGAGCCCGGCTTCACAGGCGCGACGGGAGACACCTTCCTTGAGGCCACGCAGATTTTCGGCACGTCGATGAAAGACCGTAATGACCGCCTCTACGGCATCTCGATCAACTCGGAGGGTCAGTTCGGCTGCGGCATGGGGGGCGCGCGATGGACCGAAGAGGGCACCAACGTGACGATGGAGACAGAGACCCTGTGGACGACAAACGCGTTTAACGATGGTCATTTCCACGTGGTCGTCTGGTCGTGGGCGTTCAACAAGCAACACATTCTGCAGGTGGACAACGACATCTACTATCTTTCCTCTCCCTCGAACGGCCCGTCGGCTGTGTGGAAAACGGCACTGACGCGTATCGTCCTTGGCGTGGGTGAACAGCAGAGCTCGGTGAAACGTTTTCAGGGCGAGATCGCCGATATCCGAATGATGGACTACCAGATCAACGATGCCCGGCGTCTTGCGCTTGTCCGGGAACTTGGTGCGATGTATGGTGTGGTCGGTTTTACTGATGAACCCGCTTACACATCGATTCCTGTCGCGGCCACGGACGAGGTGCCTGAGGCCACGGCCGTCTGGACGGCCGATTCTCTTCCGCAGATTGCTGGGCAGACGGTCGCAGAGTGGCCAGAGAGAGAGGGTAAGAAGAATAGCAACAACGCCGTGTGGACGTTTACGACAACGTTAGCGAACTCGATTCTGAGCGGCATCAATGGCTATGCTGGCCAGACTGAAAATCCGGTGATCTCGGACACTCAGTTGAACGGGCATAAGCTTGTCTCGTTCAACGGCACGAACGCGTGTATGGCGCTCACGGGATCGGCCTCCACACCCGCGAGCGAGGCGAATGGCCTTACGGTGGCGATGGTGGTTCGTTTCACGGGCCGCGGCGAAGGCGGGCAAGACTGCACGCTCAGCACCTGTGCGCCATTTTTCGGCCAGTCGTATGGGGCCAGTGTTAACAATTATCAATGGGGCTTCGGCCTGACCGCGTCTTCGCGTGCGGTGGCTGGTGCTCGGAACAGCAGCTATCGGCCCACGGTGCGTAGTCGGCGCCGCTTCCTTGACGATGGCGAGGCGCATGTCCTCGTGATGTCGTATCCGAAGGTCGGCTCGACCGATCCGCTCGTGTTCGCGTTAGACGGCGTCACGAATGCGGTCGCCTGTACGGTGACAAACGTGATGCAGCGCACACGTATTCTGCTTGGCGGTAGCGAAATCGATTCGAGAGCGAGGTATGTGCCGGTGGATGTGGCGGAGTTCCGCTTCTGGAATGGGACGGCTTTTACGGGTGAGCAGATCGAGGCCGTTTCGCGTGAACTGGGTGAAAAATACGGTGTGTATCTCGACGGATACGCGCGTCACGCCATCGGCGCGCAGCAGCGCTCTGCCGAAGTGTTCGTGCACGCCGGGGCTGTCTACGGAGGCGTGTCGGACCATGACTTCATGCTCTATCCAGGACAGACTCTCTGGGGCGACGGGACGACGGCTGGTCTGATGATACTGGCTCCTGGTGCGGCTATCCGTGCCACGCCGACGAACTCGTTCACGCTGGCGAGGGGGGTGAACTTCCAAGCGGGAGCTGTGCTGGATGCGGACTTCGCCGGTGGCACGGGGCCCATCGTGCCGGTAGCGGTAATGGGGAACGTGACGTTACCGGCTGGCGAGGTGAAGGTGCGTGTTTCCGGTCTTGGCACGGCTGCGCCGCAGGGAACGCTGCTCACTTGGACGGGGGCTCTCGTGCAGCACGGTGCCACCACTTTCGCTGTAGAGGGCGCGAATATCTCGACCGTAAGGGTGCAGGTGGAGGAGGCGAACAAGCGTATCCGCGTGATTTCTGACATAGGAC
>DAOTMQ010000107.1:0-11275 GCA_035450385.1 Kiritimatiellia bacterium | reverse complement strand
TGCGCTACCCGCGTGTTGCGGGGCGGCTATGCGAGGAGTTGGTGGCGCGGGTCAAGGCGAAGTTGGATCTGGGCACGTTGGACGGCGTGATCTCGCCCGCGCTGGGCGGCATCTTGGTGGGGCACGAAGTTGCGCGTGCGCTTGACACGCAAAGTGTGTTTGCAGAGAAGCAGGATGGGAGTTTGGTGATGCGGCGTTTCTCGCTGCGCCCGGGCCAGCGCTATGTGGTGGCAGAAGATGTCATCACGCGCGGCGGGCGTGTGCAGGAGACGATCGACATCGTCAAGGCCGCCGGGGCCGATGTGGCAGCCGTGATGGTGCTGGTCGATCGCAGTGCCGGACAGGCGCGTTTCGATTACCCGACCTTCTCGTTGGTGCAGATGGCGCCCGAAGTGTGGGAGCCTGCGGCGTGTCCGCTGTGCGCACGCAACGAGCCGTTTGTGCACCCCGGTTCGTGAGGGGTTACCAGCCGCAAAAGCCGGTGGCTTCCTGCAGGCGGTAGAGCCAAGTCCGGTAGTGGGTGTCGTCGCGGAAGGCGTCGTGATCGAGTGAGAACACACGGTTGTCGGCGTTGGTCCAGAGACGGTCCGCAAAGGCAGCGGCATCTTGGATGGCTGGCGTGTCGAGGGGGCCGGTCAGCCGCGCGTTGGTTTCTAGATTGAAGTTGCGCAAGTTGCGCCGTGTGAAGTTCGCGGAGCCGAGCAGCACGTCCCCTGTGCCTGTGGCATAGCGGGCCAGTAGGATTTTGGCATGCATCTGCTCGCCGTGTGTGGCCGCCCAGCGCACGGGAACGCCTGCGGCGACCAGTTCGCGCGCCACCTGGCGGTTGGGCATGCCGTTTTTGGTGCGACCAAAGGCGTCCTTGTTTGGATCGAGCAAGACGTGTAGCGAAACTCCGCGTCGGGCCGCGCGTTTCAGGGCGCGGATGACCGGTCGGTCGGCCAAATAAAACATGACAAGGTCGAGGGCGTCCCCGGGCTGTGCGGCATCGATCATGGCCACGGCCGCATCGGCAATCGCTTCTTCGGTCAGGATTTGGATTCGCGTACGGAAACCGTCAGTCGGGGGCGCTTGTCGGTCGCTATTGTTATCGCCGCTGGCGGGCGATAGCGGTTGCAGTGTGCGGTCGGTAAAAGCCAGCACGGCATTCTCGGTCCGCAGCAGGTCGTATGCGGCTGGACCGCTGAAGGCGAGCGCGACATTCGTGTGCGCACTACTGCCGTCGTGCGGGTTGGCAGATGTGATCAGCGCGCGCAGTTCGGAACCGTCATCGGCGATGGCCACCTTGCGGTGGTTGGCTTTCAGGTTCAGGATCGCAAGCCAGCTCCGGACGGTAACAGGTTCGCAACCGAACGGGTTGGGGGTCCATCCACCACGTGGACTGTTGCCCCAGGGGTAGAACAGCAGACGCCAGAAGACGGACCAAGCGGTGTTGCTGTCGCGCAGCCGCGAAAGACGAGTCATAACAACCTCAACGCCGGCCGCCTTGAGGTTTTCCAGATGCGCGGCCTTCATGCCGCCGTAGACTGTGTTTACTGGATCGGTAATGAGCACGGCGCGTAATTCGGGCACCGCGCGTTTGCGGGCGATCAGCGTTTGGGTCAGCTCATCGCTCAACGGACGGTACGGGTTCGGCTCCATGCACAGAAAAGCGTTGAACAGGAACATGTCGATCACCACAATCCGTTCAGCGCGATTGATCATCGCGAATACTTCGTCAAAGATTTCTTGTTCACTTTTTCGTGCGCCGTTTTCGTCGAGCCCAGTCATATCACAAAGGAAACGCGCATCAGTACAGGGCAGCGGTTCGCCTTGGTGGTCCACGCCATCGGGTAACGGTTTTATCGCATGCCAGCCGCAGCACCCGGCTCCATGGAAGAGCAGAAGGAGCATTGTAAAAGTCCGTCCGATACATCCGTGTTTCTCTCGTAATCGGTTAGTGAGGGGCATGCGTGCAGCGGCAGGGCGGCACGCAAAAGCGGTGCCGCGACCCGCGCACAGCGCGGCTCTTGTCACCGCACTCCAAATTTTGTGCCCCAGTACGACGGGCGGCGTGGCCGCCGCCGGACGAGCAGACGCTCGACCTTCCCAGTGCTCCGCAATGAAACCTGAAACCATGTTCAACGCTCAACTTTCAACTTTCAACGCTCAAATAAAAATCCTAAATCCTAAATGTCAACTCCGCGCACAGCGCGGAAGGCGGCTCAGTGAGTGCCATCTTGCGGCGGCTTCCGGAGTGTGTCGGGGGGCTCGAAGTCAAACATCAGCGGCAGGTGATCGGAGAGCCGCACGCGGGGGATTTTGAAACGGATCGGGGTGATGGAGGGATCGTGGCAGATAAAATCCAATTCGCGGCACGGTGCCCAGCTCGGGAAGGTAGGGGAGTGGCGTGTGTTGGCGCTCTTGAGGCCGGTTGCGCGCAGGAACATGCGCATCTCCCAAACGCCGGTGAGGGTATTGAAGTCGCCGGCTACCAGACGCGGCTTGTCGCACCCTTGGACCAGGTCGTAGAGGTCGCCGAGTTGACGTTGCCGGGCACGCATCCCTAGGGCGAGGTGCACGAGGAAAAACGTGACTTTTTCCAGTTCCACCTCGATCGCCAGGCTCTTGAATCCGGTGTCGAAGTCGTGGAAGGCGGAACGCAAAATCGGTTCGCGCGAGAGGACGGCGTTGGCTTGCTTGTTAAGGACCGGCACGCGACGACCGAGACCGTTGTCCGGATATTTCACGCGATGGCAGTGGTAGTAGTCGAGGTCGTTGGCCAGTTCTTCGGCTTGGTTTTTGTGTTCTGTTCGGAATGAGCCGGCATCCACCTCCACAAGCCCGATGATGTCGGGGTCCATGTGGCGCAGGAAGCGCGTGATGTTGGGGAAGTGTCGCGTGCTGCGCGTGAGGGTTTCCAGCCAAGCGAAGCGGCGTAGCCGTCCGGTTCCGTATTGAATGTTATGAAGCAGCAGACGCATGTCGTCCTATTCCGGTTTTTCAAAGAGAGAGGCCGGCAACAGGCAGGTGGCGACTGCGTGCCCTTCATAGAGTGTGGTGTAAATGGGGTTCTTGCGCCCCTTCAACTGTTTGAAGGGCTCCAGCCACTGTCCGAGCAGTTCGATCTGAAGCCAGCCGGTCACCGCGTCGATGGCGGTGATGCGCAGGTCTTGCGGACTGTAGCGGATGCCGATGCCCAGCGCTTTGGAGATGGCCTCCTTGGCACACCAGAAGCGTAGGATTGCGACCGGGGCTTCGCCCGTGTGGGCTGCCAGTTCCAGTTCTTCGTGCGTGAAGACGCCGCGGGCAAAGTCATCGCTGAGGGCGCGGCCGAGCACTTCGATATCAATGCCGATGCGGGCGTTGGCGGTGACTGCGGCGATGATCAGCTTTGAGGTGTGGGTGATCGAGAGATCGATCTTGGTGGCGGTGTGTTCGCTCCAGGGTCCCAGCGGGTGGGGCTTGCCGGAGTCGTCGGGCCAGATCGGGATGTCGGCGTTGGTCCAGCGCGCCTGATGGTGTTTGATCAGGAAGCGCCGCGTGGCTTCTTTGGCGGCGGCACGCCCGAAGAGCCATTCGACGCGCCGGTTGGTGGCGCCCTGCATCTCGAGCCACTCTTCACGTTCGGCCGGCGAGAGCACTACATGGGCGAGGGTCTTGAGCCAGAGTTCCTGATTGTGTTCGAAGATCTTGAACGGCACATCGGTGGCGACCGAGGCGGCGATGGGCGTGGAGGGGTTACCCAACAGTTCCGCAGGCAACTCGCGGGTCAGGTACTGTTCGGAAGGGCGCAGGATGAACTGGTGGTATTCCGGCGGTACGCGTTCGCACAGTTCTTCCCAGCCGCGGAAGTGGATGAGCAGATTACCATTGCCGTCGGAGATCTGGATGTCGGCCACATGCGAGCGCGGTGTGACCGAGATCAGACGGAGGTAGCCGCGCAGGCGGGCGCCCTCTGTAAAGGTGTTGGCGTGGAAAATGATGCGGCGCGCACGGAAAGGCATGGAGATGGCACCGGCAAATTTTTCGTGTACCCGCCACAGCGAGAAGGTCGAGACGATGCCGTCCAGCAGCATCGGCCAGATGGAGAAGAGCGGGATCTTGGTGTGCCTGACGGCATTGGCGCGACCGGGCACTTCGACTTCAAAGTCGATGCCTTCTTCGCTCCAGATATCCACATGGCGCACAATGCGCAGACTCTCGCCATGGAAGAGGCGATCAGGATAAATGTCGTGGCCGGACCAGTTGACCGAGCGCGGGTGAGAGAGCGGCGGCGGCTGGATTGAGGGGGGGGCGGGACTGGTGGTAGTCAGCAGGACGACCGCTTCGACGATCGGCCAGGTGAAGGCACTGTTGGGGGCATCGTCACGGAGTTGCACGCGCACGGCCGTACAGCTTGAGTCGGGCCAGGAGATGCGTTCGGCGCGCAGGATAACACGCAACGAGCCGCGTTCGAAACCGACCCAGCGCTGGGCGTGCAGGTTGTGGACCTGCGCGACGCGGCGGCGCGGCACCAGTTTGCGGGCGGCCTCGCACATCATCTCCAGACTGGAGATCAGGGAGAGCAGAGTCAGACCCTTGAGGCCGGGCTTGGCATAGGAGAGTTGCGAGGTGCCCAGCGCGTAGTCGCGCAGGAAGGGATAGTCCTCAAGCGTCAGTGTTTTGGCGATTGTCATCGTGACGCCGGGCTGCTCTTCGAGGATTGAGGCGTTGGCGAGCATGGGGAAGTCGGCCCCGAAATCAAAGCTGCGTCCGTCGGTGATCGTCGGCGCGACCTTGCGCGTCTGCTCGGAGGTGGCACGCGAAGAAATCAGGAATTCACCGGGCGGGGCGAACGGAGTGAGCGTTGGCAGTCGGGCGGCGAGACGCAATTCATTTTCTGTGCGCGTGATGACTGAGAGTGGACGGTTGAAATCGAGCATGCGGCTGCGGCGGTGACGGTGTAGCATCGAGAGGTCGATCGGCACGCCCTGCGCGGCCAGCAGGCCGAGGGCATGGTGGAGTTGGGTCAGCCCTGAGCGGTGGATGCGATTGACGGCTACGGCTTGATGCGGTTGGCCCCTGAGGGTTTCGTCGATGGCGGTGGTCATGTTGCCGCGTGCGCCGAGTTCGATGAAGACGCGGAAACCGTCAGCATGCATCTGGCGGATTGTGTCCTCGAAGAGGATCGGCGCGGTCCATTGGTCGACGGTGAGGTTCTGGATGGCGCGCGGCTTCGTCGGCAGGCGCTCGGCGGTCGCGCAGGAGTAGACCGGGATGGTGGGCGCGTGGCGCACCCAGTGCGAAAGGAACTGCTTGATGGGCGGCAACACTTTGCTGCACCAAGGCGTGTTGAAAGGCCGGTCGATGGGCACGGTCATGGTTTTCACGCCGGCTTTGTGAAGTGTGGCGGAGACCGCTTTCTGGATCTGGGGCGAGAGCGCGATGGTCTGCTGGCGCGGACTGTGGAGGCAGGACAGCGCGATCCGGCCGGGATGGGCCTCCATCAATGCGTCGAGCGTCTCGCGCGGCGCGTCGATCACCGAGAGCATGACGCAGGCGGGCAAGTCTTCGCGCTCTACCAGACGACTCAACATCTGGTAACCCTCGCGCACGAACATGATGCGTTTGTTATATGAGAGATCACCGTAGACGCCTGCGACTTCAAGCGCGGCGAAGTCGCCGCCGCTGAATCCGGCCAGACCGTCGGGGGTCACGCCCATACGGTCAAACAGCCGGAAAAGCGCGGTGTTGGCGGCGTGGACGGCGATGAATGACTCGGAGAAGGCCTGTGCCGAGAAGGCTCCGATGTTGTTGCGGTAGCAGGCGGCAGGGGGGAAGATATAGTCAGCCGGGGAGAAGGGCTGATTGTCAATCGTCTGAAGTGCCTCTTCTAATTCATCAAAGGCGTTGCGGCAGTCCTCGAAGGTCAGGCAGAGATCGCGCAGCATGTCGGGATAAAACGAAACGGCACCGGGAAACAGAAAGGCGACACGCCCGCGTGGACAGAGGCGGTCGCGGAAGAAGTAGGTGCCGCTTTTGTCACGGATACGTCCGGCATTTTCGGACAACTTCTTGTGGGCCAGTGCCAAGCGGTCGCGAAGATCGGTGACCGATGTGGCGACGACCGCCAGCACGGCAGGCATGCGGCGCGCGGAGCAGGCGCAGGTGTAGGCGACATCCTGTAGCGAGACCTCCGGCGCGTGTTCAAGGAAATAGATGATCCGCTTGACTTCTTCGGTCAGCCGGGTGTCGTCAGGTGCGCCGATAAGGCACAACTCGCAATCGAACGGGTCATAGAGGTGGACGCTGCCGGTCATGTCTCCTCCGGGTATTCTTCGAGGATGGCGGCGGCGCAGGTGCCGGTGAAGTCGATCGCGGCGACACAGGCGCGGCACGGATTCTTTTTGCTGCCTCGCAGCCACGGACGCGCATCGGAGAGCAGGTAGATCGGCGATTTGGCCGAGAGGATGCGGGTGTTCGGTTTGTCGATGGCGACATGCGGCGGCAGCACGCGGTGCGAGAGCGCGAGCGCGGCCTTTAAGATGCCGGCGGCACCGGCCGCCCAAAGCGTGTGGCCGATGTTTCCTTTGACCGATCCGACGCCGACCAGCGGCTGACCTGCGCGGCGCTCGCCGAAAATCTCCTGCATCACTTGGATTTCGGTCTCGTCAGAATGCGGGATGCCGGAGCCGTGCGCCTCGAGCAGGTGGATGGTGTCGGGGGTGACATCGGCGGTGTGCATGGCGCGGCTGATGGCGCGGGTCAGGCGTTCCGGCGTCGGTATGCGCTGGTGCTGGTCGAGCGAGGCTGCGGCGATGCCGGTGCTGCGGATGATGGCGTAAATGCGGTCGCCGGTGCGCAGGGCGTCCTTGAGGCGTTTAAGCACAAACACGGCGCCACCTTCGCCGGGCAACGTGCCGTCCGTCTCGCGGCTGAAGGCCAGAAGGCTTTTTTTGCGCGAGAAGGGCAAGGTGCCGGCGAGTCCCTGCAGCACCGGCCGATTGAACGGCGGCTGCACGGCACCGGCCAGAGCGATGTCGGCGCGGCGCATGAGCAGGTCGTCCATCGCGCCCTGCAGGGCCTGATGGCCGGAGACGGTGCCGGCATCCACCACGAAAGCTGGTCCGGCGAGGCCCAACAGGTGCGCGGTCCAGGATGCGATGACACTGCCCAACGCCGACAGGAACGCGTACGGATTGGGGGCTGGCAGGGCGGCGGCGAGTTGTCGGCGGATTTCGCCGAGTTGCTCAGGCCCGGCGACAGGGAAGAACTTCGCGAGGATGTCCAGCGTCTGATTGAGGAAAAAGGTGTGCTGCAGCCAGTTGACCGAGGCGGTGTTGAAGGGAGGCGCGTACCCCAGACGGAAAGAGATGCGATCCGTGGGCAGGCTGCTGATGGTGCTGCCGCTGTCGCGTAGTGCGTCGATCGCGAGCTGGACGGTGAAGAAAACGTCTTGGTTTTCGCCGGCGTTGACCGTGCGCGGAAAGTATTGATCGGCCGGCGTGCAGGCGTAAAGGTCGCCGAGCTGCGCGGCGGCGACAGGGTAGGGGCGGTCGAAGAGTGTCGATTCGCTGGCGGGGGGCTCGTCCAACGGCGTGAACAGCGCGCGCCGCTGCATGACATTCCGCCAGAAAGCGGCCAGGTTCGGCGTTTCGGCGAAGCGGCATGACATGCCGGTGATCACGATGTCTTCACGAGATGGACGCATGGGATTCTCTTCAGGGGGAGGCAGGGGCGTAACAGTGTTCCGGTGCAGGGAAAGAACCGGCTTCGACCTCGGCGGCATACGCGGCGAAGGCGTCGCGCATGGTCGTAGCGAGCGAGGCGTACGGTTTGGCGAATTTCGGCGGGCGTTCGGTCAAGCCGAGCATATCGTGCATGACCAACATTTGCCCGTCGCAGTCCGGTCCTGCGCCCACACTGATGACCGGCACCGGGACCGCTGCGGTAACGTCGGCACCGATATCGGGCGGGGTACACTCCAGCACGATGGCAAACACGCCGGCCTCGGCCAGCGCCTGCGCGTCTTCGATCAGGCGGTCGCGGGCCTCGTGTGTCTTGCCCTGAACTTTGTAACTGCCCAGTACATTGATGGATTGGGGCGTGAGACCGATGTGGCCCAGAACCGGTATGCCGTTTTCCATGAGTGTCCGAACCAGATCGGCGCGGATCGCGCCGCCCTCGATTTTCACGGCGTCTGCACCGGCCTCCTGGATAAAGCGGCCGGCGTTACGAAACGCCTCCTCGATGTTGATTTGGTAGGAAAGAAAGGGCATGTCCGCGACGACCATCGCGGAGGTTACACCGCGCGCAACCGCCGCAGTATGGTGGAGCATATCCGCCATGGTGACCGGTAGTGTCGAGTCATAACCCAAGACCGTCATGCCGAGCGAATCGCCGACCAGCAGCAGTGCGATGCCCGCAGCGTCGGCCAGCCGCGCGCTACCGGTGTCATAGGCCGTCAGGCAGGCGAGCTTACTCACTCCCTTCGCGGCTTTGATCGAGGCTGCATTCCACTTTTTCATACCCGCATTTTAGCATAATTCGACAATCCGGCAAATAGAACAAATGCGGGTTGCGGAGTTGCGACATTGCGGAGTTGCGAAGTTGAGCAGAGCGACTGGGCGTGTTATCCTTACTCTTTCCATTTTATTAAGGAGAAGATATGCGGATCACGGGTATTCTGGTTGGGCTGGCGGCGGCTGTTGCGTGTGCGGCACAAGACAGCGGGCGGGCGGGGTGGTTCCCTTTTGTCGTTCCGGACTTGGCGGATACGCACACTGCCGGCACGCCGATTGACCTCTCGTTTCTCAATGCGGCGCCAGCGGGAGCGCACGGGCATCTGCGTCCGGACGGCGAGCGGATTGTGGATGGCCGCGGCCGTGAGGTGCGATTGTTCGGATCGAACATCTGTGATTACCATCCCATGCCGCCTAAAGAGCAGGCGCCGCGCATGGCACGGCGGCTCCGGGAACTCGGCTTCAATTTTATCCGCCTGCATTATTTCGATTTCGCCAAAGCGCCGGTCGGTATCTTGAACGAGGATATGCAGACCTTGAACCCTGAAAAGCTCGACCAGTTTGATTGGCTGATCGCTCAGCTCAAGGAGAATGGCATCTACGTGGACATTAACCTGCACGTCTGCCGTCCCTATCCCGGCCAGCCGAAGGAAGTACACCGTTTCGGCAAGGGCATAGACTTCATCTATGAGCCGTATATCGCGTCGCAACAACAATATGCGCGCGACTTGGTCGGGCATGTCAATCCCTACACCGGACTCTCCTACGCGAAAGATCCGGCTGTGGCGGTGATTGAACTGAACAACGAGAACACCGTCTTTCAGATCGCCTACACGCTGGCGGGACTGCCGGAGCCGTTTCGTGGCGCGATAACGCGCAAATGGAATAACTGGCTGGCCAAGAGGTATGGCAACAGCGAGGCCGTGCGCGCCGCGTGGAATGCTGCTGCACAGGCTGAGAAAGGGCCGGAACTGTTGACAAATGGAAGGTTTCGCGAAGGCACGCGCAACTGGTCGTTTCAGAATGCCGAAGGCGCGAAATCCACAACGAGCGTGGTGAACGACGCTGCAGATGGCGCTCCCGCGCTGCGCTGGGAGGTGACGGCGGGCGGCAGCGAGTCGTGGCATGTGCAGGCCATGGTGCCCGACTTGCCGGTCGAACACGGCAAAACATACGCGGTCGCCTTCCGGGCGCGTGCGACAGGCGACAAGGCCGTAAAACTGGGTGTGGGCATGATGATGCAGCGGCCTCCGTGGACCTCCGCGCACGGCGGGGCGACGATCACGCTCGATAGCACATGGCGCGAGTATGGCGTGACCTGCACGGTCGAGAATCCTAATGCTATTCCGATGCGGCTCAATTTTGCGGTCGGACGCCAGACCGGCGTGATTGAACTGACCGATGTTTCGGTACGCGAAGGCCGCTATGCAGTGATTGGGCTGCGCGACGGCGAGCGCGTGGAGGTAGGCAACGTGCCGCTGGTGGCGGACACCGCCTGTCCAGAGCGTTCGGCGGATTTCATGCGTTTTCTGATGGTTGAGGAGGAGGCTTATGTCTCGGCGATGATGCGCGTGTTGCGCGATGAGTTGGGCGCGTGTGCGATGATCTACTGTACGCAGGCGAATTATGGCGGATTGGCCGGTCTCCGGCGTGAGGCGCGTCACGGCGACCTGATCGACATGCACTGCTATCCGTGTCATCCTCGTGTCGTAGAGGATGAAGAGGGGAGACGTCGCCACACGGTTCGTAACGAGTCGATGGTTGGCGCGGCGTTCGGTCCGCTTGAGGGTACGGCCTTGTGGCGGGTGGCGGGCAAGCCGTTTCTGATGACGGAGTTTGATCTCAATCCACCGAACGATCATGCATCGGAGAACTTTCCGTTGCTGGCGTTGCTCGCGGCCTATCAGGGATGGGCAGGGTTCGCGGAGTATTCGTGGTATAACTTCCAAGGCGGCAAGCAGGGGCACAACCGCATTCAGAGCCACTACGCCACAACCGGGCATGCGGGACAAATGTGCATGGTACCAGCGATGGCACTTCTTTTCAGGCAAGGGCTTGTCGCCCCAGCGCGCGAGCCACTCACGCTGGATGTGCCCGAGCAGGAGATCGCCGCACGTGTGGCGGACAATGTCTGGAGCGGCATGTCAAGTCTGCTTGAACAGGGCAAGGGGAACGTGTCGGATGTGTGGCGCCGCAAGGTGTCATGCCGATTGGTGGCTTCGGGTGCGGCGCTCAACGGTGCGAGCGGATTGGACGGACGCTCAATCGTCAGCGACACGGGCGAGATCGAGTTTGACCGACAGGCGGAGGATGCGGTGTCGCTGCGGGTCAATGCCCCGGCCGCGCGTTTGTTGATCGGCAGGGTCGGCGGCCGGGCGTTTCAACTCGGAGATGTGCGTATGGAGGTCGGCGTCGGCACGCGCAACGGATATGCCAACATCGCACTGGTCACGCTCGATGCGCGGCCGGTGGCCGAGTCGCAGCGTCTGCTGCTCACAGCCGTGGCGCGTGTGGAGAACGCCGGACAACGCTGGAACGACGCGCGTACCGGCGTGATAGAGTGGGGGGAGGGGCCGACAGTGGCTGAACCGGTGACGCTGACCGTGACCCTGCCCGGCACGGGATGGCGCGCGACGGCGCTGGACGGCAGCGGGGGGCGTCAGGCGCAGGTGCCGATGGACGGTGCTGTGTTGAAAACATCGGGGGCGCATGCGACGCTCTGGTATCTGCTCGAACGGGGTGCCCCTAAAAAGAGCCGGTGAACTTTAAATACCTGTCCCTTAGTTGTCCTG
>DAOTMQ010000106.1:0-11317 GCA_035450385.1 Kiritimatiellia bacterium | reverse complement strand
AGCGCGACCATGTCGAAATTCAGTTCGTCCTTGCATTTGATGAACGACGGCAGCAAGGCGCCTCTGAAGCGATCAGAGTATCCGACGCAGGCGACGTTGATGCGGCTGTTGGCGCCAACCACGTTCTGCGATGGAGCTTGCTGGGCCTTCAGGATGCCGGGCAGGGCAGCGAGCGAGGCACCAGCGGTGGCGGACTTAACGAAATGACGGCGGTTGATCTTCAGCAATTTCATGACTCTCCCTCTTTGTGGCCCCCGGGCGGCAGACACACAGTCCACCCGCAGTAGGCTAAACACCATTTAGTACATCGTAGAGTATAGCAGGAAACGGCCGGGGCTCAAGCAGGGATTTGGTTAGTTCATTAGTGCTTTGAAAATGGCTGCGTAGTGAAGTATACTCCTTGTGTGTTATTGCGGTAAAGGGACGCATGCACGCATGAGACCGGGATGGAGCGTAGCCTGATTTACGTTCCGCGACGAGACCGAAGGGGGAAGATGATGAAGAGAGTGATAGTGGCTGGTACAGTGGCGTTGGCGGGCATGGTCATGGCGCGTCCGCCGAACTATGATGAGGCAAAGGTGGCCCCGTACACGCTGGAGGATTCGCTCACATTCGCGGACGGACGCAAGTTGGCGTCGGCGGCAGAGTGGCCCGCCCGCCGCCGTGAGATACTGGACATCTTTGCCCGTGAGATGTATGGACAGCCGCCACCGCCGCCGGAGGTCGTGAAGACCGAACTGGTCGAGGAGGGCGAGACCCTCGCGGGCCTCGGCATTCGCCGCCAGTATAAGATGTGGTTCCGTGACGACAAATCCGGCCCGGTGATTGATTGGATCGTGTTTCTGCCGAACCACATACAGGAGACGAAGGCAAAGAAGGATGGAAACGTCCCCGTTTGTGAGAATACGAAGAAGGTGCCCGTTGTGCTGTTCCTCAACTACCGCGGGAACCATGAACTGGCCACAGATCCCCAGATCGTCCTCGCCGAAGGCATGTGGTTGCGCAGTGGTGGTGCAGACGGCCATGTCTGGCAAAAATCGGAATTAGAAAAATCACGCGGCAGATTGCGCAACACCGATGAGACGTCGCAGTGCCCGCTTGAAACCATCCTCGCCCGCGGATATGCCGTGATGAGCGCATGTTACGGGCAGATCTCGCCTGACGTGGAGGAACGCGACGTCAAGCGCGGCACCCCTCGCGAATTGGCTTACACCGGCGTCTTTACCCTGTGGCCGCCACGCGATCCCGCGAAGGACGATAATACGACGGCATTAGGCGCGTGGGCCTGGGCGCTTTCGCGCGGGCTTGACCTTGCCGAACGTATTCCAGAGATCGATGCGAAGAAGTCCGTGGCCACCGGCTGTTCTCGTTTGGCAAAGACCGCCCTTCTGGCCGCTGCCCGCGATGAACGCTTCGCCGTGTGCGTTCCCAACCAGACCGGTGGCGGCGGCGTGCCTCTCGCCAAGCGCGACTTCGGTGAGAACGTCTCCACCGAGATGAGCATGTTCCATCATTGGTACTGCAAGGCTTACGGCAAGTACATCGACAACGAGCAGGCGATGATGTTCGACCAGCATCTTCTCGTGGCAGCGATCGCGCCGCGCCGCATCCTCGTACAGGGATTCAATCAGGGATGGTTCGATACGAAGGGCGAGTTCCTCGCCTGCCGCGCGGCCTCTCCCGCATGGGAGTTCCTCGGGCTTCCCGGCTTGCCGGCGGGCGACTTCCCCGCCAACTACGACACCGGCCGTATCGGCACCTACCTCGGTTACGTGCGGCGCGGCGGCGGGCACGGTATCTCAGGATACGATTGGCAATGGATGCTGGATTTCGCCGACATCGCGTTCGGTAAGCAATAATGCCTCGGGGAAACCGAGAAGCGATAAGAGGAGAAGGAGGTTGTGATGAAAAAGTTAGGGCTCGCCTGTGCGTTGGCAACGATCGGATTCGCTGGCGCGGCATCGGCCGTGGAGTTGGATACTTCGACTTTCCTCCACCGCTGTACCGTGACGTTCTCTGGTTATGCGGGGGCCGAGACGCTCACGAACTTCCCGGCGCTCGTGCGCATTCCTGCGAATTCAGAAATCTACGCGGATAGTCCGGGCGGACGACACATCTGCTTTGCCGATGCCGCTGGTAATCTGGCACCGCACGAGATCGACGTATGGAACCCGGACGGCGAGTCGTTTGTGTGGGTGCGCGTGCCGGAACTCGCGGGCTCGACGACGACACTCACGCTCTACTCGGGCGGTCTCATGCCGTCGCTGCAGAACGAGTCGGGCGAAGTATGGACGGCGGCTGGCTATCGCGCGGTATGGCATTTCTCCGGTTCCAATGCGGAGTCCACCACCAACAAATTCACGGGAACGAACTCATCCCCGGCGCCTGGATTCACAGCGGCGGGACTGGTGGGCACGGCATTCAGCGGTGATGGCAAGAAATACTTCATGACGCCCATGGCCATCTGGGATGGGTTTGAGGGAACGAACTTTTCCTATTCCGCTTGGGTAAAGGCCAACGCGGGCGGCTATGGGCGCGTCCTCTCCTGTAAGCCTATTTATAGCGCGGCAAAAGGCTTTGAGATGTCGATGCAAGGTGCCACTAATAAGGTGATGGTGGGAGGTCCGGGTGGCACACAGAATATTGTGGAAACTACCAACCTTACGAGAGACTATGTCCATCTGACTGCTGTCTACCGCGATGGCGGCGTACGTCTGTACGTGAACGGGACGCTTCTGGAGGCGTCTGTTAAGGCAACCGGGTATACTGTGATTAAGCCGGATATGGGACTCGGCGTGGGCGGCAATTCATCCAACGCAGTGCACTCCCAGTGTTGGAACGGCACCCTCGACGAGGTGCGCCTCCGGTGGACGGCATCGAGTGCCGACTGGGTGGCGGCGGACTATGCGACGCAGCACAATCCCAATTTTGCGGTCTTAGGTGCGTTTGAGGATTTGGAGCCCGCAACGACATTGGACGTGAAGAACTTCAGGCGGCGTCTTGCCGTGACATTCTCCGGTTATGCGGGAGCCGAGACGCTTGCGAACTTCCCGGCGCTGGTACGTATTCCTGCCGGTTCGCCTCTCTATCACGACTGCGCGGCAGATGGCAGCGACATCCGCTTTGCGGATGCGGAGGATCGGCTCGTTCCGCATGAAGTTGACGTGTGGAATCCGAACGGGGAGTCGCTCGTGTGGGTGCGGGTGCCGCGTCTTGCGGGCACGGTCACTTCGCTCTACTTGTACTATCGTCACCGCGGGCAGACATCGACGGCGGTCTCGGCGGGTGATGTGTGGAAGAGTGCGGGCTATCGGGGGGTGTGGCACTTCTCCGGTTCGAACAAGGACTCCTCGGCAAATGCGCTGGCTGTGGCGAACTCTTCCACAGCGCCTACTTTCACGGATGCCGGTGTCGTGGGAACGGCCTTCTACAGCGGTGGGTCGGCCTATGTGGAGGTGGCGAAGGATGACAAGTGGGCCGACCTGCTGGGACGCAACGTGTCACTTTCCGCCTGGGTGAAGACGACTCTTTCCGGAAGCGGCTTCTACAGCCGCATCTTCTCGTGCAAGAAAGACCATACGGATATCCCCGGTTTTGAGTTGACGCTTCAGAATGGAACGACCAACTACAACGTGATTGGGTGCGGCAACGTGCAAAACGTCGTGCGGGGGCAGGCGGATTGTAATGCGGCGTTCGTCTACGTTACCGCCGTGATGGAGAACGGAAACGCACAACTCTACGTGAACGGCCAGACAGCGGGCGATGTGAAGGTTGGGGGATACGCCCTGACGAACTCCGTCAACCCGTTGCGTCTCGGAAGAATGGTGAGTGGAGGCAATCCCTGGAATGGATGGCTTGATGAGATGCGCCTCCAGTGGGCCGCGCAGAGCGCCGACTGGGTGGCGGCGGACTACGCGACGCAGTACAATCCCGTGTTCGCTGTTTTGGGCACCCCCGAGGCCATCAACAACTATGGCACCATGATGTTTCTTCGCTGACGCGCGTAATCGGTTAGTGACGGGGACGAAGCTCATGCGTTTCTGGTGAAAAGGGAACAGGGAGTTGGGCGCGGGCATCCTCGTCCGCAACAACGTGTCGTGCAAGTTGACAACTGAGTATGACTTGGTACGGTGGAGTAAAGGAGGTAGTTATGCGCATGATGATGTGGGTTTTGTGTTGTCTGATCGCGGTGAGTGTGTCTGCCGGGACTGGAGACGGTGTGCTGGTCAAACGGGTGGCGGAGGGTGGTCACGCTGAAAAGCTGACGCCGCTGGCACCCGAACGCGCGGGGGCGTACGGGGCGGGGTTCACGCGCGACGGTGTGGAGTATATCTGCGACAACGGGGATCAGGCGGCGCAGCAGCGTGGTGTTGCGTGGAGCATAGAGTTGAACCAGAGCCGGGCTGAGCCGGTGGTGGCATCGGCTTGGGCGCGTGCCGAGCAGACAGAGGGTTCGCCCAACAGTGACTTCTCGCTCTATCTTGATCTTGTGTATACCGACGGCACACCGCTCTGGGGGCAGTCCGTGCCGTTCGATCCTGATCCGGCGGTGGGGTGGCAGCGGCGTGAGGTGGTGGTTACGCCGGACCGCCCGATCCGTCGCATAAGCTACTACCTGCTTTATCGTAACCGCGCCGGGCGGGTGCGTTTCAAGGACGCGCGTTTCGGAACGCTCGCTATCGACGATGTCCTGCGGTTTGACGGTGCAGTGACCGAGCAGGTCGGTACGCCGCAGCGGGGTTTCCTGATACGCGATGTGGCGCGGGAGTCAGGTTTTGTGTCGATCGCACGTGAAGCGCTCGGTGTCCGGCTGACGACCCGCGCCGTTCACGCCGCCGGCGTGACCTTTTATGATGTGTCGCTGGAAGAACTCACCGGTCGGGATCGCGCGATGACGCTCGTCTATTCCCTGCCGCAGCCGTCTGGGGCACTGGTATGGTTTCATGATCTGCGGCGGGCGATGGACTTGGACGGGCGCATGGCAGAGGTCATGAACACCACGCGGCGGCAGGTCGGCGCGAACGGCCAGCTTTCGCGCTATCCGTTCGGGGCGGTGGCGGCAGGCGGGAAGGGGTGCGCGCTTGGTATCGACACGGCGACGCCACTTTATTACCGGGTTGGCTGTCAGCCTCGGACGCGCGAGTTGTTCTTGGCGTGCGACATCGGTTTTGCGCCGGAAAAGCGGACGGCAGGTTTCCGTTTCTGCGTTTTTGATTTCAAGGCGGACGATGGCTTTCGCGGTGCGCTGGCGCGTTATTACGAGCTTTATCCTGACGCCTTCGTAACGCGCATCAGCAAGCAGGGGGTCTGGATGCCGTTCGCACCCATCAGCAAGGTGGAGGGGTGGCAGGACTTTGGTTTCCGGATCAAGGAGGGCACTGATGAAACGGCGTGGGATGACGCGCACGATATACTGACCTTCCGCTATACCGAGCCGATGACTTGGTGGATGGCGCTCAAGGGGGATGGTCCGCGCACGCTGGAGCGCGGCGTGGAGGAGGCGAAGCGGTTGGTGGCAGCCGGTAATCGCGCCGGACTGGCTTGGGAGAGCAGCGCGTTCGAGGATGAGAAGGGGCGGATCCCTGGGCGCGTGCTTGATACGCCTTGGTGCAACGGCGTGGTCTGGAGCATGAACTGTGCGCCTGGGGTGCCGGGCGCGGTGACCGATTTTTCAAACAAGTGGAACGCCGCGTACATCGAGCGCCAATACGGCGCCTCGCGTAAGGCCGCATGTGACGGCGAGTACATCGACTCGGCCGAAGCGTATGTGACCGACGAACTGAACTTCAGGCGCAGCCACTTTGCGAGCGCGGAACGTCCGCTTTGCTATGCGCTTGGTTCGCGCCGCGTGGGCATCTACAAAGGCATGATCGGTTTCGAGTATGTGCGGGAATTGGCGCGTGAGATGCATGCGCGCGGACACTACATGATGGCCAACAGCACGCCGATCAGTTGGTGCTGGTTGGCACCGCTGCTGGATGTGATGGGTACCGAGACCAATTGGAAGCACGGCGGGAAATGGCGGCCGATGGCTGACGAGGAGTTGCTCTACCGCCGTGCGATGTGCAAAGGCAAGCCGTTCTGCTTTTTGATGAACACGGAGTTTACGGCCTTTTCGTATGAAGACTCGGAAAAGTTCATGAAGCGGTCGCTGGCATACGGCATGTTTCCGGGATATTTCAGCGCCGATGCCTCGACCGGCCACTACTTTAAGCGGCCCGAACTGTACAATCGCGACCGTCCGCTCTTCAAAAAGTATATTCCGCTCTGTCGTCTGGTCGCCGAGGCTGGATGGGAGCCGGTGACCGGCGCGCGCTCGGACAACGCTTCAGTGACGCTGGAGCGGTTCGGCTGGCAGCCCGGCATCTGCTATCTGACGGTCTTCAACCAGTCGGAAACGCGCCAGAAAGCGACGGTGACGCTGACCGCGCTTGCACAGCCGTCGACCTGCCGCGATCTCGTGCGGGGTGCGGAGATCACGTGGCGGGATAAGCGCACAGACATTGAGTTGGATGCCGACGATGTCTGTGTGCTGGCGTTCGAAGGGCCGTACGTAGGCGACGTGTTGGCCAAAGATGCGGCGGTCGTTGCGCCTGTGGAGTAGCGGGATTCGGGGAGACAGGCGGGACTGAATCGCGCTCCTTGCGGCTCTGTATGCTTTGTGGTATAAATGGGTTCAAAAGAGCGACACGATGGACGTGGACGCGTTGAGGTGAGTTTGAAAACTTCGTTGAATCTCGTTGTGGCCTGTGCGGTGTTGCCCGTGCTGGCCGCGTTTTCGGCGACCGGCGATCGCCCTGGCTCTGAAGAGGCCGTCGTCGAAGAAAACCTGACGGCAGCGGAAACTTTGAATGCCTGCACACGGCTGATACCGACCGAGCCGCTTTTGCTGCAGGGGACGATGACCGTTCGCAAACTGCGCGGCATCGTGCTGATGCAGCAGCCGTTTAAGCTTTTGATGGCGTGGGGGGCGCAACCGCCGTCCGCCGAGGTGCTGTTGTTGGACCGACAGGGCACGGGGCTCGTCGAGCGTGCCATGCTGACGCGACCGGAAGGGAAGCCGGCGCAGATCCAACTGTTTGAAGGCCCGGAGCAGAAGCCTGTGCCCGAGCCCTCGTATGCCGGACGCATCCGGGGTACCGACATGACGTGGATGGATCTGACGCTGGATTTTCTCTGGTGGAAGGATGTGCGCTTTGATGATCGGCCGCGCGGCGAAAGCCATAACGGACGTGATTGCGATATTTTGGTTGCGGTGCCGCCGAGCCCGATTCCGGGATGTTCAGCCGTGCGTATCTGGGTGGATCGCCAGTTGCGCTGTCTGATGCAGGTGGAACAGCTAGGTCCGCAAGGCGATGCCGTGCGGAGGATGTGGGTTCAGCGCGTCAAAAAAATGGACGACCGCTGGATGATTCGCGATATGGAGATTGAGACCCTTAACAGCGGGCATCGCACCAAATTGTTTGTGGATGACGTTTCCAAACCATGAATCCTGCTTTCACGTCGGGCGCCGGTGCCATTCTTGTGTTGTTGCTCAGTCTTTCAGCCTTTTTTTCGGGCTGTGAGACCGTGCTCTTTTCGCTGTCGCCAATTCAGGTTCAGCGCATCCGTAACCGGCATGCCGCTGCGGGACGACGGCTGGAAAAATTGCTGGCCGATCCGGCGCTGATTCTCTCTACATTGTTGGTCGGCAATACTCTGGTGAACTTTGCCTTCGCCAGTGTCGGTTACGTGCTGATTGAAAGCTTGATTCCGCGTTGGGGGGAGGCGATCGCCATCCCGCTCATGACCGTGAGCCTGCTTATGTTTGGCGAAGTGACGCCGAAACGCATTGCCGTCATCCATGCGGAACGGCTTGCACCGATTTGCAGCAAGCTGCTGCTGTTTTGGCTCTGGTTGCTGCGCCCCTTCAATGTTGCGCTGACCGCCGGCTCCCGCATCTTCAAAAGAGCGTTACGGCGCGAGCGGCGTGCGCTCTCCAATGACGAGTTGCTCACGGTCGTCGAGGTTGGAGAAGAGCAGGGTGTGCTTGACGAGGAGGAGGCGTCGATGGTTGATGGCATTCTCCGCCTGTCGGAACTCATGGCCAGCGACGAAATGACGCCGCGCGTGGATATGGTCGGCATTGATCTGGACACGCCGGTTGAAAAACAGGTGGCAATCGCGCGCGAGGCGGGGCACCGTTTCCTGCCGGTTTATGTGCGCACCCCAGATGCGATTGAGGGATTTCTTGATACGGTTCGGTTTTTGCTTGATCCCGCGCATGACGCCAAGAAAGCCACGCGTAAAGCGCTGTTCGTGCCGGAAAATGTTTCACTTGATGATTTGCTCGTGACTTTCCAGCGGAGCGGCGAGCACATTGCGTGCGTGCTGGATGAATACGGCGGTACGGCGGGCTTGATCACGCGCGGCGATATTTTGGAGTTGATCGCAGACCCCGTGGCGTCGACCGCAGAGGAGGAGGACGCGCCGATTCGGCAGGTCGCGCCGGATGTGTGGCTGGTGGACGGCACCGTGAGCTTGGAGGAACTGAACCATGAACTGGATCTGGATCTTGAGGCCGATGATGCGGACCGGATCGCAGGTTGGGTGACGTTCCATGCCGGACGTCTGCTACAGGCGGGACAGTCGGTGCTCGCGCAGGGCTGCCGCGTGACAGTCCGGCGCGTGCGCAAGCGGCGTATTGATGCTGTCCAACTCGAAGTGCTGGAACGCCCGAAAGAGGATGAAGGGGCGCTTGAAAACGCAGTGCATGATGACCTGCTTGAGGGCCTTGACGAGGAGGAGGTGCTGTGAAGGCAGGACTCTACATCGTCGGCATTCTGCTCTGCGCTTTAGTCGCCGCGTTTCTTTCGGGTACCGAGACGGGCCTGTTGTCGCTCAGTCATGCGCGACTCATGCACCTAGTTCGCGCGGGTGTGAAGTCGGCGCGGATTTTGCACAGGTATCTCGGGGACTTGCAGCGCTGCCTGGCCTCGCTGTTGGTCGGGCACAACTTGGTGAACGTCATACTGTCCACGCTATCGGCCAGCTTGGCGCACAGTTGTTTCCCGAACAACAGCGGTGCCCAGACGTTGTGGGCGGTTGTGATGGCGTTTCTGGTGCTGTTCTTTTGCGAATTTCTGCCCAAGCTGTTCTTCACAACCCGCCCGTTGCGTCGGACGCTGTTGGTGGCGCGCCCCTTCTATGTGATGGACCGTCTGTTGACGCCACTGACAAACACAATTCTCTTTCTGACGCGCTGGCTGGTACCCAAATCGGACTCGAACACCGGTCAACGTTTTCTGATGACGCGTGAATATATCCAAAACGTGGTCAGCGACGCAAAGCACGGTTCGCGTATCACTGCCTTTGAACGACTGATGATCAATCGTGTGCTGACGTTGCACACCCAGACGGCCGCGCAGATTATGACGCCGCTGAACCGTGTGGTTAAGACATACGAGACGGCGCCGCTGCGCGATTGCTTTCAGGCTGTCCGCGATTCCAAGCATGTGCGGCTGCCGGTCTTTAGCGAAGACGGAGCGCGGTGTGTCGGCGTGCTGAATGTCGCGAAAGCGCTGGCATCCAATCCCGATCCAGACGTTCTGCTGGTCAAAGACAGTATGGAGGCGCCCTTCTTTGTGAGTGCCGATGAGCGCGCCGATGACGTGCTGCCATTGATGCGCAAACACCACCATCCGCTGGTGCTGGTAAGCGAACGCGGGAGTGGGGCGGTGTTGGGGCTCATCACCGAGGAAGACGTGATCTTCGCACTAACCGCCAGTCTGTAGAAGCAGTTAGTTCATCAGTGCCCTTAATTAACTCGCGCCTTAATTAATCCAAAAACAAAAACAAAGACCCAAAACCTGTTTGTTTCCGTGATTGGCGACGGGGGGGGGAATATGGTACTCTACGCCGGCGTGACCCAAGGAGTGTGTTGCACTGGAGACGTATGGCGAGTTTTGAAGAGATTATCAAGAAAAGTCTGGTCTGTCTCAATTTGACAGACCGCGAAGGGTCACTCGTGATCAAGACCCTGATCGACCAAGCGGTGCAGGAGGGACTGCTGGCGGCAGAACACCGGGATGCCGCTGTTAAAGCAGTCATCAATCGCGAACTGAGCGCGTCAACCGCTTTGCCTGACGGTATCGCTCTGCCGCACGGACGCATTGAATTTGTGCAGGACATCGTGTGCATGCTCGGCATCCATCCGCAGGGCATCGCGTTCGGTGCCTCTGACAACCGTGCCACACATGTCTTTGTCTTGTTGCTGGTGCCGGCGACGGTCGCCTGCAACCATATCCACTTTTTAGCTAGGCTTAGTCGCCGTCTTATGGAAGCTTCCGTGCGCAATGATCTGCTGGCGGCGCAGTCGCGGGAAGATGTGTTGAGGACAATTTTAAGTTGAGTTTTGTTTTTTCAGTTTCTTGAGGATCTTGCAGTGCCCCTCGTGGCATGGGCGTCCCGCCCATGAAACACGGGCAAGATGCCCGTGCCACACCTGTGTAAGCAGGAGGTTTTGCAAGAGCCTCTCTTAAAGGTAAGGAATGGTTTATGAAACCGTTGATGGTTGTTGGAAGTGATGCATTTTCCCAGTTCCGCTTGGCCGCGCTGGCGGAGAAGGTTGCCGTCGCACTGGCCGCTCAGAACGCGGTCAGGATTGAAGCGCGGTTCGTTTACCTGTTAGATGTGGATCGGCCGCTCGCGGCCCAGTCGCTGGCGCGTGCCTGCTCTTTGCTCGGGGCGTCCCAAGATGAAGCGGTCTCGGGTGGTTTTTTTGTGACGCCGCGTAAGGGGACGATTTCGCCTTGGTCATCCAGAGCGACCGACCTCTTCCGCAATTGCGGGCTGGGGGAGATCAACCGCGTGGAGCGCGGCGTGCATATCCGGGTCTTTGCTCAGGAGACCGAACTGTCGCTCGCGGCGTTGCGTCCCGCGTTGAATATGCTGCATGACCGCATGATCGAAGGCGTCTACCTCGATTTGGATGGTCTCTTTGAAACTCGGCCGCCAGCTCCGGGACGCACCTTCGATCTGCTGGGCCAGGGGCGCGCCGCGTTGGACGCTGCCAACCGCGAGATGGGGCTGGCGCTGAGCGATGACGAGATCCTTTATCTGTGCGACAGCTACACCAAAGCCGGCCGCAACCCAACCGACACCGAGTTGGTGATGTTCGCCCAGGTCAATTCTGAACACTGCCGACACAAGATTTTCAATGCCGACTGGATCATCGACGGCGAGCGCAAGAATTCGTCGCTGTTTCAGATGATTAAGAACACACACGCCTGCCACCCCGATGGCACGCTGGTGGCCTACAAGGATAACTCTGGCGTCA
>DAOTMQ010000105.1:0-11418 GCA_035450385.1 Kiritimatiellia bacterium | reverse complement strand
ACTCCTTTCAGTTGACTAGTACATGCCCATGCTGGGCGCACGAGCGCGGGCGTCCTCGCCCGCAACGACGTGTCTTGCAAAAGGTTGACGCGCACACTTCCCCAGGGAACCCAACCGCGCATCGAAATCTCGATCGGCCTTTCACAGAGCGGGCGGGGACGCCCGCGCTCACACAAACACGCACTAAACTCGCGTGCCTCCCGTCACTAACCGATTACCTTTGTGTCGGGGTTTCGCTTTAGAACCCCGAAAACAAATTTTGCGCACTTACTTGAGCGCTGAACGTTGGCAACTAAGGGACAGGTATTTAGACGACTACAAGTCTTGTCCGATCGATCTATCTTCATCGTCGACGCAGATCGTGGCGGTGGTGTCTTCCTCACGCGGCAAGATGACGGGAAAGGAACAGTATAGTATTAGCGTTGTCACGACAAACGGACTGTGGAAGTTCGCAACGGTCGACATAAGCCCGATTGATCGTAAGCCGACCGACAAGTAGCCTTGCCTCTATCGCTACGCCGTTGTCATCCGCCGTGAGAAACGGGGGCGTAATTTGACATGAGCCAATCAAGGGTTGCGAGGCGTTTTCGCGGTGTGATAATGTGTTGCCGTGGTAAGGCAACCGAGGCAGCAACGGAAGGATGGCGGCGCGGCTGGAAACCGACAAAGCCTTGTATCGGTCGACCGCGCACGTATTGAGGTTGCTGGAAAAATGAAATGTCTCACGTCAAACTACAACCCCGATAACCTAGGAGTATTGTTGCCCATGATCAAGCGCATTCTGTTTTCGGTTTCTGTTATACTTCCGTTTTTGACGTGTGTCGTGTCCTGTACCAGTGATCAACATGGTAGTTCGATCAACTTGGATCATTCATTTAACGATGTGGTCTATTATCTCTCTTCACAGTTTGGGACCAACATCACCGAAATAACGGGGCATGCTGTGGAATTGACAGGACCAAACATCTTGGATGAGAGTGAGCGGTACTGGGTTCAAACAGAGCAATATAAAATCGACGAGCTTTTAGTATTAACAGCATATTATTATCAAATTGGGGGAGAGAGTTGGCGTTTTCAACTGGTCAAGAAAAGTGCTGACTCATGCAGGCTTACTGTAGACAAGACTATAAAGCTCTTTCTTACATTTAAAGGGTGCAGGTCTGCAGAAGAAAGGGTTTTGAAAGAAATAAAACAGGGGGTAGAGGGACAAAACACCTCTAAAGGAGATCGTGAGAGAAGGGAGAGAAACGGGGTCGTATTTTGACATGAGTCAAGCAAGGGTTGCGAAGCGTTTTCGCGGTGTGGTAATGTGTTGCCGTGGCAAGGCAACCGAGGCAGCTAACACGCCAATAGCCAGCGCGATGCCAACGATTGGCGGGTGGGGCTGGAAGTGGAGAGTACGTGATGAAGTGTTTGTTTTTGCTTATGGTTGCGGCTGTCTTCACGGCGCAGGGAGCTGACTGGGAGTTTTTCTCGGCACCGCTTTCACCTGATCCCGCCGTGGGGACGGCGGAAGGGGAGGCGCACGTGATCCGTCTGCCTTCGCGACGTAGCTGCGGGTGGTGGGAGACCACGGCAACGGTCGAGCCCGGTCGCGGTGTGCGCTTTACTGGACGCGCCACGATTAAACTGGGGAAGGGCGAATCGTCCGCGTATAACGATGTGATGATGTATGTGACCTGGTATGATCCGGAGAAGGGCAACCGCAAAGGGGTGTCGTTCTATCAGCGCGACTTTATCTCATACAAGGACACACTCGGTGCGGACGGTGTGATCGTGCGCACCTTCGACCGCACAATGCCCGTCCCCCAAAAATGCAATATGATTCGCATTGATCTTATCTGCAAGTGGCATGAGATGGACGTGCGGTTTGAGACGATCGCGGCCGTGTCATGCGACCGGCCGAAGCCGCGCGTGGTGCGTTGCGTTTCGGGCAATCCGTATGAAAAAGGCGCCAGTTTCCGCGCTCCGGGATTCGAGAAGACGAAGCCGGGCTGGGATGATCCCGATGCCGTCATCGCGTCGCGGCTCTGGCAGATTGAGGCGTGCCTCACGAACATCTTCGCACATGTGGAGCGTCCGGACATCATTCTCTTCTCGGAGTGTTTCGTGAATACGGGCGGTTCGCCGTGCCCTGAAAAGACCGACGAGCTCGTCCCCGGCGGGCCGTCCTTCGCGCTTGCGTCGAAGTATGCGAAGAAGCACCGCACGTACATCGCGATGAACGTGCGCGAAAAGACGCAGGAGGGCACGCATCACAACACCACGTTCATTGTGGATCGTGCGGGTCAACTGGTGGGCCGCTACCGCAAGGTGACGCTCACGAGCGGCGAATACATGGCGGGGCTTTTGCCGGACGATGATTTCAAGGTGTTCGATCTCGACTTCGGGCGTGTGAGTTGCCTCACATGCTGGGACAACTGGTTTAGCGAATCGGCCAAGTTCCTGCGCCGCAAGGAGGTGGAACTCATTCTTTTCCCGCTTGCGGGCTGCGCGAACGACCATGTGGAGATCAGCTTCCCGGCACGCGCAATTGATACGGGTATCCCGTTTCTCGTGTCCATGCGCCAGCGACATCTGCCGAACGGCGTGATCGACGCGAAGGGCAACTGGGTGGCGCAGACATTCGAGGACGGCGGGTTCGCCTGGGCGGACATCGATCTTGATGCGCAGCCGCAGACATTTTGGCTTTCCGTGGGGCCGGGCCTCGGTGACGCGCGGAGTCTTTACGTGGATGAGAGCCGTCCCGAACTTTACGAAAAGCAGAACTATGGTTTGCACCGGTAGTTTGAGAGGAGAGGAAATGAAAAGAAGGGCATTTATCAAGAGTGGTATGGCGACAGCGGGAACGTTGGCGATGCCGGCCATCGTGAAGGCCGAGAACGCGGGGCAGAAAATCCGCATGGGCTTCATCGGCGTGGGCAACCGCGGCACGCAGGTGTTGCATCTGTTCATGAACTACCCGGACGTGGAGGTGACGGCGCTGTGCGACGTATACGAGCCGTATCTGAAGCGTGACGAAACAGCGTTCGACCCCAAATTCTTGGAGTGGGGCCTGAAAGGACGTCTGCCGATCTTCCTTAAGAAGGATGGTACGCGCCTTCCGCACGAGGTGAAGCTGTTGGACAGCATCCGGGCTGGCCGCTGTAAGCTGTATAAGGACTATCGCGAACTGCTGGCAGACAAGAACGTGGACGCGGTCTTCATCGGCACGCCGGACCACTGGCACGCGATCATGACGATTGACGCCATCAAGGCCGGGAAGGATGTCTACTGCGAGAAGCCGCTCACGGTGACGGTCGCCGAGGGCCGCGCGATGGTGAATGCCGAGAAGGCGTCCAAGCAGGTGTGTTGCACGGGGCTCAACCGTCGTGGCTGCGTGCCTTACCAGAAGTTGCGCCAGGAGATTCTCTCGGGCAAGTACGGCACGTTCCGCCATGGCCGCGCCGCGCGCTGTTCGAACATCTTCCCCAACGGCATCGGCAAGTGCCCGCCCTCGCAACCGCCGAAAGGGATGGACTGGGACGCCTGGCTGGGGCCGCGTGCCTGGCGTGACTACAAGTATACGATCGCGCCGTACTTTTTCCGCTGGCAGATCGACTTCTCAAGCCAGGTGGGCAACTGGGGCGTTCACTACATCGATGCGATGCGCTGGATGCTCGGCGAGACGGCGCCCTGTGCGGTGACGGCCGTGGGCGGGAAGTACTTTACGCCGGATTCCGACGCGACGATTCCCGACACCATGACGTGCATATTTGAGTTCGCGAGCGGTAAGATGCTCGAGTTCAACGTGTATGAGGGCGGGCCGGCGCGTCCGATTGCGCCCGGCAAAAAGATGAGCGGTGAACTGGAACTCACCTCCGGTGATGCGCGGATCGTCGCCTCGCAGAGCGGCTACGAAATCACGCCCGTGAATCGCCGCGAGTTTATAAACGACCCCGGCGACAAGTTCGAGCCGGTATTCTACCAGTACAAGGAGGCGCTTCTCGACGATGGTTCGGCGGCGAGCAGTACGAACAACGTGATCCGTGACTTTCTGGACCGCATCAAAGATCGCGGAACCTGCCTCTGCTCTCTGGAGGAAGGCCACCGCTCAACCACGTTCGCGCACCTCGCGAACATCGCCTACAAGCTTGGACGCCGTCTTGAGTGGGACCCCGGGCGAGAAGTGTTCACGAACTGTCCCGAGGCGAACGAACTGCTGCACTACCCGTACCGCGCCGGCTATACGCTGGGGTGAAGGATGCCCTCAATGAAGTGCGTGTTAATTAGTGCGTTGCTTGTCGCGACCGGCATGACGTTCAGTGCGGCCGGTCGCCAGACCTGGGATTTCGAGACCGACAAAGGAAAGTGGGTTACGTGGGGGACGAAGCCGGGAATGGATGCCGCGAAGTTGGCGCGCGCCGTTACGCGGTCCGGAGAAAAACCGCACGGCGGCAAACAGTGTCTCATGGTACGTGACGAATTCGATGACGCATCGCCGTATGCGGTCGTGCGTGTCGAAGTCGATGAGACGAAGAGCTATGTGTTCAAGGGTTTTATCCGTTCCGACGGCGACGCTGCGCCGAATCAATGGGTGGGCGTCTCGGCGCTTGGAGAAGGGGATGAGTTCATACGCTGGCTGACAACGCCGAAATTCAAACTTTCAGCCGAATGGCAGGAGTTTTGGCTGGTGCTCAGCGGACTTCCGGCAGGTACGAAGTGTCTTTACCTTGCCGTGAGGCCATCGTTCTACGCGCCGTCATCGTCCACCGGTGTCGTCTATGTGGATGACATTGAGTTCTACGAGCAGGACCCCGTGCAGTTCGACACCAGGGACTACACGAAATGGTTCACGTTCCCGATGAATCCCAAGCGCCAGCCGAAACCGCTCGTGGATATCGGCGCATCGCTTCTGCATGCGCCTGCGGGGAAGCACGGTTTTGTGCAGTCGAAAAACGGTCACTTTTATTTTGCCGACGGCACCCAGGCGCGGTTCTGGGCGGTGAACATTCACGCGTCGAATGCACTGTTCCCGTCGCACGATCAAGCCGAGCGCGTGGCGGAAACGCTTGCGCGCAGCGGCATCAATCTCGTGCGTTTTCATCTCACCGAATATGTGCTCATCGATCGCGACAGGCCCGACCGTACAACATTTCTTCCCGATACGGACGAGAGATGGGAGCGCTTCGATTATTTCGTGAAGTGCTTAAAGGACAAAGGCATCTACATCCTGCTCGATTCCGTGACGGGCCTTTCGGCGCGCGGTTTTTCCGATGTCGATGTGCCGCACGGCTCCGAGTACGGCGCGCATCGCCCCTGGGCTTATTTCGAGCCGGCGTTCATCGAACTCGGCAAGCAATACATCAAAGGGCTGCTCACGCATGTGAACAGGTATACCGGCAAAGCGCTCAAGGATGAGCCTGCTGTCGCCATGCTCATGCTCATCAACGAACAGACGATGTTTTTCGATTGGAACTCAAAACCGTGGCCCGCGCATTATCAGGAACTGTTGAGGAAAAAGTTCAATGCGTGGCTCGTTGAGACATACGGTACGCGCGAGGCGCTTGCAAAGGCGTGGACGTCGCCCGACGGACTGTGCGCACTCAAGGCAGACGAGGACCCCGGCGCAGGCACGGTGAATCCCGTAACGGTGCATGAGATACGCAACGAGGGGGATTGGAAGACAGACAGATCGCCCCCGCGCATACGCGCGACAATCGCGTTTTTCCGCGCGGTGCAGACCGCTTGGCAAAAGGAGATGGTCGGTTTCATCCGTTCACTCGGCTGCGTGCTGCCGGTGGCCGATTCGAACATCTACTACGACATATCCGACCTTGAGACGCAGACGATGATGGACTACACGTCGCAGAACGTGTACTACGATCATGTTCGGCGGCGCAAGGACAAGCGGTCGCTCAACATGGCGAACGTTCCGTCGGTGGAGCGTAACCCGCTGTTCGGTGCCGGACTCATTGAGAACGCCATCGCGATGGTGAAGCTAAACACGAAGCCGGTGACGTCTACCGAGAGCAACATGATGTGGCCGCATGAGTGGCGTTCAAGTTATTTCCTGTCCACCGCATCGGCAGCCGCGTTGCAGGACTGGGATGCAATGTGTTTCTACTGTTATTTCGGCGGATACGGCTACGACTGGGACAAAGCCGATGCGGCCACCGCTGTGCTCCAGCCCACGGTTGAGTTTAACGATCCCGCGCTCCTCGCCACCATGCCCAATGCGGCGATCATGTATCATCGCCGCGATGTTGCACCGGGGAAGAATCTCGTACAGGTTGTTCCGGCTCAGGACGACATCTATCTTGCGAACGGTAGTCTGCGCAACGGGGCGTTTCCGCTCAACTACGTGCCGTATGTGTCGCGGTATGAGGTCGCGTTCGGCAAACCGGACGGCCGTGCTCAGGCGGTCATCGGCGCATCGGAAAAAGCGTTGTTCGTCTTTTCACGCGCAACGAATAAAAAATCCGGCGTCGAACTGGCCCAAGAACTCGATGAGTCTCTCAAAAAGCAGGGACTTCTCGCACCCGACCGCGGCATTCAGGGCGACAGCCTCGTGAGCGACACCGGCGAAGTGATACGCGATTTCGGCAAAGGGCTTCTCATTGTCAATACGCCGTGTACACAGGGCTTTACCGGTTTTCCAAAGGGGGAATTGACGTTCAGGGATATCAGCGTCACCTCGCGCACGATGTTTACGACGATACTGGTGAGTTCGCTTGATGGCGCGGGACTCGACACGGCGAAAAAGATGCTCCTCACAGTGATCGCGCGTGCGGAGAATGACAAGGACAACATGCAGTATGCCTCATTCGTGAAAGCGCCCAACGGTATGATACGCGGTGAATATCTCACCGTGGCGCATCCGCAGCCGGGCCTCGGCACCGTGCGCGTTGAGCCGACGGACGCCACGGTCCGCTTTAAGACCGGCGGCATGCTTGTTGTCACGCCGCTTGCGCCGGATATGAGCGCGCTCTCTGCGCCGGCTCAGGTTTCAACGGTTGAGACGGCATCGGCCCCGACGGTGTGGTACCTTGTTGAAAGAAAGTGAGCCGAAAAAATACTGGAAGGCCGCTTGACAGTCTGTGCGCGAATCGGATAACTTATATGTTCTATTCGTTCCGGTGGGAAGGTTTCCGGAGTTGACGAATTCCTCATCGATGAAGGATCATAACATGGATGCGTATGCGGTTTTAGAAACCGGTGGCAAGCAGTATCGCGTGGCCGCGGGTGACACGATTGAGATCGAGCGTTTGGATGTCGAGGCCGGGCAGGACGTGGAACTGGACACAGTTCTGGCTTGTTCCGACGGCACCGAGCTGAAGATCGGCATGCCGTACGTGAAGGACGCGAAGGTGACCTTGACCATCGTCGGCCACAAGCGCGGCAAGAAACTGATTAATTTCAAAAAGAAGCGCCGTAAGGGTTACGCCCGCAGGATCGGACACCGTCAGGAGTTGACGATCGCGACGGTCAAGGCGATCGCCTAAACAGAGGAGTGTGAGTTATGGCAGGTGCAGCATCAAGAAACGGGCGTGACAGTAACGCCAAACGTTTGGGCGTCAAGCGCTATGATGGACAGGTCATTCGGGCGGGGTCGATCATTACCCGCCAGCGCGGAACCAAGATCCATCCCGGCGAGAATGTCGGCTGTGGACGTGATTTCACCCTGTTCGCGCTGATCGACGGCGTCGTGAAATTCCAGAAAGAAGGCAAGATCGTCAGCGTGTTCCCCGTCGCTGAAGCGGCGGAGTAAGCGCGACGTTTCCTTGTGATTCCTTTGCCGCCGCTCTGGCGTGCGAAGGCCGACGGCACCCTTGGCGGTGCCGTTTTGCGTCTAGGGCGGACGCGTGAAGTGAGACCGTGAAAACACGTACGTTTATAGACCAGGTGACGGTCCAGGTGCGGGCCGGCAAAGGCGGCGACGGTAGCAACAGCTTCCGGCGTGAGGCGTACGTGCCGGAGGGTGGTCCGGATGGCGGCGACGGCGGTCGCGGCGGCCATGTGATTTTTCGCGGTAGTCATGACGTCAACTCTCTGGTCGCGCTCTACTTTTCCCCGCTGCTGTTCGCCGAGGACGGCGTGCCTGGGCGCGGCCAGAAAATGTATGGACGTGCCGGTGATGACCTGCTCGTGCCGGTGCCGTGCGGCACCTCGGTCTTTGACGCCGAGACGAACAAACTGGTCGCGGATGTCGTGGAAGACGGGCAGGAGGTTATCATCGCGCGCGGCGGCGAGGGGGGGCTCGGTAACGTTCATTTCAGAACCTCGACCCATCAGGCGCCGACCGAATATACGCCCGGTGAGCCGGGCGAGGAGTTCCGGCTGCGGCTGGAGTTGAAGACCGTCGCGGATGCCGGTTTGCTCGGCTTCCCCAATGCGGGCAAATCCTCGTTGCTCGCGTGTGTCAGCGCGGCGCGCCCGAAAATCGCCAGTTATCCCTTTACAACGCTCAACCCGATTGTCGGCACGATCTGTTACCCGGACTTTTCGCAGCTCCGTGTGGCCGATGTGCCCGGCATCATCGAGGGCGCGGCATCGGGTGTCGGTCTCGGGACCGATTTCCTTAAGCATATTGCCCGCTCGCGTGTGCTGGTCTATGTCATCGACATGGCCGGTACGGATAACCGCAAGCCTTGGGATGATTACTTTGCGCTACGTCACGAGGTTAAGCAGCACGACGCAGAGTTGCTCGAACGCCCCGCCTTGGTGCTCGCCAACAAGATGGACGAGGATGCGGCAGTCACCAACCTGCCGCGTTTCATCAAGGAAACCGGCGTCTCTCCGCTACCGATCTCCGCGCTTGATCCCGGTGATGCGGGCGTGGCCACCTTCAAGCAGCGCCTGTGGGAGTTGCTCAAACCAGTCCCTAAAGGAGCCTGGGAGACGGCTGACGTGCCGCCGGATCATACCGACGACGCGCCAGTCGATCCTGAGGCTGACGCACTGCCGGAGCACGCATTGTCGCGCGCGCCTTTTCTGGATCTGTCTCGTAAGAAGAGCAAGAAGAGAAAGCGTTGAGCCGCCGCCCGGCAGTGGAGTTGGCTTATTGCGACCACTCAGTGGTCGCAATGATGAGTGTAAAAACGGGCGGGAGGATGGGCACCGGGCGCGCACGGAAACACTCGTGCTCGGAAAGCGGCGTCGCGCGGAATACCGCTTGCCGCCGCACTCCAAATTTTTAGGCCAGAAGACAACCCCCGGCATCAGCCCTGAAGCCCTGAAACCCTGAAACCCGAAAATTGTTCTCGTCCGCTTGACGCCCCGGCTATGATCCGCTAACATTCCCGACACTGATGAAAGCACAAGGTTCCATTATTGTGGTTGTGAACGGCCTGCCCGTTATCGGGTTGGTTACGGGCGCTGTGTTGTTGGCGTGCCGTGCGGGTTCATAACGAAGCGACTGGATAAGTGCTTTTGTGAACAGAAACCCGCCGGCGGAAACCGCGGCGGGTTTTTGCGTATTCGGGACCGAAAGCAAGTGAGGGAAGTATGAAGGACAAGACAGATACAGACATGTCATCCGCAGAGAAGCAGCCACTCAGGTCGGGCGCGCAGTGCGTGATCGATGGGCTTGTAAAAGCGGGTTGCGAGGTGCTCTTCGGGTATCCTGGGGGCGCAGTCCTCGATATCTTCAACTGTCTCTACGAGGCACCGTTCAACTTCGTTCTCTCGCGCCACGAGCAGGGCGCTGTCCACATGGCGGACGGCTACGCCCGCGCCACCGGCAAGCCCGGATGCTGTCTGGTGACCTCGGGACCTGGTGCCACCAATACCGTGACTGGCTTGGCCACGGCCTGTATGGACGGCGTTCCGTTGGTGTGTATCACCGGACAGGTGGCGCTCGACATGATCGGCAACGACGCCTTTCAGGAGGCCGACGTGGTCGGTATCACGCGCCCGGTCACCAAGCATAACTTCCTTGTGCGCAGTGCGGACGATCTGCCTGGTATCATCGCCAAAGCCTTTTATATCGCCACGACAGGCAAGCCCGGTCCCGTGGTGATCGATATTCCCAAGAACGTCCAGAAGCAGATGACGGCGGCACTGACGCCTGAGACAGTGATCATGCGGTCCTACCGTCCTGATGTGCCAATCAACGAGGCGGAGATCGCTCAGTTTGCCGAGTTGATCAACAACGCATCGCGGCCGCTGCTTTACGTGGGCGGTGGTGCGGTCAGCGGCAATGCGGCTGAGGCGATCGCGCAGTTGGCGCACAAGGCTAACATCCCCGTGACCACGACGCTCATGGCACTCGGCATTTTCCCTGAGACCGATCCGCTCTCGCTCCACATGCTGGGCATGCACGGCAGCGTGGCCGCCAACTATGCGGTGGATCATTGCGATCTGCTGATCGCGGCCGGTGCGCGTTTCGACGACCGGGTGACCGGCAAAATCTCGGCATTTGCGAATAGAGCGACCATCGTGCACATCGATATCGACCGCTCTTCAATCAGCAAGAGCGTGCGTTCCGACCTCGGCATGCACGGTTATGTCAAGCCGGTGCTGGAGGCGGTGCTGCCGCTCGTAAAACCGGCCGAGCACACCGAATGGCTTGAGAGGGTGAACCGCTGGAAGGATCGCTTCCCGTTCACCTACCCGAAGAATGATGATGCGCTGATGCCGCAGTTCGTGATCGAGCAGATCGATGCGATCAGCGCGGGCGAGGCAGTGGTGGTGGCCGACGTAGGTCAAAACCAGATGTGGGCCGCGCAGTTTTTCCGCTATACGCGTCCGCGCAACTTCATCACATCAGGCGGCCTCGGCACGATGGGCTTCGGGTTGCCGGCTGCGATCGGTGCGCAGTTCGGGCGGCGCGGTGAGCCGGTGATCTGCGTGACCGGCGATGGTGGCGCGCAGATGAACTTTCAGGAACTCGTGGTGGCGGTGGAGCACCAGATACCGGTCGTGGTAGTCATCCTTAACAACGGGTTCCTCGGCATGGTGCGCCAGTGGCAGGAACTGTTTTACAATCGCCGCTACTCGGGCGTGGTGCTCAGCCAGAAAGGCCGCGCACCCAACGAGCAGGTTGCGGAGACATCGGGCTATCTGCCGGACTTCATCAAGATGGCCGAGGCGCACGGCGCATGTGCCCGGCGGGTCTTTAAGGAGGAGGAGGTCGGCCCTGCCCTGCGCGAAGCGCTGGCCAGCGGCAAGACGTGGGTGATCGAGTGCATCGTGGCACCCGAGGCCAATGTGTTCCCCATGATCCCGCCCGGTGCGCATGTGGCGGAAATCATCAACCGCACGGTGTAGGCGGCGAAGGGATTGAGGTCTTTAACGTTCGAACATCTGGATGAAAAGTATGAAGCATATCATCAATTGTCTTGTGGAGAACCAACCCGGCGTGCTGGCGCGTATCGTGGGGTTGATCTCGGGGCGCGGCTACAATATCGAAACGCTCAATGTGGGGCCCACCGAGGA
>DAOTMQ010000104.1:0-11511 GCA_035450385.1 Kiritimatiellia bacterium | reverse complement strand
CCGCCGGACTTACCGGCGTCAACACCGACGCAGAGGGTTTTCTTGAGGATCTTGCCGTGAACTACCGCCGCTCGCCCGAGGCGGCGCGTGTGATGATTCTTGGATGTGGCGGCGCCGGCCGTACATTGGCGATTGCCTGTGCGCACTGCGGGGCCGCCGAGATCGCGCTGGCCAACCGGACGCTGGTCAAGGCCGAGCAAGTGGCGGCGGAGATCGCCGAACGTCTGCCCGATGCACCGGCCGAGATCCGCGTACTCGCGTCGGAGCCTGCGGCGTGGAGCGCGGCCTGCCGCGCGGCCGATCTGGTGGTGCAGTGTACGACCACCGGACTGCATGCCGACGACGCGCCGCTGTTGCCGCCCAAAGCCTTCCGGCGTGGCCAGTTCCTCTACGACATCGTCTATACGCAGCGCGTCACGCCCACGATGCGCTCAGCCCTTGCCGCCGGCGCGGAAGCGGTCAACGGCGCGGGCATGCTGGTGTATCAAGGCGCGGCGGCATTCCGCGAGTGGACCGGCCGCGACGCAGACACCGCCGCTATGCGCGCCGCGCTTGATGCGCAGATCTATCTCACGGACACCGGACGGGAGCGGCGCCCTTAGCACCGATGTCCCCGAGGTCGACCGCCACGGTCTCCAGCGTGTTCGTCTTGTGAAAGACGGCCTTCATTTTGCGTGTGGCCGGCATGCCCTTGAAGCTTCCGACGCGCGGGCCAACTGATAACGCGCCGTCTTTGAAGGTGCATGCCGTCAGCGCGCCCTTGCCCGAACGGTAGTCGAGGGAGATTCCGTCATCTTCGTAAAGGTCGCCTTTGCCGTCGGCACCCATCCACACATGCAGTTCGACCATCTCGTCCCAGCCTTTGTCCACATGCGCTTTCTTCTCCCACATCGGGATCACCGCGCCCGCGCGCACAAACAGGCTGCCGCCCCACTCCGGCGTCACCTTGACCGCACGTTTGCAAGGGCCGGTCACCAACTCGCCCGTTTTCCAGTCGTGCCACAACCCTTCGGGGATCTGGATCTCCTTCGTGAAAGCGGAAACAAGCAGGTCCGGCCCCAGCAGGTAGGTGGTTACGCACGCATCGTACGCCGGGACATCGGGATAGGCGAACGGCAGTGCGCGCATCACGGGCCACCCGGTACGCGCGGCTTCGGCCGCCACCGTGTAGAGGTAGGGCATGAGACGGTAACGCAAATGGCTGTAGGCTCTGAACACGGCCACCTTCTCCGGCGGATAGAGCCACGGCTGCTGCCAGTAATCCCAGTTGTTCTGCTGGCTCCATGTCTGAAGGAATCCAAAGTGCAGGGACTCGATATTCCCGATCGTCATGTCGCAGCTTTGGTTGGAATGGCCCGAGATGCCGAGATTCAGCAACGACGCGAGCGGCTTCGCCCCGCCGCCTGTGTCACCGGCCCATGTGGCGACGAACTGCTGCACACCTGCGTAGCCGCCGGAGGAGTAGACCATCGCCCGCTGTCCTGTGTAGTCCTCGTAACCGCGCGCCATCTGCTTGGCATACACGTCGCCGTAAAGGTTGTGCATCTCCTCGTCGCTCATGCCGTTCGCCCATGCGCGGTTCGGGTGCTCCATGAGCTGTTGGGATCCATCCAGTTTGAAGCATTGCGCCCCTTGATCCACGAACTTCTTGAGGTGCTCGAACCACGGCAACATGCCCTCCTCATAGTCGTTCTCGGGGCAGTAGAGACGGTCATACATCCTGTTCTTGTGGACAGACTTCCGCTTCGTCTTCTCATCCTTCTTTTCCGCGTCGCCGACAATTCGGTCATCCTCCCACGTCTCCGTGATACCCTCCGGCACATCAACCTTCCGCCCGCTTTTTTTGGCAAAACCCGCCACGCACTGCTCCTCGTATCGCGTGAGGTCATAATCGCAGCACAGCCACAACGAGAGTTTGAAGCCGATCCGCTTCAGCGCACCGATGAACGTGTGGTCGCCCTTCGGCGCCCAGTACGGAAAATAGAACCGCTCCTGGTGCCACTCCTTCCGCACGGAAAAATCGTAAAAGGTCTGCATCCAGCCCGGTTCGAGCCCGATGACATCGCACGGCAGGTCGCGGTCGCGGAAGTTCATGGCGTCGCTCAAGAGCGCGAACTGATCCACATTCTGGTTGCACACGAAGGTGAACCCGTATCCCCAGACCGGCAACAGCGCCGGGCGTCCCGAGAGCTGCGTGTAGATATCGAGCAGCGCACGGTAGTCCCCGCCCGCAAAGATGTAGAAGTCGACATCACCCTCGTTCCCCTCGCAGATCAATGCGTTGGGGTCTTTCGCGCCGCAATCAAACGCATGCCGCCATGTGCTGTTGAGGAGTATGCCCCACCCGTTGCGGCTTACCGCCATCGGGATCGGGATGTTGCAGAGGTTGTTGCGAACCCACAGATCGAAACGGTGACCGCGCCGCATCACGTTGTCGCGCCCCGAGTCGCCGAAGCCATAGATCCGCTCGTCCTTCGCGAGGCTGAACGCGACTGCAAACCCCTTGCCGACATTCTTTGGCGTGACCGTCAGGTCTGCCGCAGAAATGTTCGACTTGAAGCGCAGCGTCCCCGCCGCCGGATCGACCGTCAGCGTGGCCGACTTTGTGGACACGGCGGAACCTTCACGCGTGAACGCGGTCTTTGGCCAATCGGCCTTCAGGAACCCGTAGCGATTCAGTCCGCTCTCGGTCCAGACCACCGCGCCGTTGAGGTTGGTCCAGCTCTTACGCACACGGAAGAGGTTGTCGGCCAGCACATCGACGCGCAGTTCCGTACCGTCGCCAAGCTTCGTCACCACGCTTTGGGCATCGGGCGCCGGGGCCTTCCAAACGGGACGCGCTTCTATCACTGCCGTGAGAAGCATGCATGCAACGAAAGAAAAAACGAGACGTGTATTCATGGGTTAAGCTCCTTTGCACAGGATCGGTTACGGATCACAAAACAGAACGATCATAACAGGGTTTATGACTAAGGGAAAGCCCAACGCCGGAACGACCGGTAAGTTGACAGGGTGGCGCTGCTCGGTTTTTCCTCACACGAAGGTTTTGGGGGTTCAGGCTTCATCCAAATCGGTATCGCTATCGGAATCCGGGGTATTGGAATGCTCAACTCTCAACGTTCAACGCTCAATTTTTAAGCGACGACTAAGGGACAGGTATTTAGACGACTCAGGTTTCTTCATCCGAGGCGCGGTTTTCCTTGATCCTTGTTGTAAAAAAATCAAACCGATACCACTTACAATCATCAGCAAACAGGGGAGTGAGTAGCTTTTGTGATTCGCATGTAAAATCAGATTTAGCTCGCGAAGCATCCTAACTGATAGCTCACGATCAACTTTGTCCTCTTCCGGGATTCTCTTCGCAATTCTTATCCATTCTGAGAAGTAACGGTGTGTCTCATATTCCACCTCCTTACAGGTGAACCACAGTGCCCCAACCAAGAACAGTAAGATCGTAAGTTTACGCATAACCATTCCCCATTCTATTCTATTTGTTCCAAGACATTCCTCAAAAACATCTGTTCGCGCGGCTGTTCGGGGGGCTGCCGCTCTACATACCCACGCAGTGATCCCGCGACAGCCGACGGGGCCGATCACGACCCAAAAACGTGCCGCGAAACAGCAACGGGGTGCCGCCAGACTTCCGCTTCACCTCGCTCTACCCTGCATACCCCTGTCACTAACCGATTACGTTCTCAATAACGCTAGCCTTGTTACGATTTGCGCGGTAATCGGAAGGCGTCTTGGAGAGTGTCAGCCGGATATCGGCATAATCGAGTATCCAATGCGTACGTTTGCGGATAAGCTTGAAGCCGAGTTTTGACAACACAGCGGGATCGGAGGTGTGGTCGTAATTCTTTAGGATTTGCTGCAACTCGGTGCGGCGACGGTCAAGCTCGCCGCTTGAACGGTTTACCGCCAAAACGGCATCGAGAGCCGCTGTGCGGCGGGTCTTGCCACTTTGTTTGGCTGCGTCGCGGGCATCTGCAAGCGCCGCCAACACCATCTCGCGAAGTTCACCATCGAACACTTCGGCAAAACTTTTAGGTAGCACAAAAAGACCGTTGGCCGGTGGCGCTTCGATCGGCGTTGCTGGCGCCGTCTCCTCCGGACGCGTTTCCGCCTCTGTCCTTTTCCGGGCTTCACCTTGGAGCCGACCGCACTCGCCTTGCAACCGTTTTACCTCGTCTTCGGCCTTTGTCCGTGCGGCTGCCGTTTTCGCCAGGTCCTGCTCGGCTATCAAGGCCCGTGTTTCTGCCTTCTCTTTCGCGTCGGTGAGTTTGCGTATGGTCTCTTCGAGCGCTTTGAGTTTGGCCGCCTCGCCGTCGTCAGTCTTTGCTTCGGCCGGGGCCTCAGCGGTCTGCCCTTTTTTAGAGAAATACGCGAGCACGGCTCTGGCGTCGTCATCAGAAGGTTTCGTAGTCGGTGGTTTCTTTACGGGATCGGATGGCTTGAATGAACTCCTAGGGAGTTGCGATAGATCCTTCAGCACTTTTGCCATAATCAAATACCTCGTCACATAGCGCGACAACACGCGGAAATCGGTCCGGGCCGTCGGCTCAAAGATGGCCATATCGTACGTCTTTTCAGCATCCTCCGTCAACGCTACCGACGACTAAGGGACAGGTTTTAGACGATTTAACCGCTGCGCTGTGAACGTGTACGGCACCCGGGCCCGCGGAGCGCCGGGAGGGGCAGGCGTCTGCTTGCCCGCAGACGAGCAGACGCTCCCCTCCTGCGGTCAAAACAAAAAAAGAAAAACCTGTGCAATCTGCGTAAGTCTGCGGATAAAACCAGAAACGCAAGACACGTTGTTGCGGGCGAGGACACCCGCGCTTGTCTCCCGATTCACTGTTCCCCTTTTCACCGGAAACGCATTGTTTTCGCCCCCCCTGTCACTAACCGATTACCGTTTTGTTTAACTCGGAGCTTGTATTCCCGTATGGGATGGGGTTTAATTCTGTATTCTTTTGATTCTAATCAGGTGTCAAAAAACGCAATGCGTCCAACGACGGTCGGGGGGCACAGGGCGGAAGGTGAGGAGTGGAACCAATGCGAATGCTTATTCGTGCGTGGGCGGCGGCTGTCATGTTTTCGGCCGCGTATGTGATGGGTGCCGAAACTCTGGTGAAAGACGTGTCGGTCCGCGTGCTGGACCAGTTCGGGACTGATGCGACGGACGTGCTTTCTTTCTGCAGTGTACAGCCAGGAGCGAGCCTATCGCAGGAGGCGCTCTCCAAAGACGTGCGCGCGCTGCTGGACACCGGACGTTACGGGTACGCGGGCGTTGAATTGGAGAAGGTCGAGGGCGGCATGCGCGTGATTTACGTGGTAAGGCGCCGTCACCGCTTCCAAGAGCCGCTGGCCATCAAGGGTGCCGAGTATCTGAGTGAGCGCAAGATCCGCAAGCTTTCCGAACTGAAGAGCGGCGACTACATTGACGAGCCGATCCTCGCTTCGAAGGTCTCGAAGATCCGCGATGAGTACGTGAAGAAGTTCTTCCCGAACGTCTTGATCGGTGTTGAGATCCAGCCGATTCCCGATAGCGCCGGCGCAGCGAACGTGGTTCTGACCATCGAGGAGGGCGAGCGCGCCAAGGTGCGTAAGTACCGCTTTACCGGCAATGTCTCGATCCCTGAGAAGGAACTGCGATCCTCTTTCGGCCAGCGCCCGTGGTACGACCCGCGCGGCTGGTTCACCGACACCCCGGTCTCGGCGCAGGATCTTGAGGACGCGCGCCAGATGGCCGAGGACGTCTACAAAAACGCCGGTTATCTGGATGCGCGCGTGGCCGCGCCGACCATGGAGAAAGTCGGCAAGGAGAGGGTGGACGTGGTTTTCGCCGTCACCGAGGGTGACAAGTATACGGTCGAATCGACCGCGATACGCGGCGTGAAGCTCTTCCCCGAGGACGCGGTGCTGGCGGCAGGCGAGCGGCTCAAGGTAGATGCGATCGCCGGACAACAGACGATCGACGACGCGGCCAAAGACATCCGTGACTATTACGGCTCGCGCGGTTACGTGGACACCGCCGTGCGCGCGCTCAAAGAGACTGTGCCGGGCAAGCCGGGACGCATGGCGATCACCTACGAGGTGCGCGAGGGCGAACTGGTCCACATCCGCAACATCGTGATCCGCGGCAACAACAAGACCAAGGACAAGGTGATCCGCCGCGAGGTGCTGGTCAGCCCCGGCGAGATTATGAATGAGCCGCGCATCGAGCGCAGCGAGAACCGCCTGAAGAACTTGCAGTATTTCAAGAACGTGCGCCACTACTCCGAGCAGACCGACAGACCCGGCGTACGCGATCTGGTGTATGAGGTCGAAGAGCAGCGCACCGGCAACTTCATGATCGGCGCGGGCGTGTCCAGCGTCGACAATGTGGTGGGCTTCCTGGAGATCACCCAGAGCAACTTCGACATTCTGAACTGGCCGAACTTTACGGGCGGCGGACAGAAGGCGCGTTTAGGCGTGGAAGTCGGATCGCGCCGCCAGACGGCCGAAGTCTCCTGGACTGAGCCCTGGTTCCTGGACCGACCGCTGGCGTTGACTGTCGAGGCCTATCGCCGCATGCGTTGGTATGACCAATACGATGAGATCCGCACCGGCGGGTCAGTCGGGCTCTCGTATCCCGTCAAGGTCGGTCGCGTCGGCATGCGCTACACGCTCGAACTGGTTGAGATGGATGACGTCGACAACAGCAAGTGGTATGCCGACCCCGCAGGCACGGTGTCTGCCGTGCCTGACGGCTGGGACGGCGACTCCAACAAGTATTTCAAATGGCAGGAGGATGAGTTCGGTGACGACCTCAACAGCGTATTGCGCCTCTACTGGGCGCATGACACGCGCGACCACGCTTTCATCCCGACCAAGGGCTACCAGACGACGATCTTTGGTGAGGCCTCCGAGAGCGGCCTCGGCGACAGCGAGTATTACAAGCTGGGCGCCAACTACCGCCACTGGTTCCGCATGCCGTGGTACAAGCATGTGCTGAGCCTGCGCGGTCGCATTGAAACAGTCGACTCCTACGGCAACGACGAGGTGCCAATCTACGAGCGGCTCTTCCTGGGCGGCCCGCGCACCGTGCGCGGTGTCGAGTACCGCGACATCGGCCCCAAGGTGTTCCGCGGCAACGGCGGCAAGCGCCATGCCCCGATCGGCGGCGAGACGCTGGCACTGATCACGGCGGAGTACACGATCCCAGTCTTCAAGGCGGTGCGTTTCGCGACTTTCATGGACGTAGGCTCGATCGGAGAGGACGCCTTCGACCCCGAGTTGTCCGACGTGTGCGTGACGGCCGGCGTGGGCATTCGCATCGACATCCCGGGCTTCCCGATCCGCTTCGATTTCGCGGTGCCGGTGGTTGAGGACGACGACTACACCGACGACGAGGTCTTCTCGTTCGCGATCGGCTTTGAGTAAGGACCTGGCGGCAGGCGGGCGGCCCGACCACCTGTTTGCCATGAATCAGGGAGGATACGTATGAAAAAGATGATGGTGATGCTGGCGGCGGCGCTGACCGCGACCGTAATACTGGCACAGGAAAAGACCGCAGTGGTCAACATGGTGGATCTGGTGCGTTTTCACCCGAGCCGCGAGCGCGACCGCAAGCTGATGCAGGATACCGAGAAGGAGTTTCAGGCTAAGCTCGACAAACAGCGCGACCGCTTCGAGGAACTGCGCGACGAATATGAGAAGGCCGTCAAGGAAGCGCGCAACCCTGCCCTCAATGAAAAAGCCAAGGCCGAGGCCGAAGACAAGGCCATGAAACACCGCGACGTACTGGCCGAGGCCGACCGCGACCTGCGTCAGGAGATGCAGAAGCTCCAGCGCGAGTTGGGAGATCTCGACGCGCGCCTGTTGCGCCAAGTGACCGGCGACATCCGCGAGGTTTTGACCAAATACGCACAGGAGACCAAGACCAGCATCATCCTCGACGGCACGACCATGGCCTACTTCGACCCCAAGCTGGATATGACCGACGAGGTCCTCAAGCGTATGGGCGTGGATCCCAAGTTACGCAAAGAGGCGCAGGAGAAGGCTGACAAGGAGCGCGCCGAAAAAGCCGCCGCTGAGAAGCAGTAGTCTTTTGTAATGACCGTCAAAGAATTATCTGAGCGACTGGGAGGCGAACTGTCCGGCGACGGTTCGCCGGAGGTCTGCGCATTGGCCAGCCTGCCGGAGGCACGCCCCGGCGATGTGTCGTTCGTGAAAGATGCGAAATACGCCCGTCAGGCGGGTGCCACGCGCGCGAGCGCGGTGCTGGTGCCGCTCGACTGGCAAGGCGAGTGCTCGGCACCAGCGCTGATCCGAGTGAAGGATCCGGACGCCGCCTGTACACAGGTGGCCCAGTGGCTCGCGCCGCCGCCTGTCGTTCGCGCTCCCGGCATCCACCCCACCGCCGTGATCGCGGAGGATGTCCGGCTCGGTCGGGATGTGCATGTCGGACCGTGGACGGTGATCGAAGCGGGCGCTGAAATCGGTGATGGCTCAGTGATCGAAGCGCAAGTCTTCATCGGCCAGCGTGTCCGGATGGGCGAGGGTTGCCACCTCTATCCGCAGGTCACTGTCCGCGAAGGCTGTCTGCTCGGACGGCGCGTGGTCCTGCACTCCGGTGTGCGCATCGGCGGCGACGGCTATGGCTACAACCCCGTGCCCCAACCGGACGGCACAATCGTGGTAGAGAAGATCCCGCAACTCGGCATCGTCGAGTTGGGTGACGATGTGGAGATCGGTTGCAACACGACGATCGACCGTGCGCGTTTCGGTCGTACGCGCATCGGCAATTCCACGAAGATCGATAATCTGGTGCAGATCGGTCACAACGTGCAGATCGGCGACTACAGCGGCGTCATCGCGCAGGCCGGCGTGGCCGGTAGCACGCATATCGGATCAGGCTGCCTGATCTGGGCGCAAGCCGGTCTCTCCGGGCACCTCACGATCGGCGACCGCGCACAGGTCGGCCCCAAGAGCGGTCTCTCCAAAGACGTCCCGCCCGGCGAATATGTGCTTGGCCTGCCGGCTCTGCCCAAACGCGAATTCGCCACCACGTTGCTGCTGCCGCGCTTGGTCGAAAAGCTCAAGGCGCGCATCGAAGCGCTGGAAGCGCACCTTGGAATGCGGTGACAAGGGCCGCGCTATGCGCAGGTCGCGGCACCGCTTTTGCGCGTAGCCCTGCCACCGTATTCCTGCTCAAAAAGCGGCGTCGCGCGGAATACCGCTTGCCGCCACAAAATCCTTCCTTCAGACTTGCGAGCACCGTAAGGAGCAAGGACGAGTAGACGCCCATCTCTCCCGATGCACTTGAGAGTTGAGCATTGAAAGTTGAACGTTGAGAGTTCTATGCACGATTCATGGACAGAATTCGCACGAACCGAATTCCAGAAGCCCTATTTCAAAGCGTTGATGAACTTCTTGGAAGACGCATACGCCAAACAAACCGTCTACCCGCCCAGAGACGACATCTTTAATGCATACGCGCTGGATCCCGATACGGTGAAGATCGTGATCCTCGGACAAGACCCCTACCACGGCCCCGGACAGTCGCACGGGTTGGCCTTTTCGGTAAACGACACGGTGCCCCTACCGCCGAGCCTGCGGAACATTTTCAAGGAGGTCCAGCGCGACACCGGCACGCCGATACCTGCGACAGGGTACTTGCAGCGTTGGGCCGACCAAGGCGTGATGTTGCTGAATGCCACCCTGACCGTCGAGGCCGGATGCGCGGGCAGCCACCGCGGGCGCGGCTGGGAAGCGTTCACCGATGCGACGATTCAGTGGCTGTCCATGCGGCGCGACCATCTGGTCTTTATGTTGTGGGGCCGTGACGCACGCCGCAAAAAAACTCTCATCGACGTATCGCGGCATCTGGTGCTTGAGACCGCGCACCCCTCCCCGCTCTCGGCGCACGCCGGGTTTTTCGGATGCGGTCATTTTTCACAGGCGAACCGCTACCTGCTGGCTCACGGCCACACGCCGGTCGTGTGGTAGCCGCCGCGCGATCATGTCAACCATGTCAATCGTGTCAATAATGTCTACCCCCCAACGCGAAAATCCGCAATCCGCAATTTCCCTCGTTTTGCACTTGAATACTCTGCTGAAAAAGCCGAAAATGCGCACCCTCTTTTAACCACTCCATGACAGGGAGCAAAAAGTGGTCCGCAGAAAAGAGCCCGACCACGCCATCCGGCACGTCGATCAGCGACTAAAGTCCGGAAGCAAGCAACGATCCAAGGAGTCTCAAGACCATGCCCAGAACCGTACCGCTGGACAAGATCCGTAATATCGGCATCATGGCGCACATCGACGCAGGAAAGACGACAACCAGCGAGCGCATTCTCTTTTATTCCGGCAAGAACTATAAAATCGGTGAAGTACACGAAGGCGCCGCCACCATGGACTACATGGCGCAGGAGCAGGAGCGCGGCATCACGATCACCTCGGCCGCGACCGCTGTCATGTGGCGCGATCATCAGATCAGCTTGATCGATACCCCCGGACATGTGGACTTTACGGCCGAGGTGGAGCGTTCGCTGCGCGTGCTCGACGGCGCGATCGCCCTGTTCTGCGCGGTGGGCGGCGTGCAGCCGCAGACCGAGCAGGTGTGGCGCCAAAGCGAGAAGTACTCCGTGCCCAAGCTGTGCATGGTCAACAAGATGGACCGCATCGGCGCCAACTTCTTCAACGTGGTCAACGAGATCCGCTACACGCTCGGCGGCAATCCGGTCGTCATGGTCTATCCGATGGGCGCGGGCGAGTCTTTCCGGGGCGTGATCGACCTGCTGACAATGAAAGCGCTGACCTTTGACGATGCCTCGCGCGGCATCAAGGTTGTCGAGCAGGAAATCCCCGAAGAGTACCGCGAAGAGTGCGAGCGTCTGCGCGTCGAACTGGTCGAGAAAGCAGCCGAGCAGGATGACGACCTGATGAACAAGTACTTTGAAACCGGCGAGCTGACCGTCGAGGAGATCAAGGCCGGCATACGCAAGGGCACCATCGAACGCACGATCGTCCCCACTTTCTGCGGTACGGCATTCAAAAACAAAGGCATCCAACCGCTGCTTAACGGCGTGATCGACTACCTGCCCTCGCCGCTGGACGTCGGTGTCGTGGCCTCTGCAGACAACCCGGAAGACACGCGCAAACCGGACGACAAGGAGCCGTTCGCGGGACTGGTGTTCAAGATCGCCACGGACAAGCACATGGGCAAGATCGCCTTTGTGCGTATTTACTCCGGCACGCTGCGCGTGGGCGACACGGTCCTCAACAGCACGATGGATCAGGATTGCCGTATCGGACGCCTCTTCCGCATGCACGCCAACCATCAGGAAGCGTTGGAAGAGGCACACGCGGGCGACATCGTGGCTGTGATCGGTCTCTCGAAATCACGTACCGGCGACACGATCTGCGACCCGAAGAGCCCCATCGTGTTGGAGTCAATTGAGTTCCCCGCGCCGGTGATTGCGATTGCGATCCGCCCGGCTTCGCGCGGCGACAACGAGAAACTCGGCA
>DAOTMQ010000103.1:1336-11547 GCA_035450385.1 Kiritimatiellia bacterium | reverse complement strand
ACTTGGCTGTTGGCCGGGATTGTCAGTGCGGCGGGCTCGGTTCGGTCCTGGATGTTATTGAGCGTGATGGTGTAGGTGGTCTGCGGAGCCTGCTGCGAGGTGGCGAGCGTGACCGTCCGCAGATTGGCACCCAGCGTCGCGGACGTGACGGTCAGACCTTGGTCGATGGCGTAGTTCGCCGTGTTGGTGGCGCTGTCGAGCGAGAGGGGCTTGTTGAAGGTGATGGTCGCTACGCCCCTGTTGGCCACGGTGCCGAGGGCGCGGATGGGCGCGGGCTGATTGGGTGCGGGCGAGGTGCCGATGATGTTGGTGATGGCCGGGAACCAGGCGTTGGCCATTTTCTGGTAGCCGACGGCGTTGGGATGCAGATTGTCCGCCATGTCGCTCAACTCAAGATAGGCGTGCATGTCGAGAAAATGGACGCGGCGTCCCAGAGCCTGCTGGGCGGCGACCTTAGTCGGAACGAACGGGTTGAACCAGTTGGTGATGGCGGTGTAGTTCGGCTCGCCGCGCTTCATGAGGGTGGTGACGATGATATGCGCGCTCGGCTGGCAGAGCGCGATGCGCGTGATGAGAGCGTCAAGGCGGTCGACGGCATTCGTGAACCGTGTACCGCCGCCTGAGTCGTTGGTGCCGATGTGCAGGAGGACCACGTGCGGGTCCTCGATTGCCTCGAACCAGTCGAAGATGTTCTCGTAAAGGCCGACCGATGGGTCGGAAATTCTCCAGCCGCCATGCCCTTCGTGGTTGATTTCCGGCAGGTCGGGTGAAGGGTTGGCGGTCGAGGTTCCGACATAGTCGACGATATAAGACGCATTCGTGAGCATGTGGTAAAGCGGGGCCCGGTATCCGCCGGCGACCGGCGTGCCGTGGGTGATGGAGTCACCAAGCGGCATGATGCGGATCGGTGTTGGCTGGGCTGTCACGAACCCGGTGAGTAGAACGAAACCGAAAACGAGCGTCAAGGCGTTATATCGGGGCGTCATGCGTGACTCCTTACTTGAAGTAGACTTGTGAGAGATCTCCGTTACGCCAACCAAACGCACGGCGAACTTCACATCGTCTCAACAGTACTCTTTTCCCAAGTGTTTCGCAAGCCCCGTCTGCTTTTAGATTCGAGGTTTCTTTTCGCCGTTTCTGTTGTCATGCCGCGAATGTGGGTTTCCTGCACTTCCCTTTTCGGTTCCGTTTTTTCAGAGGGGATTCTGACCGGATTCTGACCGAACCTTAAAAAACTGTAATTTTTGATTTTTCGTGTTGCATGTGTGAAGGCAGTCGGCTAAACTACTCCCCGCGTTGTGTTATTTAGGAGGTTTCCGAATGAGAAAAGTTCTGAGCTTAGTTGGTGTGTTGGCCTTGGTGGCCTTTGTGTCTGTGCGTGCCGGTGAGTTGGGCGAGTCGCCCCGTTGGTACGTGAGCCCCGGCGTCGGCGGGATGTTCTTTGAAGGGAACCAGCCGGTCGACGAAGGGTTCAATATGCTGTTGCGCTTGGGGTATGACATTTCCGAGCACTGGTCGGTGGAAGGTGGTGTTTCGTGGGCGCCGAACATTACGAGCAATGGGCGTGGATCGAGCGACGACGGTCCGCGCGCGGGAAGCGGTGCTTGGGGGTCCGATGGCTACGTTAAGGGGCAGAGCATCCGTGGCGTTTTTGCGGACGGACTCTATCACTTTAACCGCTACAACCGCCTCGACCCTTATCTGGCTGCCGGTTTCGGGTATTACCGGGCGAATGATGACGTGTTCTGCGAGGGTGACGAGCGTACCATCGTGGGGCCGCGCGCCGGTGCGGGCGTGATGTACCATTTGAATGACCACTGGTCGTTGCGTGCCGACGCGCGCGCTATGATGGCGATAGACGAGACCTGTGAATTCGTCTACACGGCTGACGCCGGTGTCGCCTACCGCTTCGGTGGCGGGTCGGGCGAATCTGAGGCGGGCTCAGGCGCAGGCGCAGCGGCGCTGGCCGGGGTGCCGAAGGATTCCGACGGCGATGGCCTGACCGACGAAGAAGAGGCGCGGCTTGGCACCGATCCTTTCAACAAGGATACCGACGGTGACGGGCTGACGGACGGCGATGAGGTCAAGGTGTATAAGACCGACCCGCTCAATCCCGACACCGATTTCGACGGGCTGACGGACGGGCAGGAGGTTCAGATCTATAAGACTAATCCGCTCGACCGCGACACCGACAAGGGCGGTGTGGCAGACGGTCATGAGGTGATCGAAGACGGCACCAACCCGCTTGATCCGTCGGATGACCTGATGCTCTTCGAGGTCTACATTCAGTTTGACTACGACACCACGGTCATCAAGCCGGAGTACTTCGATGAGATCGGCCAGGTGGTGCGTGTGTTGCAGCGCAATCCGCAGGCCACGGCGGTGATCGAAGGCCACGCGGACCGCCGTACCCGCTCCAGCGCGAGTTACAACCAAGACCTCTCCGAGCGTCGTGCGCAGGCTGTGAAGTCCTTCATGGTCGGCAAGGGCGTAGCGGACGGTCGGCTGACACCGCGCGGCTACGGCTTCAGCCGTCCTAAGGTGCAGCCCGATTTGGTCAACGGCAATCCAGAGAACCGCCGCGTGGAGATCTATATCCGCGGTGCCGGTACAAACGCCGACAAAGTCAAATACGTGAATCCGTAACGTACTGTCCGGTGTTACGGAACGAATAACAGGAGGCCGCAAGGAAACGATGGTTTCTTTCGCGGCCTTCTGCTATTATTCGGCGCGATGAGGATCATTGAGCGATATGTCTTGCAAGCCTTCCTGGCCGCGTTTTTCCTGGCTTGGCTGGTGTTGTCGTTCGTGCTCTCGATCGGCCTGCTGGTGCGGATCGCGCGTCTGCTGATTGAGGGGCTGCCGTTGCGAGCGATCGGGCTTTTCCTGCTGGTGGGCCTGCCGGAAACGCTGAAGTTCACCCTCCCGATTGCCTTGTTGGTCAGTGCGCTCCTTGTCTTCAGCCGCCTGTCGGCTGACAGTGAGATCGCGGCGATGCGGGCGTGCGGCGTAAACCTGCTGCGTGTCATACGTTGGCCGGTGCTGATTGGTCTGATTTGCACCCTGTTCGGCTTCTATATCAACAACGAGGTAGTGCCCCGTAGTCACGATGTGCGGCGCAACCTGAAGAATCTGGTCAGCGTTGACGTCGGCCTCGACCTGCTGGATCCGGGGCGCATGATTGACGATTACCCCAAGCTCAAGATATTCTTTGAGCGCAAGGAGGGGAATTGGTTGCATGATTTGTTGATTTTCGATTACAGCCGCGAGGAGGTCACCCGCGAAATCCGTGCCGCAAAGGCGCTGGTCTCCACCAACGGAGCCGATATCGTGCTGGACATGTACGATGTGCGCGTTGATCCGATCGATGTCAACCGGCCGGGCGTCGCGTCGGCGAGCCGCTTCCGCCATGTGATCCCCGACGCCATGCGCCAACGCTCTCGCAAACGTAAGGAGAAGGACTTCCGTTTTCATGAACTGTGCGCGGAGATCAAGGTGCTACGCGCAAATGAAAATGCGCTGCCGCGCACCGTGCAGCGCAAACTGCTGTGCATCCACCGCACGGAACTTCAGGTCCGTCTGGTCTGCGCCTGCGCCTCGATCTGCTTCGTGCTGATCGGTGTGCCGCTCGGTATCCGCTCGCACCGTAAAGAATCGACGATCGGCATGGCCATCAGTCTGATGGTCGCGCTGACCTTTTATCTCTTCGTGATTTTGTTCCAGTCGATGGACAAGCATGACTGGTCCCGACCTTACGTTTTCATCTGGTTGCCTGTGGTGATCTGCGGCATCCTGGTGAGCTATCTCATCCCGAAAAACCTCTAGCGCGCCTGTATAGGGCGAAACAAGGAGTACGAAAAGTATGGCGACGATTCATCCGACCGCAATTGTGGACCCCCAGGCGACACTGGATAGCGAGGTGACGGTAGGACCGTACGCGATCATCGGTCCGCACGTCACAATCGGGGCCGGCACAGAGGTTCAGGCGCACGCATTTGTCAGCGGCCATACCACGATCGGTCAGCGCTGTCAGATTTTCCCCTTTGCCTGCGTCGGCATGAAAACGCAAGACCTCAAATACAAAGAGGGCGACGTTACCTATGCCGAGATCGGCGACGAAACGGTGCTGCGCGAATTTTCCACGGTGCATCTCGGTACAAAACCGGGCGAGGTCACCCGTGTGGGACAGCGCTGTCTGATCATGGCCTATTGTCATATCGCGCACGGCTGCAATGTCGGCAACAACGTGATCATGTCCAATGTGGCGACTCTGGCCGGCGAGGTGACGGTCGAAGATCACGCGATCATCGGTGGCCTCGCCGGTGTACACCAGTTCTGCCGCATCGGCACGTTTGCGATGGTCGGCGGCGCATCAAAAGTCCGGCAGGACTGCCCGCCTTACATGGTGATCGACGCATCGGGCGATGTGCCGCGAGTCGTGGGGCCCAATGTAGTCGGCCTGCAGCGCGCCGGTTTTAAGGCTGACGTGCGCAACGCACTGAAAGAGGCGTTCAAACTGATCTACCGCGAGGGGCTTAACCGTACCCAAGCACTGGAGCGCGTGAAATACGAGGTGGCCGATCTGCCGGAAGTGCGCCGGTTGATCGCGTTCTACCAGATGAGCCAGCGCGGCGTACACTAAGCCAGGTGCTTAATCCTCGTCATCCGCGAAGACACCGTTGTCGAGCTGGCCTGTGCGCGCCTGAAGGTCACGCCAGGCGTCGCGGAAAACGCGCAGGTAGGCGTCTTCCGGGCGCGCGATCCGCTCGTCCAGCAGGTGTACGACACGACGCTGTTCAGCGACATAGTCGTCAGCCGTGAAGCAGCCTGAGAAGTGGGCCAATCGCAGCCACAGGAGATAGGTGGTGAGCGCGTCGAAGGCGTTGTACTCGACGATCCTGCGGCGCTCGCCGCGATACCAAAGGCCGCAGACGTCATCGCCGGTCGTGTCTAGTTTGCCGGGAATGCCGCAGAGGGTGGCGATCTCGTGCAGCGAGACGGCGTAGGACTTGCCGAAACCAGCGACCAAGTCCATTAGATCGATGTCGTTGCTCTCCCACGGCTTGGCATTGATGCGCTCACACAAGTGCCTGAGCGAGAGCCCGTTCACAATGGCGCGTTGCGTCAAGATGCGCTGGTCGGCGTTGCGCGAGTTGAAGCCCACGAGCTGCGGTCGGTGTGCGCCCACGCCGTCCGCCAGGAAGCGGCGCAGGATGTAGGCCTCGTCCTGCGCGGTGTCCTCCGGTGCTTCGGGCAGCGTTGAGAGAAAGAGCTGCACCTCGCCGTTTTTAAGTGTGCGGCGGATGACGGTCGCGATTGAAACCACGCGGCAGATCACGGTGCGCAGAAAGGGCATCGGGTTTTCCGGAGTGGCACCGCCCTGTTCCCACATCACGTGCAGCACTTCGCTGTCCGGCAGTTCTTCGGGCAAACCGTAAACCAGACGTCCGGCGCGTAGATCGGGCACCCACTCGCAATCATAGGCCCACACCTCGTTTGCGATACTCTTGATCATGGGCGAGCCTCCTTTTGCTGTTTGTTGCCGGCGGTCAGGAACGGTTGTTCGATCTCCAGCGTGCCTGTGAAATCGGCCTCGACGCGGAAGCGCAGATGCGTGATCTGCTTGCTGAGTTTGATGGAGACATTACGCTCCGCGCCAGGCGGCGACAGTTTGCGCTTGGTGCTGCGCATCTCAAAAGGCTCCATGTGTACTTGATGTTGCGAGCCGTCCGGTGCGGTGGTGTACAGCACTACTTGATAAAAGACAGTACCGGAGAACGGCTCGGGCTTCCTGATGCGTCCACGCATCCGGACCGCATGCAGACCGGCACCGGCCAGATTGATCAGCGGCGATTCCAACCGTGCCTTACAGGCGGAAGAGTTGATGATGAGCAGCGTCGTTTTACCGTCGCGCAAGCCCGTACGGAAGGTCTGCTTGCTGCGGTCCTCGAATGCGTAGCGCCAGCCTTGCAGACGGCCGTTATCGTCCAAGGCGGGCGGCAGGAGAGGCAGCAGGTTTTTGTCATACGGCGCGAGTGGATAGGCCGCTAGGGGAGGCGGATCGTACGGTGGCACCGAAATGGCGAGCTGCGGCTGTCCGCTAGTACGACCAAGGCGGAAGGCTCCCAGTCCCGCGAGCAGGACTGTGCCCGCAATAAGTGCGCTTACCGCAAGCAGACGTGTGCGCCGACTTAGGGGAGGGACGCCCCGCGTTGCGGCTGCCGGGCGCGCATCGTCCATCTGCGTGTCGCACGGCGCGGCGGGCTGGGGCTGGGCTTTACCAAACTTTGGCGCATCGCGCAACACCGGCACATGCTGTTGCGCGGCCTTTTGCTGCACCCAAGGGTCATCGTCCATCCCGACGCCGTGCATGGCCGCTCGGTAGGAAGCGGTGTCGAAGGGCAATTGACGGAAGAGGATTGAGCGCGACCCGTCATCGTAAATGCAGTAGGACGAGCGACAGTCGCCCACGCGCGGATAGCCGACGCTGCCCGGATTGATGAGGTAACGTTTGCCCTCCTCCAGTTCAAAATCAAACGGCTCGATAAAGTGCGGCACGCCGCTTGCGCCGATCACATAGATCCCGGGTCGGTGCGAATGGCCCACAAAAAGCAACTGCTCGGGGGTGGTGTGCCAAGAGGGTAGGGCGTCCTCGGGCGCGACGACATACCGGAACTCGCCCGGCTTGGAGAACTCGCCGTGCGTGCAGCGGAACCCGGGGCCCTCGTAAGTCAGCGGAAGCCGCGCCAGCCATTCGAGCGCGGCGGGTGTCAGCAACTCGCGGTGGTGGGCTACGGCTGTTGCGGCGCGCGGCGAAAAGGTGACGGTCGGCAATCGACCGCACACGGCCGCGTCGTGGTTACCCATCAGTGTGACGTTCACCACGCTGTAAACGGATTCCAGTAGCTCAACCGGATGCGGCCCATATCCCACGACATCGCCCAAACAGATGATCTGCTCGGCCTTCATATCTGCCAAGTCGGCCAGCACGGTGCGCCAGGCCGTCAGGTTGGCATGCAAGTCTGAAACGATGGCGATGCGCATGGGGAACTGTAAAAAAAAGGCGGCAGGATCGCTCCTGCCGCATTGGCATCAGCGGCCGATTGGCCGATTAACCTGCAATGATCGCCTCGTTCGGGCACTCGCCGGCGCAGTTGCCGCAATCGATGCATGCGTCGGGGTCGATCGTGTAGATGGGCGTACCCTCACTGATCGCCTCAACCGGGCAAGCGTCTTTGCACAGGCCGCAGGCCACACATGCGTCTGTAATCTGATAAGCCATGGTATACTCCTTTTGGTGTTCGGCCGGCTCATACATCCGCGCATGGTTCCGGCAATCGAAAACGGGTAACGAATGGCCGGTATGATAGTGAAAGAGTGACGGATGGGCAAATGAAATTAGTTGGCTCGACATCCGTCAGCCTGCGTCGCTATACTGAACTGCAAACACACGGGGGTGCGTTTGCTATCGTGTGTCCGGAGACACTGCCGTGAGCGAGCCAAAAAAACTTTTTCTGATCGATGTCATGCCGTTGCTCTACCGCGGGCATTTTGTGTTCCTCAAGACGCCGCGCATGACCAGTACCGGTATCAACACCTCCGCGCTGACCGGTTTTGCCAACACGCTGTTGCAGATCCTGAACGAGCAGGAGCCTACGCATGTCGCTCTGGTGCTGGATTCGGAGACCCCGACCTTCCGTCATGAGCGCTACCCGCTCTACAAGGCGCAGCGCCAGAAGATGCCCGAAGACCTCGCGGCGTCGATCCCCATGGCAATCGAACTGGCCGAGGCATTGCGTCTGCCGATCCTGCGTGTTGACGGCTTCGAGGCGGATGACGTCATGGGTACGCTGGCCGCCCGCGCCGCCGAGCAACCCGGCTGGACCACTTACTTGGCGACGCCCGACAAGGACGTGGCGCAGCTTGTCGGTCCCGCCACCTATCTCTTCCGTCCCGGCAAGGCCTCCACGCCAGCCGAGATCTACGATGTCGAGGCGGTCTGCAACCACTGGAACCTCACCTCGCCTGCCCAGATGATCGACTACCTCGGTCTGGCTGGCGACGCCTCGGACAATATCCCGGGCATTCCGGGCGTGGGCGATAAGACCGCCACCGCCCTGCTCGCGCAGTATGGTGACATGGAGACCATTCTCGCAAACGCCGCAGAACTCAAAGGCAAATTGTCCGAACGAGTCGCGGATGGGGCAGAGAGCGCCCGCCAGAGCCGTATGCTCGCTGAGATCCGCACCGATGTGCCAGTGCCGGTTGAACTGGACGACCTGGTCCGCCGCGAGCCGGATATGGAGCAACTACGTGCCGTGCTCACGAAATACGAGCTGTTCGCATTCGGCAAGCGCCTGCTGGGCGATGCCTTCGAGGGCGGCGCACCAACCGCTGAGGATGCCTTTAAAACGCTGGCCGATGTGCCGCACACTTACATCTGCGCACAGACCGAGGCGCAGATCGACGCGTTGCTGCGCGCGCTGGGTGAGGCACCGGCTTGGGCATTCGACACCGAGACCACCGGCCTCGACCCGCGCCATGACCGGCTGGTCGGCCTCTCCTTCGCCACCGCGCCGGGGCGGGCGTGGTATGTGCCGGTGCCCGAAGATGACGAGGCGTGCCGTAAATTGCTGGCGCGCTTCGCGCCGCTCTTCAGTGATCCCGCCACCGTCAAGATCGGCCATAACGCTAAGTTCGATCTCACGATCTTGCGCCGGTACGGCATCACGCCGCGTGGCGAACTGCACGACAGCATGCTCGCCCACTACGTGCTGGACGCCTCCGAACGCCACGGCATGGACTATCTGGCGCGTCAATATCTGCACTACACGACCATCCCCATCACGACGCTGATCGGCGAGAAGAAGAAGGGCGTCGAGCAGGGTAACATGGGCGAGCTGCAGCCCGAGGAAATCTGCGACTACGCCGCCGAAGATGCGGACGTCACTTTGCAGCTTGATCGGCTGTTGCGCCGCGAAGCGCAGGAAGCCGGGTGCATGCGCGCGTTGACCGAGTGCGAGGAGCCGTTGATCCCCGTGCTGGTGGAGATGGAGAACGAGGGCGTACGCATCAACGCCGAGGAACTGCAAGACTATGGCCGCGAGTTGGATCGCGAACTGCTCCAGTTCGAAATCAGCATCCGCGACTTGGGCGGCGGCAACTTCAACCCCGCTTCGCCCAAACAGTTGGGCGAGGTGCTCTTCGATCACCTGAAGCTCGACCCCAATGCAGCGCGTACGCCCTCCGGCCAGTATGCTACCAGCGAAGACGTGCTGGTCAAACTGCAAGACCGGCACCCGATCATCCCGCAGATTCTCGAATACCGCGCGTGCAGCAAACTCAAATCCACCTACGTGGACAAGCTGCCGGCCTGCATTGATCCCGCCACCGGCCGCGTGCATACCTCCTTTTCGCAGGCCCTGACGGAAACCGGTCGGCTCTCCTCATCCGATCCCAACCTGCAGAACATCCCGATCCGGACCGAACGCGGCCAGCGCATCCGCAACGCCTTCGTGGCGCGTGACGAGGGGCATGTGCTGCTCTCGGCCGACTACTCGCAGATCGAGCTGCGGGTGATGGCAGCGCTCAGCCGCGACGAGGGGATGATCGAAGCCTTCCAGCGTGGAGCGGACATCCACACCGAGACCGCGACGCGCGTGTACGGCGTTCTGCCGGGGTTCGTCACGCCCGAGATGCGCTCGACCTGCAAGATGGTGAACTTCGGCATCATCTACGGCATCTCCGCCTTCGGCTTGAGCCAGCGCCTGAACGTACCGCGCAAACAGGCGGCGGATCTGATCGATACCTACTTCGAACAGTATCCCGGCGTCAAGACCTACATGGAGCGCGCCATTGCCGACGCCCGTGAAAAAGGCTACACGCAAACCCTGCTGGGGCGCCGCCGCTTCCTGCGTGACATCAACTCGCGCAACGCCACCTCGCGCCAGTCAGCCGAACGCAACGCCATCAACACACCGGTGCAGGGGACGGCGGCGGATCTGATCAAGCTGGCGATGGTGCGTGTCTACCGCGAGTTGAACGAACGTCGCCTGGCCACGCGCATGGTGTTGCAGATTCATGACGAACTGCTCTTCGATGTACCTAGAGCGGAGGTCGATACCGTGCGCGATTTGGTCAAGCAGGCTATGACCACCGTACTCGACATCGGCGTGCCGCTCGATGTCAGCATCGGCGTCGGCGACACTTGG